>CAYSHP010000001.1:0-126984 GCA_964430875.1 uncultured Halanaerobiales bacterium
AGCGGCAGATTCCTAATCTGTAGGCCACAGGTTCGAATCCTGTTAGCCCTACCATATAAATATTTTTACCCAGTATTAGATATACTGGGCATTTTTTTATATCTAAATTTAATTAATATGGGGTGATTTAATGCCAAAGATAACTTTTATGGGGGCAGGTAGTACAATTTTTGCTAAAAATGTAATAGGTGACTGCTTATTAACTCCTGCCTTAAGAGAATCTGAATTTGCTTTATATGATATTGATCACAAGAGATTAAAAGAATCAGCCATGATGCTAAAAAACATTAATAATAATTATGGTAATTATGGAAAGATAAATGCTTATAAAAACCGCAAAAATGCTTTAAAAAATGCAGATTACATAATTAATGCTATTCAAGTAGGAGGATATAAGCCTTCTACAGTAATAGACTTTGAAATTCCAAAAAAATATGGTCTTAGACAAACTATAGGTGATACAATTGGCATTGGAGGTATATTCAGGGCTTTAAGAACTATACCAGTAATGCTAGATTTTGCAAAAGATATAGAAGAAGTAGCTCCAGATGCATTATTTTTGAACTATACTAATCCAATGGCCATCTTGACTGGTGCTATGTTAAAAGCAACTGATGTAAATACTGTAGGACTATGTCATAGTGTACAGGACTGTCTAAACTCACTGCTAGAGCCTTTAGAGATGAACACAGATAATATCAGACATAAAATAGCCGGAATTAATCATATGGCTTGGTTATTAGAAGTAAGTAGAGAGGGAGAAGATCTTTATCCTGAAATTAAAACAAGGGCTTTTAAGAGAGAAAAACCACATGACGATATGGTAAGATATGAAATAATGAAAAGATTTGGTTACTATGTAACAGAATCCAGCGAACATAATGCTGAATATTTGCCGTATTTTATTAAATCTCAGTATCCAGGATTGATAGATGAATTTAATATACCGTTAGATGAATACCCACGGCGATGTGAAGAGCAAATAGCGGAGTGGGAAGAGATGAGAGATAGCTTAATTGACAATAAAGATTTAGAGCATGAATTGTCTAATGAGTATGCTTCTTATATTATGGAAGCTGTTGAAACTGATCAACCTTATAGTATTGGCGGGAATGTCTTAAATAAAGGGCTTATTGAGAATTTACCAGATAACGCTATTGTAGAAGTCCCTTGTTTAGTTGATAGAAATGGAATAACTCCCTGTCATGTAGGCAGATTACCTGAACAATTAGCTGCATTAAATAGAACTAATATTAATGTACATATTATGACAATTAAGGCAGCCTTAGAAAAGAAAAAAGAGTATATCTATCAAGCTGCTTTACTGGATCCTCACACTTCTTCAGAATTATCCATAGAAGATATAATTAATCTATGTGATGATCTAATAGAAGCACACGGGAAATGGCTGTCGCAATATGAGTAAAATATTTAATAGTAAGTAAACATATTTTTTGTATGGAATTAAAAAGGATATAAACTAGTTGTTATTCCGGTTTATATCCTTTTGATATGAAGTATTCCCAAATATAATTATTTTCTTGAATTAAGTTTTGAGTATTTAATTGAAAGAAATGGATTATATTATTTTTTTTAATTTCTTCATATACACCATCGTTTCTTTCAATCGAAAAATTTTCAGTAGTTTTATAACCTTTGATTTCATAATAAAATTTATTTTTTTCATAAACTATATTTACCTTATCTTTATAATTAAAAGTATTGGTAGTTTTAATAAAATATAAGTTATTATTTTTTTCTAAAATTATTCCATTTTCTATTGAAACAGCAGGGATATAGTTATTTTCATAATAATAATTTTTAATATCTTCAATTCGGTTTTTATTTAAAAAAAAGTTTAATTGATTATTTTCTAAATAAAATCCTCCATCTTTGATATATAACATTGGTATTATATTATCTAGATATTGTAAAAGTTCACTTTCAGGATAACCTCTTTTAATATTCTCTCTTGTATTATCAATTATTGGAGCAAAAGCATACAATTTTTTATTTTTAAATTTATTAGTAAGGTATTTAATGATTTGTAAGTATCTATTACTGTTATCTATATCTGTAACTAAGTTTATCCATTCTAAATCAATAACAATACCTTCATATTTTAAATCTAATTGATCGATATGTTTATAATTATTGTCAATGATGTTTTTATGATCATTATATATGTCTTCAAAACCTTTACTGCCAAAACTATCCATAAACCATAGATAAACTTCAATATTATTTTTCGATAAACTATCACAAAAATATTTTAAATTTTCTTGGCTTGTTTTATAATAAAAAGCGCTACCTTTTTGAAAAACATACTTAGATCCCAAATGTAATATGACTTTGTCATAAGAAATTAAATCCTTAATTAAAACATTAATTTTTTCTTTTGATCTTGATCTAAATATATCAATTATATTATTATTATTAGCAATGATAATGCCTTTGCTAGAAGCAGTTATACTAAATATAATTAATAGAATAATTAAAAAAAATAATATTTTGGTTTTCATTATATTCATTCCTTATTTCAATTATATTTGAATTACAATATACACGTATTATATAATAAATTAAAATAAGTATAAAGGGTTGATAATATGAAAAATAAATTAATAATAGTATTTTTATTACTACTTATATTTATATCTCCACAAATAAAAGCAGATGATTGCCTAAATAATTATGAAATGGGAAATTTACTATATGAAGTGGATTTATATGACGAGGCATTAGAATGTTATAATATTTCAGAAAATAGTAAAGCAATTATAAAAAGTGTTCAGATTTTATTGAATCAAGATAAACCTAGAGAAGCTATTAATACTATAAATAAATATATTGAGAATAATGATGACTATTCGAAAACAATTTACTATTGGTTAAGTAGATCATATATTATAAATAATGAACTAGATAAAGCAGAAAAATTTGCTATTAAATTTAATCAAAACCAAAATAAAAATCCTGATAGTTATATTTTATTGGGAGATGTTTATTATGAAAAAAACATGAATGAAAAAGCAAAAATACAATATAAAAAGGCTATAGATCAAGCCCCGGGTTATTCCTTAGCACGTTATAGATCATGGAATGTTTCTATCCAAAAGGAAGATATTAAAAATTGGTTAAGAAAGCATCCAGAAGACTATAGAGCTCGCTTAATATTAGCAGATTATTATAAAAAAAATAATGAGAAACAAATTTCGGAATTACAAAAATTACTTGGAAAAGGTTTAAATATTAATAAGTTTATAGCAGAGACTTTATTTTATAATGGTAATTTAAAGGAAGCTAGTTTATATTATATAAAATATTTACAACAAGAACCTCAAAACTCAGAAGCTATAAGTAATTTAATTAAAATATATTTAAGGATGGGGGAAGAAAAAAAAGCTAATTCCATTATGGAGTCTTATCCTTTAACCTATGATAATTTATTACTAAAAGCCCTTCGGGAAAGAGTGCGAGGCAACTTAAATGATGCAGTTTTTTATTATTGGAAGTATATAGAAAATAATAAAAAGAATGCAGATGCATATGTAGGTGTTGCTTATACTTATTTAGCGATGAGAAAAAATGAATTAGCAATTAGAGATTTTAAAAGTGCTATATTTATTTCTCCTAATTATAAAGATGCTTATTTGGGCTTATTAAATTCTTTAGAAAAAGAAAATAAATATAAAGAAATAATTTATTGGTCTAATATTGCTATAAATAGATTTGACAATAACAGAGAAATTCTATTATATAGAGCCAAAGCGTTTATGGAAGAAGATAGAACTGATTTATCATTAAATATACTACAAGATATCAATTATAATAAAAGCAAATTATATATAGAAGCTCAAAATATAAAAATAATTTCGCTTATAAAAGAAGAAAATTTTAAAAAAGCGGTAATAGAAAGCGAAAATACAGTTGATAACATTGATAATAATAAATTGAAGTATTACAAAGTACTTTATTTTCTTTATAAGGATTTGAATATGACTCATAATAGTAAAATTTATAAAGAAAAAATAGATTTATATTATGAAAACTCATGGGATGGGAGTGAATATAATTTAAACCTAATTATAAACTTATTAAAATAAACAAAAGGGCTTGAGGTCAAAATAGAATTCAAGCCCTTTATTTTCTTATTCACTAAATTGTGACCTTATTTGGTTTCCCCATTCTTTATTACCGACTATTAACTCATAAAGTCCTATCAATCTCCAAAATGTATTTAATTGTTTATACCCGAAGTTTTCTAAAACAGCAGTAATTGCCAGTATAATAACTTCTTTTGTCTTTTCATATTTTCTAAACGACATTTCTTCAAAAAAAAGTGAACTCAGAGATAAAAGAATACCTAAGAGAATGCTTGAAATTAAAAACAATATTATTATTTGTTGGTTACCATAACCTAAAATAAATGTAAGTATTAAGGAAATGTAACCTATTGACTCCAAAATAGGTCCTAAAAATTCAACAAAGAAATAAAAAGGAAAAGCAATTAGACCAATTGTTCCATGTTTATAGTTAAAAAATAGACCAATATTATAAAATAAGCTTTCTCCCAGTCCCCTCTGCCATCTTTTTCTCTGGTTGCTTAAAGAAGCTATAGTTTTGGGGACCTGAGTCCAACAGACTGGATCAGGTAAAAAGACAATCTTATGATTTCGGCGAAATTCTTTCATCTTTCTATTTAATCTTAAAACCAATTCCATATCTTCGCCTACAGTATTTGGGTTATATCCACCTGCTCTGATTAAATGTTTCTTTTTGAATACACCAAATGCTCCTGAAATAATTAAGAGGCTGTTAATTGAAGCCCAGCCTACTCTGCCAAATAAAAAAGCTCTTAAATATTCTACTACCTGCATTCTTACTAAAAAGTTTTTTGAAAGATTTACTTCTTTTACCTGGCCTTCATTGACCTTACATTTGTTTGCAACTCTAATTGTACCGCCTGCTGCAACTACTTTCCAGTCATTTACAAAGGGTTCTACAATTTTAAGAAGAGCTTCACTGTCTATTAGAGAATCTGCATCTATATTACAGACTAGCGGAAAACTAGACATGTTTATTCCTGCATTTAATGAATCTGCTTTTCCACCATTTTCTTTATCAATTACTATTAGATTAGGATGAGATGTGGATTTATATATACATTTAATTGGTTCTGTTTTAATTTCAGCTTTATAATTAGTAGTGAAAGCTTTCAAATTAAAATTTTCAAATAATTGTTGAAGTGTTTGATCATTGGAACCGTCATTAACGACGACAACCTCATATTCTGGGTATTGAAGTTCTAATATTGACTTTAGATTATCGACTATCGTCTTTTCTTCATTATATGCTGGTACTATAATGCTCAATGGTTTATAAAATTCACTACTAAAAGGTTTATCTATGTCTAGTATTTTCTTTTTTAATCTTTTTTTTCTTATTGAAAAGAAAGCAAGAATATTTAAAATTATATAAGTTATATTAACAAGGAAAAAATAGAAAATAGCTATGTAGTCTAAAACAAGCAAAATTTTATATATCATTTTCTTTCCTCCAATATATAGTTATAATTATTTTCGGCTAATATGTAATCACAAATATTTGCACCGGGTTTATCTTTTATAATAATATCAATCATTAACTCTATTTCACCCAAATTCCAAATAGCTTTAGCCGCATAATATTTAACCCACCAATTTTCATCTGTTAAAAGTTTTCTCAGTATCTCCAGATAATTAGAATTATTGATTTTACTTATATATTTAGCTGTCTGGCTTTTGATAACCCAATTTTTATGTAATAAATATTTTGTTAAGTCTATTTCAATAGGCTCACTAATTTTCACTAGGGACTTTAATATATGAATAATTACTTCTTCGTGGGGATTTCTTTTTAACAATTTTTTCATAGTTGTTAAACTTTTTTTATATCTAAAAAAGCCGAATATATCTATGAATAAGGCTAATAATTTATAATCTTTTACTGCAAAATGAGATTTAAAATAATTTGTATTAGCTAAATATTGATTAATATAATTTATTAATTTGTCACAGATTTTTTTATTAAAATTAACTAATAACTCTGTAATGGCTTCATAGGTCATATCAGTTTTATTAAATAATGAATTAATTATATTATTTAGATTATCCATATTGCCAGTTTCTGATATTGCCCATGCTGTTGTAATAATAACTAATTCATCTTTAGAATTGAGCATTTGGTAGAGTTTATCTAAGGCTCTATTTTCTTCTAAAATACCTAAGATAGAAGCAGCTTTTAGTTTCTTTTTTTTATTATTTGAATTTAATTTTTCTAAATAATAGTCATTGAGACCTGTTTGTTTTATTAAGGCTTGTAATTTATTAATGTTTCTTTCTGTGTATTTTTTGAAAAGAGGTTTGAATAATTCCATCATAGTTTCATAATTCAACTCGTTCTTTAACTTATGCTCAGTTTCTTTCATATTAATTTTATTATTCATATAATCTTCTATAATTGGATAATATTCATTTTTTAATTCATTTAGCTTTTTCTTTTTTTGATTTTGGATTCGATGGTAAACTATAATTATAAAAAACAAGAATACAACCAAAAATGAAATTAAATATAGTGAAAATATTAGATACTTCGTCATAATTAACCTCCTCGGTTAATTTATACTTAATGTTTTAATTTAGTAATAGTTTATCAATGATCTTTTTAACAATATTATAATTGATTTTGATATAGATATTCAATCTCATCTTCATTTATAGGTCGATCATAAATACGAATGTTTTTTATATTACCTTTAAAGAACATTTCTTTGGCATCCCAATAGCCTTTACCAATCCAAAAGGCTTCATCTTTGACAGCGTCTTCAAAAAATTCCGAGTCATTTGAATTACCAAAATTATACCTTCTATTTGTCATTTCTTGTCCATTTAAATAACCGGTATTATAATCTTCACTTACTATAGCAACGAAATGATACCAGACATTTTCTTCCATCGGGGTTTTTGAATCAAAGCAAAAAGAGGGATATTTACATCCATCAGCAAAGATAGTAAAGTATAAATTTTCAGATCTAAAATGCATTGGATCATGAGCTACTTCAATAATTAAACCTTGATTAGAGGCATCAGGCATATTAAGGCATGGGTCTTTAGCGCCATAATATAAAATAGGTCTAATAGCATCTTCGGTTGGAATATCTTCAACTTTAAACCATAAAGAGATAGTCCCTTGACCAAGGTTTTTAAAATTAAAGTTTTTTAGATTGATATAATCATTTTGTCCATCGAATTTTATTGAATCATTTTTCACAGTTGTTCCTTTATTTTCTATTTCAATTTTTCCTACTGAGTCAATTATTTGTGAAATATTTTGATCTAATTTCAAATAAGTAGTTAGGCCCTTTTTAATATCAATTCCCTCAGTTTGTTTTGCAGAAGTGATGTTGCCAAACATAAAAGAAATAAAAATTAAAACTAACAATGAAAAAACAAGATGTCTTTTCATAATAATTCATCCTCTCTATATATTTAATTTTATTAATTGCAAATTTTTGTTATACTAAAATGAACCACTTAGTAAATGAGGTGTTTTAAGATGTTGATCATAAAATGTGGAAAATGCAAAACTAAACTTTTTAAATATAAAAAGATAGGTGAAGGCAAAGTACTTCGATGCTGGAAAAGCAAAATAACTAGGGTGTATGATACAGAAGTGAAAAATGGGAAATTATTATGTGGAAACTGTAGCAATGTAATAGGAGAAGTTGATGAGAAAAAAGTAGATATGAATTCTGATTCCTTTACCTATACAGGTACAAAAATTAGTAAATAGTATTATTTTTTACTTTATTTTTAGCAATTTTCCAACATAGAAATTCCTTCTCTTGACTTACATAATAAAACCCAGCTTTTTTTAATACCTTTTGAGATGGTATGTTATCTTCTTTGGTTTTAGCAAAAATTTTTTTAATATTAAGCAATTCTTGTTTAAATGCCCAATCAATCATAGCTTTAAGGGCTTCCGTCATATAACCATGAGACCTAAATTCCAGGCCGATACCATAACCTATTTCAAGTTCTCCATTTTTATCCGGGACATTTTTAAAGCCAATTCTTCCGATAATTTGATTATTATCTTTTTTGATAATTAACCAATAAGTATAAAAAAGATAATTATCAGGGTCATTTTTCATATTAACAAGTTTAATATTATATATTTTGTACATTAGATTTGATAAATGATTTTTATTACTTATAAATCCTTTTTTATTATAAAATTTACTTAAACTTTCTAGAGAATCTTCAATATCTTCTTCTTTTAAAGGGACTAATTTTAATCTTTTAGTAAATATTTCCACAAAGAACTTCCTTTCCTAAAAAAATATTATTACTTAATACTTATTATAGTATTTAAGTCTTAAAAATACAATATAAAAATTTAAGAAAAAAGATTTAGTCTATCACTGATATCATTTGAATTATTTTCATTTATCAGGTAAAATATAAATACAAAGTATAAATATAACTTAGGTATATAAATATTACTTTAGCAACCAATTCACTACTTACTTTAAAGGGTGTGAATTGGGTTTTTTTATTTTAATAGGGGGGATAATATGGCTAAGATTGCTTTTGGTGTAATCACGAATAATATTGATACTTTTTATCCTTATTGTGATTTCATATTAAATGCGCAAAAAAATGGTCATGAGATTACAAAAATGTTTATTTGTTATTCACATAGATTAAATCGAAGAAAATTGAAGGCCATGCAAAAACACGTAGATATAGAATTATTAAAGATTAATAATAATGAGAAATTAAAAAAACAACTTCTAGATTTAGGTCTAACCAAGTATGAGGTAGAGAAATTAATTCAGAGTCAGGATTTAAAAAAGTATGGATTAGTACCTTATGGAAAACGAAGAAATATAGTATTATTAGCTGCATTACTGTCTAAACCCAAAATTGATTATTTAATGTTTTTCGATACAGATGTTAAGCCCTATGTATTAGCAGATAATGAGGGTAACAAAAGAGAAATTGATTTTGTGGGTAACCATCTTAAATACTTACAAAAAGAAAATGTAGTAGTAACTACAAGTGATTATACCGGTTATTATATAATACCATCAATGTATTTTGATGGCTTAAAAGAATTATTAGAGGGTTTACAAAAAGAAAAAGCTTATGAATTTGTTAAATCTGAAGGCCATAATTTAATAACAGAAAGTAAAAATAATATTTTAAAGGCAAAAAGTACTAATAAGATACTGGGTGGAAACCATGCTATTGATTTAAATAAATATGAACTTCTGGCTCCATATTATTCTACTACTTATCATTATAGACAAGATTTAGTTTTAGGTAGAGGAGAAGATACACTTTTAGGACAAGTAATACCCGATTTAGGTGGCAAGATTATAGATATTGAAACAAAAATATTTCATAATACTTTTGATAGTTATCCTGAAGTTCCCAATATTCATAATACAGATGTTCGAGAAAGATTTTATTGTGCTTGTTTAGGTTGGTTAGGAAGAAATCCTTTCTTGAATTGGTATTTGAAAAACAAGGGTGAATGGGCACCTGATAAATTTGATGATGATATAGAAAAGTTAAGAAAAAAATTAGTAAAAGGTAGTTATAAATTTGCTGATAATTATAATTCTCCCAAATTCAAAGATTTACCCGAGGCATTTTCTGTAGCTTATTCTCAATTAGATCATATGGTAGAAGACTATGAACAATTAATGGATATTTGGAATAAAATTATTGAAGGTCTAAAACAGAGGAGGTAGTATGATGAGAGTACTTTTAGTTAACCATTTTCCTTTAGAAGGTTCAGGAAGTGGTATTTATACTAAAAATATTGCCAAAAGATTAGTGGAATATGGTCATGAGGTGGAAGTAATCGTTGTAGATAAATATAAAAATAGGGGTGAAGGTTTTCCAGTAAAAACTATAATTAACTATGATTTCCCCTGCTTTACAACACATCCGCATAGTAATAATCAGTTTTACCACCTGACAAATGATGAAATGGATGATTATTTAAGTACATTTATAAAGACTATTGATAAAGAAGTGAACAATTTTAAACCGGATATAATCCACTGTCAACATATATGGGTAGCACCTTTTGCGGCCTCAAAAACAGAAGTACCTTATATAATAACTGCTCATGGCACAGATATTAAGGGTTTTAAAAAAGATAAAAGATACCATCATATAGCTTTAAAAGCTGCAGAAAATGCAGAAAAAATAATTACTATATCAAAATACATTAATAAAAGCGTAAAAAAGCATTTTCCTGTTGAAGATAATAAATTAAAGTTGATATTAAATGGTTTTGATGAAAATATTTTTCATCCTAAAAACTTAGATAAACTAAATGTTTTAAGTAATTATATCAATAAAGATTTAACAGAATTAGATGATATTAAACTGATCAATTTTACCGGGAAATTAACAGATTTTAAAGGAGTTGATTTATTATTAAAAGCTGCTGAAATTTATGAAAAGGAGTTTGATAATGTTATTACTTTAATAATTGGAGATGGGGAATTAAGAGAACAATTAAAACAATTAAAAGAAGATTTAAATCTGGAATCTGTTTTCTTTTTAGGTAATTTACCTCAGGAAACTGTGGCAGAATTATATTCGATTGCAAATATTACAATAATACCTTCTAGAGTAGAACCTTTTGGCTTAGTAGCGCTAGAATCACTAGCCTGTGGAACACCTGTTATTGCTTCTAAAGCAGGGGGATTACAAGACTTTGTCAATAATAAAGTGGGTCGTTTTTTTCCTATGAATGATTATCATGCACTTAGCAAAGAGATAATTGATGCTTTAAAAAATGATGAGAAAAGTAAAAAAGGAGAAAAAGCTAGTGAGTATGCCTTAAGTAATTATTCTTGGAACAGAGTAATCGATGAACTTTTAGAAGTGTATAATGAGGTTATTAAGGAGGGCTAAATATATGAAAAAGGTTATGGTAGTGCCTACTTATTGGGGCCGCGATTCCCAGATAGGCTGGCAGCTAGGTGATGATATATATGATCATCCTACTCCCTTAGATAAAAAGGGAACATTACCCAGATTTTTTGAAAGCCTACAAGTTATTGAGAACCAGGATTTTGAATTAGTAATTATTTTAGCTACAACAACAAATGAAATTGAGAAAGAAGCTTGTGAAAAAGTTCAAAACTTAATAAAAAAGTACAGACCAAAAGAAATAACTACTTATCTATTATCTGCCCGGACTTTAGATAAGATAAAAACCTATTACAATAAGAATAGTTCATTACCGTTAAGATTATTTTCCCTAAGTGGCTATTCTAATATAAGGAATATTTGTATTTTCGGAGGTTATTTAGCCGGGGGAGATGTTGTGATCTTAATTGATGATGATGAAATCTTTCAGGATGAGAGTTTTATAAAAAAAGCTTCTGAGTTTATAGGTGGAAGATTTTATGGACAGACTGTAGATGGAATTGCAGGTTATTATATAAACGAAAATGGAGAATATTATGATGATGTAAATATAGAACCCTGGATGACTTACTGGAATAGATTTGGTAGTAAATCAAAAGCCTTTGATAAAATAATAGGTAATTCACCCCGCCTGAAGATAACGCCTTTTGCTTTTGGAGGACTTATGGTTATTCATAAAAATTTATATAAGATTGTTCCTTTTGATCCGAATTTAACTCGAGGAGAAGATATAGATTATTTAATTAATGCTAGAATGTTTGGATTTAATTTCTTTTTAGATAATAAGCTTTCTATTCTTCATTTACCACCTGAAAAGCCTCATCCAGTTTGGCAAAGATTTAGACAGGATATGTACAGATTTTATTACGAAAAAAAGAAATTAGATACTCAGTTTGAAAAATCAAATATGCAGATAGTTAATGCTAAAGATTTTGATCCTTATCCAGGTGAATTTATGAAAGAGGATTTAGAAGACAAAATTTTCAAGGCTAATATCATGTTGGCCCTTGATTATTTAAGTGATAATGAGATTGAAAATACTAAAGCTGCTTTAAAAAATATTCATATTTCTAAATATTCAGCTGAACCTGAGTATAATGTTTTTGAACATTATTTAAAGTTACAGGATGAATGGGAAAAGATACTAACTTTTGCTGATGAGAATCTGCCTGAACTTCAGAATATATTTAAAAAGACTGCTGTAGGGGAACAGAAAAAGAAGGTAGAAGTCAAAAAGGAAATTAAAAGCTATCCTAATATAACTGACCTACCAATCTTCAAAACAGTATCCGAAAAGGAATTAGATGAACTGTTAAGTATTAGCCAGTTTAATAGTTATGAAGTGGGAGATAAAATTTTAACCAGGGGCGATAAAGATGATGCTCTCTATATCATACAGGAAGGCAAAGTAAAGATTTTAAATAATAAAAAAGAGGAAGGCAAAGAAATAAAGCTAGCAGAACTGGAAAGGGGCGACTTTTTTGGCCTAACTTCTTTAATAGCAAGTAAAAGTGCAAATTATTTGGTGGATGTAGTCGCCCAGACCCCAGTAAAGCTAGTTAAAATTAATAGAGATGATATTTTTGACTTTTTTTCTGCCAATCATGAATCCAGTGTGAAATTATTACTCTATTTCATGAAAAAATTAAATAAACAATTAGAGGACCTCACCGAAATGTATACTGATGTTCAGTTAAAAGACAGGGATATTAGTCAGATTATGGATGAATGAATATCTTACCCTCATAGTCGTGCATTTGAACTGTCAAAGTTCCATTATCGCTTTCTGTAACCTCATTACTGATAAGATCTGTATACTTACCTGTTCTTTCTATTTCAAAGGTTACATTTTGTGAAATATGGCTGTTATTTATCACAACATAAACAGTCTTATATTGGTATCTTCTTTTAAAGACTAAAACATTATTAGCTTCATCTTTTAAAACCATTCTAATATCTCCTCTATAAAGGGGAGATGTATTTTTTTTGATCTCAATAAGTTTCTTGTAATAGTCTAAAAGGTCATTTTTCTTTACTTCATCCCAGGGCATACATCTTCTGTTATCAGGATCTTTGCCTCCTTTTAAGCCTAATTCATCACCATAATATACCATTGGTATCCCGGGAAAAGTCATCATGAATAATATAGCTAACTTAAGTTGTTTTTTACTTTCACAGTATTCATATATGCGTGGAATATCATGACTTGATAAAAGATTTAAAAGGATATTACTAGTATCTTCTCGATAATGGTAATAGTTTTTTATAATTAAAGAAGCAAATTTTTCAACTCCTATTTCGTTTGTACCAAAAAATTTTATGGCTGCCCAGTTAAAGGGATAGTTCATAACTGTATCAAATCGGTCTCCCCGCAGCCATTTGCGGGCACTGTGCCATATTTCTCCTATTAAAACAGCCTCAGGTTTGATTTCTTTTACTTTTTCTCTAAATTCCCTCCAAAATTCCATATGGACTTCATCTGATACATCTAATCTCCATCCATCAATATCAAGTTCTTTCATCCAGTATTTAACTACATTTAGAAGGTATTTTTGTACAGCTGGATTACTTGTGTTGAGTTTAGGCATTGATTTAACCTGAGTTGCAAAAGTAACATAATTAATTGGTTTTTCAGTTTTTATTGGTAGTTCATCATAAAAAAACCAGTCTTTATATTTAGATTTTTCTCCATACTTAATTAAATCTTGAAAAGCAAAGAAGTTTATATCACAATGGTTAAAAACAGCATCTAATATTACTTTTATATTTCTAGCATGTGCTTTTTTAACTAATTCTTTTGCTTTGTCTAAGTCTCCAAAGTTAGAATCGATCTTATAATAATCAGCAATATTATATTTATGGTTAGAATCTGATTCAAAGATGGGAGTTAAATATATAGCATTGATACCCAAATCATTTAGATAATCTAATTTTTGGATAATACCTTCCAAATCCCCTCCAAATAAGGAATAATGATCTGGTTTGTCACCCCAATCTAGAGTTTCTTCAGGATCAAGTTTTGGGTTTCCCTTATTAAATCTATCTGGAAATATTTGATAAATAACAGCCTTTTGAAGCCAGTCCGGTCTTTTAAATTTTTCATAATCAGTGATAATTGGGTATTGAAAAAAACCTGCTTCATGACCACGCGGCCTATTTTCAAAAAAGCCTTTTTCATTATACCAATACTTATTACCCAAATAATCTTCTAAAAGAAAATGGTATCTAAAACGGGGGTCTTCTAAATGTAATTTTACACTGTAGTAATCATGTGTTTGGTCACTACCAACTAATTCCATATTCTTACTATTTACTGGATCTTTATAAAAATCGAACTTAGGTCCATATATTATCTTAACGTTCTTTAAATCATTTTTAGCTGTAATCAATCTTACCCGCAAGGAATTATCATCAAGTGGATAGGATAGATTATCTATACTTTTATGGTAAATAGCGGCTTTATTCAAAGAGCACACCTCCCTATTTTATAGATTAGCCTTTGACAGCTCCACCGATCAGTCCATGCACAATATATTTTTGGACTAACATAAAGAGGACAACAATTGGTATAGCCCCAATAAGAGCGGCAGCAGAAAATACTCCCCAGCGGTTAGCATACATATCTGAAATGAAAAGATGGAGTCCCACTGCAAGAGTATACTTTTCATTAGAATTCAAAATGATACTGGCTAATATATACTCTGAGTAGGTGGCAATAAACTGCAGGACAAAAAGTACAGCCAGGATGGGTCGGGCTAATGGTAATATTATCTTGTAAAAAGCCTGGAACTTACTTGCCCCATCTATATATGCCGCTTCTTCAAGAGAAGTGGGGATAGTATCTAAATAGCCTTTCATTAACCAGGTGTTAACCCCAATTGCTCCACCTAAATAGATCGTGATAATGGCCGGATGAGTATTAAGACCAAAGGCTGGTAGTACCTCCTGTATATTTAAAAATAGCAAATAGATTGCGACCATGGCCAACATCTGAGGAAATATTTGGATTAAAAGAATTACAAAAAGACCTTTTCTACGGCCCCTAAATTTAAATCTGGAAAATGGATAGGCTGCTAAGGCTGTCATGCTAACAGCAATCGTTGCTGTGATGAAAGAGATTTTTACACTGTTCCACAGCCAGATCAAAAAAGGATGCTGTTCATTATTAAATAAATATTTGAAGTTATCAAAATTAGCATTTGTTGGAATTAATTTTTGGTTGATTAAGGTATTAGCTGGATTTAAAGCAGCTGATAATGTCCAGACTAAAGGGAAAAGGGCAAATATTATAACTATCCAAATTATCAAATGTTTTAGTAATTTTATTTTTTTATCCTGGCGTCTATACATTTTCCTTCACCTCCTCAAGGGCTCCTGTATATTTGAAGTTAAACCATGTAATTACAGCTGTTATCATAAAGATAATAATACTTACAGCACTGGCTAGACCAAAGTCAGCTCCGCGGCCACTTTCAAAAGAAAGACGATACGTATAAGAAATCAAAATATCAGTACCACCGGCTGGAGTTTGTGCTCCTACAATAGGGGGTCCACCTTCATTAAATAGATAAATAACATTGAAATTATTAAAATTAAAGGCAAATGATGAAATTAAAAGAGGTCCTATACTAACTAATATTAGAGGTAAAGTAATGTTTTTAAACCTCTGCCATCCTGTTGCTCCATCTATTGCGGCAGCCTCGTAAAGATCATTAGGTATACTTTGTAAAGCTCCCAAACTAATTAACATCATATAAGGAAACCCTAACCATAAATTAATAACTATGAGTGCAAAGCGGGACCAGAATACACTCTGCAGCCAGGGGATTGTATCAAGAGATAAGGTCTGCAATATTTGATTGACCACCCCAACTTCAGTATTTAAAAGTCCTCTCCATATTAAAACTGATATAAAGGCTGGTAAGGCATAAGGCAAGATTAGTATTACCCTATATATTTTTTTAAATCTTAAAGATTCATCATTTAACAATATAGCCATAAATAAACCCAGGGCAAAGGTAGTGACTACACTTAAGATTGCCCATTCAAAGGTCCATAAAAAGACTCTTAAGAAAGGCCCTTGAACTCTTTCATCAGTGAGTAAGGTGAGATAATTTTCCCATCCTAAAAATGTTCTAAAGCCGGGTAATAATTTTTCGCCTTCACTTGAGGCAAACGAACCTTTTTTTGGAAAATATTCTACATTATTTTTTATATCTAAAATTTTATCTTCGCTAGCCACATATTTATACTGTTGTCTATATAAAGAAAATGCATTTAAACTTTTCATTTTTAATATATTGTCATTAAATGGAATTTCAAGATTCTGCAGAGTTGATAAATTCTTAAGCAAATCCCCCCGGGATAGACGTTTATAATTTTTGACCTGATCTATTGTACCATCCCCATCTGGATCACGCAAGCGAGGATCACCAGCATTTATTTCTTCAATGTTCTGATTTATTGCCAGATACAAGTTTCCTTGCTTATCATTTAAGAGAATTGCATATTCCTTTTCATTAGGCAGTTTAAAAGCTTCATAACTAAAATCTTGAGAATCTCCCGGTAGATAATACCTGTTTTCTAATTGTTCAATTACTTGGTCTTTAGATAGGATATGACCGGTTCCATAATTGGTAAAAGAGACATAAACTGTATAAAAGATAGGATAAACAACAAGCAGTATCATAAAAAATGTACCAGGGAATATATATCTGAGAGGGTAAGCTTTTTTTGATAGATATATAAAATTAATAATTGCGGTTACAACTATTAAAATAGTTAAAAAGATATATTTGTGTTCAGTAAATAAGATGGTGGCACTCCATACTGCTAGTGCATCTAATATACTTAAAAAAATTATTTTAGCTAGATATAAAAAATTATTTTTCCAGAAGCTCACTATTCGCCCTCCTTTTTTTAATTTAATTATAAAAAAACTGGTGCCCTACTATGGACACCAGTTTGATTGCAAAAATAAATGATATATTATTGACTAGCTTCAATTGCTTTTTCAATTTGTTCAACTGCATTATCCAGTGCAGGTTTAACATCTTGTTTTTGAGTTAATACTAATTCTAAAGCATCGCTCCATGCTTCCCAGACAGATGCCATTTCAGGAATACTGGGCATCGGTGTACCATCTGCGGCACTTTTTAAAACACCAGCTACATCTGGATTATCAGATGCTTCTTCAGCTGCAGGTAGGTATACAGGAGGACGACTGCCTGTTTCATAAAGATCTAACATTGTTTCTTTGTTAGCAATAAATTCATTTAAGAAGGCCTGGGCAAGAATTTTGTTTTTGCTAAATGCACTGATCATAAAGCCCTGAACACCAACGAAAGGTTTAGGTGGATTACCTTCAATTTTAGGTAGTTGTGTAAAACCATAATCTATACCTGCTTCTTCTAGTGCTGGTAGAGCCCATGGTCCAGTTAGCATCATACCAACTTGACCATTGGTAAATAAACTGGTCATTGTTTGGTAATCAACAAAGGGGACTACACCGTCTTCATAAAGATTATCAAGTTTTTGTAAGCCTAAAACAGCACCTTCATTGTTCAATCCGACATCATTTGGATTTAATACGCCTTCATCATTAGTACCGAATACATATCCGCCGGGTCCACTCATAAAGGGGAAGGTGTGGTATGGGTCAGGTTGTGGCATAATAAAGCCATACATTTCTTCTTCTTTATCAGTGATATTTCTAACAATTGCTTCAAAAGCGGAGAAACTTGTAGGTGGATCAGGTACGATATCTTTATTATAGATAAGTCCTACTGCTTCAATGGCATAGGGTACTGCGTAAACATTTTCACCCCAGCTAAAAGCATTAATTGCTACATCATAAAAATCATCTCTTTTATCTCCTAATTCAATTGGAGCAATAAGGCCATTGGAAACTAGGGCACCTAACCAGTCATGAGCACCAACTATAATGTCTGGTCCTTCTCCGGAAGGGGCTTCAACTGCCATATTATCTCTAATGTCACCAAATGCTTTTTCCTGGATTTCTACTGGTATTCCGTATTCAGCTTCAAATTGATCTTTAACTGAGTTCAATACTTTAATACGGTTTTCGTCAGCCCAGATTAAAAGTTTTCCTTCTTCTGAAGCTGCAACTAGTGCGTTAATACTAAATAACATAGTAAGAACTAATAAAAATACAACAAACTTTTTCATAACATCTTTCACCTCCGTAAAATTTACCAGATAGAGAATATATTATATCTGGTTACATATAATATATTCTATCAAAGTAATTATTATCCTTTAATAATAATTACATATTCAAAAAATTTTATGGGAGATTACTATAAAAAATTATAAACTATTATCTATTTTTCAACCGGTTTTAGACGAGCAGTAAAATGTCTTAAAATTTCTGGTTCATAAGTAAAGGTTAGGCCTTTAATTTGATCAACTCTGTCCTTGATATTAATTAAAGATTCTGCTACGAAATTGAGATGAGAGTCAGTATAGACTCTTCTTGGTATTGTTAATCTTAAAAATTCGAAGGGGGATTTTAACTGTTCTTTTGTTTCAGGATCTCTTCCTAATAAGAGGGAACCAATTTCTACTCCTCTGATGCCACCTTCTAAATATAGTTCATTAGCTAAAGCCTGGGCCGGGAATCTTTCATAAGGAATGTGTGGTAGTAATTTTCGGGCATCTACAAATACAGCATGTCCGCCTACTGGATATTGAATTGGAATGCCATTGCTTTTTAACTTCTTACCTAATAGAGAAATTTGATCAATTCTATGTTTAAGATAAGGATATTGAATACCTTCTTGTAAACCTCTGGCAATAGCTTCCATATCGCGACCAGCTAGCCCTCCGTAAGTAGGAAATCCCTCAAAGGGTACTGCTTGTGACCTTACTTTATTATATAACTCTTCGTTATCTTTTATACCAATAATACCACCCATATTAACAATAGCATCCTTTTTAGCACTCATAGTAAAGGCATCCGTATAAGAGAACATTTCTTTGATAATTTCTTTAATAGAACTATCTTCATATTTTTGCACTCTTGATTTAATGAAAAAAGCATTTTCAGCAAATCGGGCTGCATCCATGATTATCGGTAGATTATATTTTTTGGCCAAATTACTTACTTCTTTAATATTTTGCATGGATACTGGTTGACCGCCAGCACTATTACAGGTAATGGTAATAATTATCATTGAAATTTTTTCTTTACCTTTTTCTTTAATAAACTCTTCCATCATTTCAACATCAAAATTGCCTTTAAAAGGATGGTATTTGTCAGTATCTAAAGCTTCATCAATAACAAAGTTTTTGGCTCTACCACCGGCAATTTCGACATGAGCTTTTGTAGTGTCAAAATGCATATTAGATAATACATAATTACCTCTTTTGACCATAAGAGGAAAGAGGACTTGTTCTGCACCACGCCCCTGATGAGCAGGTACTATATAATTATAGTCAAAGATATCTTGAACAGCGTCTTTAAGATTATAGAAGTTCTTACTACCTGCATAAGATTCATCACCCTGCATGATGCCTGCCCACTGCTTATCACTCATTGCATTAGTACCACTGTCAGTTAATAGGTCAATAAAAACTTCTTCAGATTTTAAGGAAAAAAGATTGTAACCGGCTCTTTTTAAAGCAGCTTTTCTTTCTTTTTTTGGAATTAAGTTAATGGGTTCTACCATCTTTATCTTATAGGGTGGAACGTTTAGACCTTTTGGCAAAATTATCACTCCCGATTATAATGTATTCACATATTAATATTTTCATTTTTAAAGCCTAAAATCCTTTATTTATTATCAAATAAATGGTAAATTATATAATAGAGACAATAATTTTAAAGGGGTGGCTGAAAATGAGTAAAAACTGTCTTGTAGCACAGTCTGGAGGACCGACACCGATAATTAATGCAAGTTTACAGGGAATTTTGGAGACTGCTATAAAAAGTAAAGAAATAAGAAAAGTATATGGAGCAAGGTTTGGGATCAGAGGTTTAATGGATGAACAAATATTTGACTTAACAGATGAAAAAAAAGAAGAAATCAAACTATTAAAACATACACCAGCCTCAATTTTAGGTAGCTGTAGATATAAGTTAAATAAATTAGATATTGATAAAACCGATTATGAAAAAATCTTTAAAATATTTAAAAAATATGATATAAATTATTTTTTCTATATTGGTGGCAATGATTCAATGGATACAGTTGATAAACTAAACCAATATGCTAAATTTAAAGATATTGAACTAACTGTAATGGGCATACCCAAAACTGTAGATAATGATCTATTAATTACCGATCATTCACCCGGCTTTGGAAGTGCAGCTAAATATATTGCTACAAGTGTGATGGAGACTACTTTAGATAGTCGTGTCTATCAAAGAAAAAATGTCCACTTAATAGAAGTAATGGGAAGACATTCTGGATGGCTGGCAGCAGCGGGTGCTCTAGCCGGTGAAACCGGCTTAAAAACCCCTGATTTAATCTATTTTCCTGAAATAACCTTTACCACTGATAAATTTGTTCAAGATTTAAAAGAAAAAGCTAAAACTAAAGATAATATAATTGTAGTAGTTTCTGAAGGGATAAAAGATGAAAATGGTAATTATATAAGTGCAGGTGAGTCTTCGAAACATGACCAATTTGGTCATAAACAAATGGGCGGAGCAGCCCGCGCACTTGTTCCCTATATAAAAGAATATATTTACGATAGGGTTAAAGTTATAGAATTTAATGTATTACAGCGAGCAGCCAATCATATTGCTTCAAAAGTTGATGCAGAAGAAGCTTATCTTTGTGGTAGTAAAGCAGTTGAGTTTGCAGTACAAGGTTCTAATTCAGGTAAAGCTGCGGTAATCAAAAGAATATCCAATCATCCTTATAAGTCTGAAATTGATTTTGTTGATGTTGATAAAATTGCTAATAGGGAGAAAAAAGTTCCCAGAGATTGGATTAATAAAGAAGGGAACTATGTAACTGAAAAGGCCTTAGAATATCTCAGACCATTAGTTGTAGGTGAAATTGAAAGAAAAATGTTAAATGGCTTGCCTCGTTATTCTAATATAAAGTCTGCTGTCACAGTCAAACCTAAAGCTGAACTATAGACAAATTCTTGACAAAATGTAAAAATAATAGTATTATTATATACAAATATTTATAAAAATTTAATGACTTTGAAAGGGAGGAGTAGTTTTAGCAGCGTCTAAGAGAGAGAAGCCCATCGGCTGGAAGGCTTCTTGACATAAGCTAAAATGAAGGTCGCCCTGGAGTTGTTTGTCTGAGCTCATTAGGACAAACCGGTCTTAACCGTTATATTAAAAGAGGGTCTGGATAAGTCTATATTATCCAGGAACTAAGGTGGTAACGCGAGAAAGATCCTTTTTCGTCCTTAAGTGGATGGGGAAGGATTTTTTATATTTTAAAAATATCTATAGGAGGTATAATAAGATGGAAAACTTACCAAAAAATTATGATCCAGATAAAGTTGAAGACAAATGGTATGATTATTGGATGGAAAATGGTCTATTTGAAGCAGAAGTAGATAAAAGCAAAGAACCATTTTCAATAGTTATGCCACCCCCGAATATTACAGGACAGCTACATATGGGACATGCTTTAGATAATACTTTACAAGACATTTTAACAAGATGGAAGAGAATGAAAGGTTTTGCATCCCTTTGGCTGCCTGGTACTGATCATGCTAGTATTGCGACTGAAGTTAAAGTTGTAGATAAATTAAGGAATGAAGGTATTGATAAAGATGAAATTGGCCGTGAAGGTTTTTTAGAAAAGGCCTGGGAATGGAAAGAGGAATATGGTAATAGAATTACCAATCAGTTAAAAAAGATGGGCTCTTCCTGTGATTGGTCACGCGAAAGATTTACGATGGATGAAGGTTGCTCTGAAGCTGTAAAAGAGGTATTTATTCAGCTTTATGAAAAAGGCTTAATCTATCAGGGTGATTATATTGTTAATTGGTGTCCAAGCTGTCACACTACTTTATCAGATGTAGAAGTTGAACATGAAGAACATGAGGGTAAACTATACTATATTAAATATCCTATTAAAGATAGTGATGATTACATAACAGTGGCTACAACAAGACCGGAAACGATGTTAGGAGATACCGCGATTGCTGTTAATCCCTCTGATGAAAGATATAAAGATTTAGTGGGTAAAACTGTAATCCTTCCATTAATGGAAAGAGAAATACCGGTTATTGCTGATCCATTTGTAGACAGTGATTTTGGTACAGGTATGGTTAAGGTTACTCCTGCTCATGATCCCAATGACTTTGATATGGGGGAAAGAAATGATCTTGAAGTAATTAAAGTTATTGATGAAGATGCTAATATGACAGAAGTTACTAATAAATATGCCGGTATGGACCGTTATGAATGTAGAGATGAGGTTATTAAAGACTTAAAAGAAGAAGAGCTTTTGGTAAAAATAGATGAGCATGAACATTCTGTAGGACAATGTTACCGCTGTGATACTGTAATTGAACCACTTGTTTCAAAACAGTGGTTTGTAAAAATGGAACCTCTTGCAAAACCGGCTATCGATGCAGTTAAAGAAGGCGATATCAAGTTTATTCCAGAAAGATTTAGTAAAGTATACTTAAATTGGATGGAAAATATAAAAGACTGGTGTATATCCAGACAGCTTTGGTGGGGACATCGAATTCCTGTTTGGTACTGTCAGGATTGTGGGGAAGTAATAGTTAGAAGAGAAGAACCAGCAGTATGTCCTAACTGTGAAAGCAGTGATCTTAAACAGGATGAAGATGTATTAGATACCTGGTTTTCATCTGCACTTTGGCCGTTTTCAACCTTGGGCTGGCCGGAAGAAACCAAAGATTTAGACTTCTTTTATCCTACCGATGTTTTAGTAACCGGTAGAGATATTATCTTTTTCTGGGTAGCAAGAATGATTTTTATGGGTCTTGAATTCATGGATGAAGTTCCCTTTGATGATGTTTATGTACATGGGCTAATTAGAGATGCCCAGGGGAGAAAGATGAGCAAATCATTAGGTAATGGTATAGACCCAATTGAAGTAATTGAAGAATATGGTGCAGATGCCCTTAGGTTTACCTTAATTACTGGTAATACGCCAGGTAATGATATGAGATTTAGAGAAGAAAGGTTAGAAGCAAGCCGTAATTTTGCAAATAAGATCTGGAATGCTTCTCGTTTTATCCTAATGAATCTTGAAGATCTTGATTATGAGGAAATTAATGAAGAGGAACTAAAATTAAATCTGGCTGATAAATGGATGTTAAGTAGAACAAATGAAGTAACCCAAAAGATTGATGAGGCCATGGAAAGATATAGTTTTGGTGAAATGAGTAAATCTCTTTATGACTTCATTTGGAATGAATACTGTGATTGGTATATTGAAATATTAAAAGAAAGACTTTATCAAGATAAAGACTTAACTGCCAAGAAAACTGCTCAGTATATGGGACTTAAGATATTAGGTAATATATTAAAACTATTACATCCTGTAATGCCCATGATAACAGAAGAAATTTGGCAGAAACTGCCGATTTCAGATAAAAGTCTAATGATCACCAGCTGGCCTGAATATAACGAAAGTGAAATTGATAAAACAGCTGAAGAAAAAATGGATCTCATTATGAGCGTAATAAAATCTGTTAGAAATATTAGAAATGAAATGAAAGTTGATCCTGGTCGTAAAATAGAAGCTATTTTACTCGCTAAGTCTTCTAAAGGAGAAATTTTAAGAGAAGGTAATAGCTATCTTAAAAATCTTGCTAATATAGAAGATTTAACGATTACTGGCAGTTTAGAAGAAAGACCACAACCAGCTTCTACATCAATTGTAGAAGGGGTAGAAGTAATTTTACCTTTAGAAGGTATGGTAGATATCGAAAAAGAGTTAGATAGATTACAAAAAGAATTAAAAGATGTTAAATATGAAATAGAACGAGCAAAAGGTAAACTATCCAATGAGGGATTTGTAAATAATGCACCAGCTGAACTAGTAGAAGGAGAAAGAGAAAAAGTAGAAGAATATAAGGAGAAAAAAGAAAAATTATTAGAAAGAATTAAACAGTTGAAATTAAATTAAAAATAGTATTGACTTAAAAATTATATTCTGTTATTATTAGTGCATAAATTAGTTAGAAAAATTGAATATTTTTGTACCTCATATAATTTCGGTAATAAGGTCCGAAAGTTCATACCAGGTAGCCGATAACTATCTGACTATGAGGGAAGTGTACCTAGGTGGCCGCATTTTAAAAAATGGCTGGTTCAAGCGGTACAGATAACTTATACACCGAAGGGATAAAAGCCCAGGCGGGTAGGTTCTACTCTTAGTTAATAGTAGTAGGCACTACCCGTCTGGGTTTTTTTAATTTTTATTAAATATATACAAATCAGGAGTGATAATTTTGTGAAAAACATCTTAATTGTCGGCAGTGGTGGCAGAGAACATGCTTTATGTAAGAAGTTAAAAGAGAGTAAAAGAGTAGATAAAATATATGTTCTTCCCGGTAATGCAGGTACTAATGAAATTGCAGAAAATGTTGATATTGAGCCTTTGAATTTTAAAGAAATAACAGATTTTGTTAGAAGAAAAAATATTAATATGACTTTTGTAGGTCCTGAAAAACCTTTAGTAGAAGGTATAGTAGATTATTTTCAACAAGAAGATTTAAAGATTTTCGGTCCTAATAAAAAGGCAGCTAAATTAGAAGGCAGTAAGGTATATGCCAAAAAAGTAATGGAAGAATGTGAAATTCCGACAGCTAAATTCTCTACCTTTGCTGATGCAAAAAAAGCTTTTGCTTTTATTGAAGACTGTGATTATCCAGTTGTTATCAAAGCAGAAGGATTGGCAGCAGGTAAAGGAGTTTTAATAGTTGAAAATAGAGAAGAGGCTAAAGCTGCTGTCACTAAAATTATGAAAGATAAATACTTCGGAGCAGCCGGCAGACGAGTAGTAATTGAGGAGTATTTAAAAGGTGAAGAAGCCACAATAATGGTCTTTTCTGATGGTAAAACTTATTACCCAATGATTTCAGCTCAAGATCATAAACAGATAGGAGAAGGTGATACAGGTCCTAATACAGGTGGAATGGGTGCTTATGCTCCTACTCCTTTGGTAAATGATAACATAAAAAATAAGGTCGATAAACAGATACTTAACCCTCTTTTTTCATATTTAAAAACCCATGGTATTGATTTTAAAGGCGTCCTGTTTGTCGGCCTTATGATAAATAAGGGTCAACCCAAAGTATTAGAATTCAATGTACGTTTTGGTGATCCAGAAGCACAAGTAGTTTTACCATTATTAGAAAATGATTTATTAGAAATAGCGGAAAAGATTGATTTAAATAGATTACATGAAATGAATTTAAAATGGAAAGACAAGAAATCTATGGCAGTCATCATGGCTTCTGGTGGATATCCTGTTGATTATGAAAAGGGCAAGAAGATAGAGGGATTAAATAAATTCAAAAAATTTACTAATCCTTATCTTATTCAGGCGGGCACAAAAGTTAAAAGAGATGGAATATATACTGATGGAGGGAGAGTTCTAGGTGTAGTAGGTACAGGAGATTCTTATCAAGAAGTATATAATTTATGTTATGAAAAAATTAAGGAAATAGACTTTGAAAACGCTTATTACCGCACAGATATAGGCAGAAGAATAAAAGGAGTTGAACTTTTAAAAAATGAATAAAAAAATTGGTATTATGATGGGTAGTGATTCTGACTTACCGGTAATGAAAAAGGCCTGTCAGATTTTAGAAAAGCTGAATGTTGAGTATGAACTGACCGTTATTTCTGCGCACAGAACTCCGGAAAGAGCCCGTGAATATGCTTTAAAAGCTGAAAAAAATGGTATAGGAGTTATAATTACCGGAGCCGGCAAAGCTGCTCATTTACCAGGAGTGATTGCAGCCAGTACAGTTGTACCTGTAATTGGAGTTCCAATTAGGACTTCTACTTTAGGTGGAGCCGATTCACTTTATTCTATGGTTCAGATGCCAGGCGGTATACCGGTAGCAACCGTTGCATTAAATGGAGCTAAAAATGCTGCTCTTCTGGCAGTTCAAATGTTAGCAACAGGTGATGAAGATTTTAAAAATAAGCTTATTAAATACAGACAAGAAATGAGAGAAGATGTTAATAAGACAGCGGCAGAGTTAGAAGAAAAAGGTTATCAAAAATATTTGAAGGAACATTTTTAACTACTGGAGGTAATTAACTTGATAAGTAGAAATATATTTGAAAATATTAATCCCTTTGATCACCGCTACTCCTATAATAAAGAAATATTTACTGAAATAAAAAAATATTTATCTGAAAGTGCTAATATTGATTATCAACTAAAAGTAGAGTTAGCATTAGTAAAAAGCTTAAACAAGCTAGGAGTATGTTCAAAAAAGGTGGTTGATGAGGTAAGTGAAGCTGTAAAAAATATTAAAGCAGATGAGGCCTATGAAGAAGAAAGAAAAACAAAACACAATATTAGAGCATTAGTAAATCTAATTCAAAAAAGGGTAAGTAAAAAGTCAAAACCATTTATACACTTAACAGCTACTTCTTATGATATTGTAGATACCGCCAACTCTTTAAGATATAAAGAAGTTACTGAAGATATCATTTTGCCAAAAATAGAAGAGTTAATTAATCAATTAATTAGGCTCGCTGAACGAGAAAAAGGCACTATACAAATTGGTAGAACCCATGGTCAGCATGCGGTTCCTATTACTTTTGGTTATGTATTGGCAGGTTATGTTGAACGACTTGGACTTAGATATAAAGAAGTTCAACAAAAAGCAGATGCTTTAAAAGGGAAATTTTCAGGGGCTTGTGGTACCTATAATGCTTCAAGTTTATTCTTTGAAAATCCTGTTGAATTTGAAAAAAATGTCATGGAAGAACTAGACATTAAAGCCGGTGATTTTTCTTCCCAAATTGTAATTGCAGAATATATGACAGATTTTATTCATTCCATTATATCAACCTTTGGTATTCTTGCTAATTTCAGTGATGATATGAGAAACTTACAGCGAACTGAAATAAATGAAGTGGGCGAGTTTTTCAGCAAAGATCAGGTAGGTTCTTCTACAATGCCTCATAAAAGAAATCCCATTAACTATGAAAATATTAAAAGTATGTGGAAAAGGACAATGCCCCAGATGAATACAATCTATATGGATCAGATCTCTGAACATCAAAGAGATTTAACTAATTCAGCTTCCAGCCGATTTATCCCAGATATATTGGTTGGGTTTATCTTATCTGTGCAGAGATTAATAAGTGTGTTAGATAAATTTGGTATTGATGACAATAAGATGAAAGAAAACTTTAATTTACACCGTGAAATGATAATTGCAGAACCGCTTTATATTATTTTAGCTTCCCAGGGACACCCAGACGCTCATGAAGCTGTAAGGCATTTAACCTTACAAGCAGAAGAGTCTGAGCATACCCCAAGGGAGCTTTTTTATTTGCAGGATAAATTTAAAGAGTATCGAGAAAAAATGACAGATTATCAAAAAGAAATAATAGATAATCCCGCCAAATATATAGGGGTTTCTAAAGAAAGAACAGAGTACATTATTAAAAAATGGCAAAATTACTTTAAAGAGGAGAGATAAAAAAATGGAAAAAGGTAAACTACTTTATGAAGGAAAAGCAAAAAAGATTTATGAATCTGACAATCCAGAGCAGCTAATTGTACATTATAAGGATGATGCAACAGCTTTTGATGGCAAAAAGAAAGGGCAAATTGAATCAAAAGGTAAATATAACTTGGAAATTTCCAATATATTTTTCATGCTATTAGAAGACCATGATGTAAAAACACATCTTATTAGGCAGATCAATGATACAGATTTATTAGTTAAAAAAGTAGATATAATACCAATTGAAGTTGTTTTAAGAAATGTGGCAGCCGGTAGTTTAGCAAAAAGGCTAGGTTTAGAAGAAGGTACTGAGTTAAATAGGCCAATATTAGAATTTTATTATAAAAGTGATGAATTAGGTGATCCTTTAATTAATAGATACCATATTAGTGAGAGAGAACTTGCTACCGAAGGACAGCTTAAATTATTAGAAGTATTAGGATTTAAAATTAATAAAATATTAAAGGAATACTTAGAAGATAAAAATATTAAACTGATTGATTTCAAACTTGAATTTGGTTTAGATAATAATGAAAATATTTTGTTAGCTGATGAAATCTCCCCAGATACCTGTAGATTTTGGGATATTGAAACCAATAAAAAATTAGATAAAGATCGTTTTAGAAGAGACTTAGGAGAAATTGAAGATGCTTATCAAGAAATCCTTTATAGATTAAAAAAGGGTGTGGTGAGTTAATGGATTGGGAAGTCAAAATAGAAACAAAGCTAAAAGATGGAATTCTAGACCCACAGGGTAAAGCCGTTAAAACAGGCTTAAAGCAATTAGGTTATGATAATGTGGGATCTGTATATGTAGGTAAATATCTGGAACTTATTTTAGATGATATACCTAATCAAGCTAAAGCAGAGGATATGGTTATAGATATGTGTGAAAAACTATTAGCTAATCCCGTAATCGAAGACTATAAATATGAGTTAACAAAGGTGGAGAGATAAATGAAGGCAGGAGTTGTAACCTTTCCCGGCTCAAACTGTGATCAAGATGTGTATAATGTCTTAAATAATATATTTGATTTAGAGACAGACATGATCTGGCATAAAGATAAAAAATTAAATCACTATGATTTAGTTGTTTTACCCGGCGGCTTTTCATATGGTGATTACCTTAGATCAGGCGCTATTGCCCGGTTTTCAAATATTATGGAGTCTGTTATTGACTATGCAAACCAAGGTGGGTTAGTCTTAGGAATTTGCAATGGTTTTCAAATACTTTTAGAATCAGATTTATTACCAGGAGCAATGAAAGTAAATGACAATTTAAAGTTTGTTTGTAAAAATGTACAGCTTAAGGTTACAAACAATAATTCTC
Source organism: uncultured Halanaerobiales bacterium (assembly GCA_964430875.1). Taxonomy (GTDB): domain Bacteria; phylum Bacillota; class Halanaerobiia; order Halanaerobiales; family M55B127; genus M55B127. Next base: position 29,008 of record CAYSHP010000001.1, read on the forward strand.
CTTTTACTAATCAATATAATAAAGAGGAGATTATAGAGATGCCGGTTGCCCACGGAGAAGGTAATTACTATATTGACCCCAAAAGACTAAAAAATTTAAAAATTAATGAACAGATTTTATTAAAATATAAAAATAATGAAGAAAATCCAAATGGCTCTATTGAAAATATTGCCGGTATTTGCAATAAAGAAAAAAATGTATTTGGACTGATGCCCCATCCAGAGAGATGTTCAGAAGAGATCATTTCTCCTGGTGCAAGTGATGGATATCGGATGTTTTCATCTATTATTGAAGAAGTTAAAGTAAGAGGTGAGAAACTTGTCAGATAAACCCTGGGAAAAAGAAGGGCTATCAGAAGCAGAATATAATATGATAGTCGACTTATTAGAGCGTAAACCAACCGAGACCGAGTTAGGTATATTTGGTGTAATGTGGTCAGAACACTGTAGTTATAAAAATTCGAAGTTAATATTAAAGACTTTGCCAACTGAGGGAGCTTGTGTATTGCAGGGACCGGGTGAAAATGCCGGAATTATAGATATTGGTGATAATCAGGCCATTTCATTTAAAATTGAAAGCCATAACCATCCTTCTGCTGTAGAACCTTTTCAAGGTGCTGCTACTGGGGTGGGTGGTATCATCAGAGATATTTTCACAATGGGAGCCAGACCAATTGCTACCTTAAATTCTCTTAGATTTGGTAATTTAGATAAAGATAGAGTTAAATTTCTCTTTAAAGGTGTTGTTTCAGGGATTTCTAGTTATGGCAATAGTATTGGTATTCCTACGGTAGGAGGAGAAGTTCATTTTTCGGATGCTTATGAAGGCAACCCTCTTGTGAATGTAATGAGTGTGGGATTACTTGAACATAAAGATATAGCAACTGCTACTGCTGAAGGTAGTGGTAATTCTGTCATGGTAGTAGGAGCAGCCACTGGTAGAGATGGTATTCAAGGAGCGAGTTTTGCTTCTGATGAACTTACTGAAGATTCGGATGAAGACCGTCCCGCAGTTCAAGTGGGTGATCCTTTTATGGAAAAACTACTTTTAGAGGCTAGTTTGGAATTAATTAAAAGTAATGCAATAGTTGGTATTCAGGATATGGGAGCTGCTGGTTTAACTAGTTCTTCTGCTGAAATGGCCAGCCGTGGAAATAGTGGTATAGAAATAGATATAGCAAAAGTACCTACACGTGAAAAAAACATGACTCCTTATGAAATTATGCTTTCAGAATCACAAGAAAGAATGTTAGTTGTTCCTAAAAAAGGTAAAGAAGAAATAGTAAGTGAAATTTTTACAAAATGGGGCTTACATGCTGAAGTTGTCGGTCAAGTAACTGATGACGGCATGCTCAGAATTTTAAATGGAGAACAAAAGGTAGCTGAAATATCAGCTAGAATTTTAGCAGATGAAGCACCCGAATACTTTAGAAAAGCGGTCAGACCTAAATATATTGATGATATTAAAAAAGTAACTGCTGCTGAAATAACTAGTAATGATTATAATCAAGATCTCTTAAATTTACTAAATTCACCAACTATTGCCAGTAAAAATTGGATATATAAGCAGTATGATCATATGGTAATGACTAATACAGTTGTAGGTCCTGGTTCAGATGCTGCAGTAATAAGAATTAAAGATATGGATAAAGCGGTAGCTTTAACAACTGATAATAATGGCAGGTACTGTTATCTTGATCCTATCAAAGGAGGCAAGATTGCAGTTGCAGAAGCAGCCCGCAATATTGTATGTTCTGGGGGACAGCCGCTTGCAATCACGGATGGCTTAAATTTTGGCAATCCTATGGATCCCGAGATATACTGGCAGTTTAAAAACAGTGTAGAAGGTTTATCAAAAGCCTGTAAAGAATTAGAAACCCCTGTCATTGGAGGTAATGTTAGTTTCTATAACGAGAGCCCTAAAGGGGCTATCTACCCGACTCCAATTGTTGGGATGGTAGGCCTTTTAGATTCAATTGATAATAGGGTTACCATGGATTTTAAGGATGAAGGGGATTTAATCTTCTTGTTAGGAGCTAATCAAGAAGAATTAGGTGCAAGTGAATATCTTAAATTACAAGAAAATAGAATTGATGGTTATGTACCTGAAATAGATTTAAAATTAGAAAAAAGAGTTCAAGACACAGTTTTTAAGGCAGTAAAAGAAGGTATAGTAAAGTCAGCCCATGATTGTTCAGAAGGTGGTTTAGCAGTTGCTTTAGCTGAATCTTGTTTTAAAAATGAAATAGGAGTAAATATAAAGATAGAGGAAAATATAAGTGATAAAGCATTATTATTTGGTGAAACACAAAGCAGAATAATTGTGAGTATAGCTCAAGATAATGAGAATATATTAAAGAAAATTGCCGAAGAAAATAAAATACCTATAAAAAAGATAGGTAGAACTCAAGGTAATAGATATTTATTTAATGATTTAATTGAGTTAAGTGTTGAGGAGATGAATAACAAGTGGGAAAATGCAATCGAGAGAAAGATTTAAAACAAAATGACAAAATGGAAGAGGAATGTGGTATCTTTGGAATTTATTCTCCTGAAAAAAGAGATGATATTGCTCGGTTGAATTACTTAGGTTTACATGCTTTACAGCACCGAGGTCAAGAAAGTGCTGGTATTTGTGTAAATAATGATCGACAGCTAAAGGTCCATAAAGGTATGGGATTGGTTAGTAATGTTTTTGATAAAGAAACTTTAAAAGATCTAACCGGAAATATCAGTATAGGTCATGTTAGATATTCTACAACAGGTTCTTCTCTTTTGGTTAATGCTCAACCACTTCTAACTAACAGTATTAAAGGAGATTTAGCTTTAGCTCATAATGGTAACTTAATTAATGGCCAGGAACTAAAAGATAACTTAGAATCCCACGGTTCTATCTTTCATTCTACACTTGATACTGAAGTTATTGCACATCTAGTAGCAAGATCTTTTAAAGATGATATTATAGAGGCTTTAATGCAAAGCCTTCAACAGATAAAAGGAGCCTTTAGTTTAATTGCAATGACTAATGATAGTCTAATTGCAGCTCGTGACCCCCATGGTTTTAGACCATTAGTTTTAGGAAAAAAAGATGATAGCTTTATATTATCTTCGGAAACCTGTGCCTTTGATATAATTGATGCTGAATTTATGAGAGAAATTGAACCGGGTGAAGTTTTAATAATTAATCAAGAAGGTATTACAAGCAAAAGATACAGCGAGGATAAAACAAAAGCTTTTTGTGTATTTGAATTTATCTATTTTGCTCGCCCGGACAGTATAATTGGGGGAGAGAATGTTTATCTTGCCCGCAAGAAGATGGGCAGGAGACTAGCCAAGGAAATGAACATAGAGGCTGATTTGGTGGTACCGGTTCCCAGCTCTGGAATGGCTGCAGCACAAGGTTATTCCCTAGAAGCCGGTATATCTTATGCTGATGGTATTTTAAGAAACCGTTATGTAGGGAGAACTTTTATTCAGCCTACCCAGGAAATGCGTGATTTAAAGGTAAGAATGAAATTAAATCCGATAAATAAGATCTTAGAAGGTAAAGATATAATCTTAGTTGATGATTCAATTGTAAGGGGTACTACAAGTAAACAAATTATTAATAGACTAAAAGAAACTGATGTTAATAAAATTCATATGGCTATTGCTTCTCCTCCTGTAAAACATCCCTGTTTTTATGGTTTGGATACTTCCAGGCGCCAAGAACTCATTGCTCGAGAAAAAGAAGTAGAAGAAATAGCTGAATATATTGGGGCTGATAGTTTGCATTATTTAAGCTTAGAAGGTATTTTATCAGTTTTAGAGGCAGATGATTATGGTTACTGTAGTGCTTGTTTTAACGGGAAATATCCCACCGATGAAAATGAAAAGAGAGAGGTCGATAAAAATGGGTTTATCCTATAAAGAGGCCGGAGTTGATATAAAAAAGGGTGAAGAAGCTGTTAATCAAATTAAAGGATTAGTTAAATCAACTTACAATGAAAATGTTATTACAGATTTAGGTGCATTTGGAGGTTTATTTAATCTCGATTTAAAAAATTATGATGAACCGATTTTAGCAGCTGCTACAGATGGAGTAGGTACCAAACTTAAATTAGCATTTTTAGCTGATAAACATGATACCATAGGTATTGATTTAGTAGCAATGAGTGTAAATGACTTAGTGACCTTAGGAGCAAAACCTTTGTTTTTTTTAGATTATCTTGCTACTGGTAGTCTAAATGTTGAGCAATTCAATGAAGTAGTCACAGGTATTGTACAGGGGTGTAAAGAGGCGGGTTGTGCTCTTTTAGGGGGAGAAACAGCTGAAATGCCTGATTTCTATAAAAAAGGTGAATATGATACAGCTGGATTTTGTGTGGGAATAGTAGATAAAGATAAAGTGATAGATGGTTCAAAGATAGAGGAGGGTGATAGTTTAATTGGTATCTCTTCTAATGGTATTCATAGTAATGGATTTTCACTAGTTAGGAAACTTTTTATTAAAGAAAATAAACATAACAATCATAAATTTTTAGAAAACCTTCTAAAACCAACAAGAATTTATGTGAAGCCAATTTTAAAAATTATTGATAAATTTAATATCAAAGGTATAGCCCATATTACAGGTGGGGGCTTAATAGAAAATGTGCCTCGAATTCTGCCGGAAGGACTTACAGCAGAGATAGATATAACCAGTTTTCCCACTCCTGGAATTTTTAATAAAATAAAAAAAGCAGGTAAGATTGAACAAAAAGAGATGTATAAAACATTTAATATGGGCATAGGAATGGTGTTAGCAGTAAACCAAGTTGATAAAGATAAAGTTATTTCAAAACTAAAAGCATTAGGTGAAAAATCTTATGAGATCGGCCGGGTAACTGAAAAAAAAGAAGAAGGTTTAATATTGAAAGGATGAGAACATGTTTAACTTAGCCGTGTTAGTTTCGGGGAGAGGCAGTAATTTACAGTCAATAATAGATAAACTACATTTGAAAGATAAAAATATAGAAATAAAATGTGTTATTTGTAATAAAAAAGATGCCTTTGCCTTAAAAAGGGCAAAAAAACATGGAATTAAAGTTTATTTCATAGATGAAAGAAGATATAATGATAAAAAAGAATATGATAAAAAGATAATTAAAGTAATTACTAATAATGAAATTGATTTAATAATTTTAGCCGGCTATATGAAGGTTTTAACACCTACTTTTGTAAAAAAATTTAAAAATAAAATAGTTAATATCCATCCTTCACTTTTACCAGCTTTTCCTGGTTTAAATGCCCAAAAACAAGCTTTAGATTATGGAGTTAAAGTTAGTGGATGTACGGTCCATTTTGTTGATGAGGGAGTAGACACTGGACCTATTATAAAACAAAAAGCAGTAGAAGTTAAATCAGATGATACTGAAAAGAGTTTAGCCAAACGTATCCTAAATTATGAACATCAGATACTACCTGAAGTTATTGAACTTATCTCTAAAAAAAAGGTTGTATTAAAAAAAGATAATACAGTTAGGATTAAGGAGTGATTTATTTGTCTGAAATTAAAAGAGCGTTAATTAGTGTTTCTAATAAAAAAGGTATCAAAGAGTTTGCTAAAACTTTAGCAGAAAATAAAGTTGAAATAATATCAACGGGAGGAACTGCTAAAAAAATTGCCGAAACCGGTGTTGAGGTAATAAACATATCGGATGTTACAAATTTTCCGGAAATGATGGAAGGAAGAGTAAAAACCCTTCATCCTAATATCCATGCAGGCATTTTGGCTCGTAGAGCCAAAGATTCAGATTTAGATGAATTAGACAAATTGAATATTAAAACAATTGATTTAATAGTCTGTAATCTTTACCCTTTTGCTGAAACATTAAATAAAAAAGATGTTGAACTTAAGGAAATATTAGAAAATATTGATATTGGTGGACCAACTATGATTAGGGCAGCTGCTAAAAACTTTCCTGATGTTCTAGTTGTAGTAGATCCCAAAGATTATAAAAAAATAGCTGAAAAAATAGAAGGTAATGAGAACATAGATAAATCTTTAAAAAAGAAGATGGCTTATAAGGCATTTAATCATACCGCTGAATATGATGCAATTATTCAAAATTATTTCTATGAACATATAGATGATATTAATGAATTCCCTGATATTTTAATTGAACCTTATTATAAAAAACAAAATTTAAGATATGGTGAAAATCCGCACCAAAAAGCTGCTTTTTATAAAGAGAGAAAGGTTAATGAACCTTGTGTAACAAATGCAGAGAAAATTAGTGGAAAAGGGTTATCATTTAATAATATAAATGATACAGAAGGGGCAGTTGAATTAATTAAAGAATTTCCTAATAAACCAACTGCTGCTGTAATTAAACATACTAATCCCTGTGGATTAGCTTCTGCAGATGATATAATAACAGCTTTTAAAAATGCTTATGCGGGTGATCCTCTATCAGCCTTTGGTTCCATAGTTTCGTTAAACCAGGCTGTAGATCATAAGTTAGCCGAGGAGATAATCAGTGGAGAGAAGTATATAGAAGTAATTACAGCACCTGATTTTAGTAGTGATGCTGTAGAAATATTAAAAGATAGATGGGAAAGTATCCGAATCTTAAAAACAAAAGATACAAATGGAAATATTAAAAGATTTGGTTATGATTTTAAAAAAGTAACCGGAGGATTATTGGTACAAAACCGAGATTTAGAAATGGTAAACCAAAGTGAAATTAAATTAGTAACTAAGCAGACAACAGATGAAAAGTTAATTAAAGAACTACTATTTGCCTGGAAAGCAGCAAAACATGTAAAGTCTAATGCAATTGTAATGGCTAAAGATGAAATGTTAGTTGGTGTAGGGGCGGGACAGATGAGCAGAGTAGATGCCATGATTATTGCCGGCCGCAAAGCAAAAGGAAGACAACAAGGTGCCGTGGTTGCTTCAGATGCCTTTTTTCCTTTTCCAGATGCCATTGAAAAGGCAGCCGAATACGGGATCAAAGCAATAATCCAACCCGGGGGCTCAATTAGAGATGAACAAGTAATTAAAAAAGCTAATGAATTAGGTATTGCTATGTATTTTACTAATATAAGGCACTTTCGCCATTAAAAAGGCAGGAAATACTGATAATCTCAAGAATATTATAATAAAGTATTAAATAAATGGGGTGATTAGTATAGATATTAAAAGCATTGCTGTACTAGGGGCTGGTAATCGGGGTAAGGATGTTTATGGTAAGTTGATTAAAAAAAATAAAAATTTAAAAGTTGTTGCAGTAGCAGAGCCAAATAAAGATAGAAGAATAAGTTTTGCAAGCGAACATAAAATTCCTCCCAATTATCAATTTAATAGCTGGGAGGATTTGCTATTTGAAGATAAATTAGCTGACGGTTTAATTATTGCTACTGGAGATAAACTGCATTTCAAACCTCTAATTACGGGATTACAAAAAGGATATAAAGTGCTTTGTGAAAAACCGATAACAGATGATTTGAGTGAACTCAAAATCCTACAAACAGATTATAAAAAATATAGTGAGCAAGTTATGGTTTCTCATGTATTAAGGTATACGCCTTTTTTCAATAAAATAAAAGAAATATTGAATAAAAATATTGTTGGTAAAGTAAGGTTTATTAATCTAATTGAAAATATTGGTTTCTTTCATTATGGACACAGTTATGTAAGAGGTAACTGGAGAAACCATAAGATAGGAGCTCCTATAATACTTGCCAAAAGCTGTCATGATTTAGATATTCTTTATTGGTTAATGGATGAACCCTATAAGAATGTTTATTCAAATTCTTCTGAAAAATATTTTGATAAAATACATACTCCTTTCAATGCAGGAGATCGCTGTCTGAACTGTCCGATAGAAGAGGGATGTCCTTATTCAGCTAAAAAATTATATTTCAGTGTTGAGCAAGGTTGGCCTGTAAGTGTAATTACAGATGATTTAAGTAAAGAAGGTATCTCTAAGGCCTTAAAAGAAACAACTTATGGAAAATGTGTTTATAAAAGTGATAATGACCAATTAGATGTTCAATCTCTTTTATTGAAATTCAAAAATAATATTAATGCCCATTTTACTTTAACTGCTTTTTCAAAAAATATGACCAGAAAGATAAATATCTTTGGTACCTATGGTGAGATATTTGGCAACTTAGATAAAGGTATTATAGAGGTTAAACCATTTTTAAGTGAAGATTATCAGATAGACATTGAACCTACAGGTGGCCATGCCGGTGGTGATGAAAAGTTAGTTGAAGCTTTTGAAATGTTTTTATTTGATGAATTAAATAAAAATGAGAGTAATTTAATATCTGCTATGGAAAGTCATTTTACTGCATTGGCAGCTGAAAAGGCAAGGAAAGAAAAGAAGCTAGTTCATTTAGATAATTTTAGGAGGTAAGGCAATTGAAAAAAATAGGCCTTTTAGGAGGTATGGGTTGGTACTCTACTTCAATATACTATAAAAAAATAAATACATATATTAATCAAATCAGAAATAATAAAATCAACCCTGAAATTATTATTTATTCAGTAAACTTTGATCAAATAATTAAATTATTAGAAAAAGATGATTGGAACTCTATAATTGATATCATTTCAAATAAAGCCATGAAGATTGAAGAGGCTGGTGCAGATTTTTTAGTAATAACTTCTAATACACTTCATAAAATAAAAGATGAAATTCAAAGTAATGTTAATATTCCCATAATAAGTATTATTGAGGTGGTTGGTAATAATCTTAAAAAAACTTGGTGTAAAAAACCTGGTTTGTTAGCAACTAAATACTTAATTAAAGATGGGTTTTATCAAAGAAGATTAGAAAGAGGATTTGCTCAAAAGGTAATAACTCCTGATCTCCGTGAAATAGAAGAACTAAATGAAATTATTATTAATGAGCTTATTAGTAATAATATTAATATTGATTCAAGATATTATATAAATAGTATCATTGATAATTTAATGTTTCAGGATGTTGATTCAGTTATATTAGGGAGTACAGAGCTATCATCTTTGATTGATATTATAGCTGCTCGCGATGTAAGAATAATTGATAGTCTTGAATTACATATCCGCGAAATAGTACATTATGCTCTCCGAAAAAATTTGTAAATAGAATAGATATAATATAAACTAAAAAAAAGAAAATCTTGAAATTTTGGGTGGGTGTATTGTATGCAGCATGATGAAGAAAGAAAAAATATACGCAATAAATTATTATTAATTACAATTTTAACAGTTTTAATAATGTTTATTTCATTATTTGTGGGCAGATTTAATATTCCAATCATTAAATTTATTAATGGATTTAATTTAAATGATATGGAAAAATCTGTTTTTTACTATATAAGGCTTCCCAGAATTCTTCTAGTGATGGGAGTTGGAGCTGCTTTATCTGTAGCCGGGGCAAGTTATCAAAGTATTTTTAGAAATCCACTTGTTTCTCCTGATATACTGGGAGTTTCAGCTGGTGCAAGTTTTGGTGCTGCTTTGGGTATGATTTTATCATTTGAATCATTTAGTTCAATATATTTACTAGCATTTATTTTCGGGATAGCTGCCGTATTTTTAACATATTTTATTTCCAGATTAGGTCAAACTAATATGATTATGATGATGGTTTTATCGGGGATTGTTGTAGGGTCTTTATTTAATGCTTTTATTTCAATATTAAAATATATGGCTGATCCTTATGAAAAATTACCAGGGATTGTTTTTTGGTTAATGGGAGGATTTAGCAGAACCGGTTGGGATGAGTTAAAGTTTGCTGCTCCCTTTATTTTAATAGGTATAATTATTTTAATACTAATACGCTGGTATCTAAATGTAATGTCTATGGGAGAAGAAGAAGCAATATCGATGGGTATAAATGTTAAATTAGTTAGGAATGTAATGGTATTATTTAGTACATTAATGGTGTCAGCTTCTGTAGCAACTGTGGGTCAGGTAAGTTGGGTAGGCCTAGTAGTACCTCATATTGCTCGCTTTATTGTGGGAGCAGACCATCGTTACATGATACCCGCTTCTGGACTTTTAGGGGCAAGTTTTATGCTTGTGATGGATGATATTGCAAGATCTCTAACCGGTGCTGAAATACCTATCAGTATTATTACTGCTTTATTAGGAGCACCGTTTTTTGCCTATCTCTTGATTTCTCAAAAAAGCAGTGGATGGAACAGATAATTTTTTAGAAAGGGTGAAAATTTTGGTTAAGGTAGCATTATTGACAGTTAGGGATAGTAAACATAACGAAAAAAATGAAGAAAAAACTAGGAAAATAGTAAGAAATTTAGCTACGAAAATTGACGGAGAAAAAGTATATTTTAAGTCAGTCGATAATATGTATGAAAAAATAAAAGAAGAATTATTTGACTTAAGTGTAAATAGAGAAGCAGATTTAATCTTAACATGTGGAGGTACCGGTCTTTCACCTAAAGATTTAGTACCAGAAGCCACTAAAGATGTTATCGAAAAAGAAGTACCCGGTATTCCTGAAAAAATGAGAAGAATTGTGTCTGAATATAGGCCGAGTGCCTGTATATTTAGAGGTACAGCTGGTATTAATAAAGAAAGTTTAATAATTAACTTACCGTCTGATCCCAAACTTGTTAAAGATTGTTTAAACTCAATTATTGAAGTTATACCTAAAGGTATAAATATGTTAAAAAAGGATTAAAATAGGAGGTTTATTACATGTTAACTTATCATAAAATGAAAAGTGAAAAACCACCTCTTTATGATTATGAACCCTGGAGGATAACTGAAAAAGAGTTTAAAACAGAAAATAATCATCATAATGAAACTATTTTTACTTTAGGTAACGGTTATATGGGGTTGAGAGGTACTCTAGAAGAAGACTATAATGGACCTTCTAATACAACTACACCCGGTTTTTATATAAATGGTATATATGAAGAAGAAAAAATAATTTATGGAGAATTTGCTCCCAAACAGCCTAAATATTATCAGACTATGATTAATCTTATGGACTGGAAGACTATCAATTTATTTCTTGAAGATGAAAAGTTTGATATTTTAAAAGGTGAAGTTGAAGATTATCAAAGATATTTAGATATTAAAAATGGATTATTAAAAAGGGAATTGATCTGGACTTCTCAGCAAGGCAAGAAAATCAAATTGGAAATTGAGAGGATAGTATCTTTTGAATATAAACATATAGGTGTTATTAATTACAATATTACTCCCTTAAATTTTGATGGTAAAATCACTATTGAGAGCAGTTTAATTGGTGATGTACAAAACTCCCATCATCTAAGAGATAGAAGTCCCTTGATAATAGATAAAAAAGGTATTGACAGTCAGTTTTTATATTTAATGGTTACAACTAAAAATTCGAATATTTCAGTTGGTAGTACTATCTATAACCAAATAGAGGGAATAGAGGAAAGTTCAATAATTCGCAGAGAAAATATCCAGAAAAATAATATTAAAGAAGTATATGAGATTAATGTTAAAGAGCAGAAAACATATAGTTTAGAAAAGTATGCTAGTTTTTATACTTCACATGATGAAATCAATAAAGATGAGATACTTTCCAGTTGTTTTCAAGCAGTAAAAAAAGCAAATAAAATGGGTTATAATAATATAAAAGACAGTCAAAAAGAGTATCTTAAAGATTACTGGTATTATTCTGATGTTAACATTGAAGGAGATAAAGCACTTCAACAGGCTTTTAGATATAATGCTTTACAAATATTGCAGTCTACTGGTAAAGATGGTAAAACAAATATTGCTGCAAAAGGCTTAACCGGTGAATATTATGAAGGACATTACTTTTGGGACACAGAGACTTATATCATTCCCTTTTTCTTATATAGTCATCCTGATATAGCTAAACAACTGCTAAATTATCGTTATGAAATTTTAGATTCGGCTCGAGATAATGCTAAAAGAATGAAATTAGAAGGTGCCTTGTTTCCTTGGAGAACAATTAATGGTAATGAGGCTTCCGGAAACTTTCTTGGTTCTACTGTCCAGTATCATATAAATGCAGATATTGCCTTTGCGATTAAAAACTATGTACAGGCGACTGAGGATATGGAATTCTTATATAATAAAGGAGCTGAAATACTATTTGAAACTGCTCGTATGTGGGTAAGTTTGGGCCATTTTGAAGAATTAAAAGATGGCCAATTTTGTATAAATGAAGCCTGTGGTCCAGATGAATATAAACCTGCTGTTAATAATAATTGTTATACCAATTATATGGCTAAATTTAATTTAGAATATGCTTTTGAAGTATATAAAGAAATGAAAAACAATAAGCCCAAAAAATTTGGGGAAATTAAAGCTAAGATTAATTTAAGTGAAAACGAAATTGAGGAATGGAGAAATGCTGCTAATGAGATGTTTTTACCCTACAATGAAAGGTTGGGTATAAATCCGCAGGATGATTCTTTTTTATACAAAGAAGAAATAGATATTGAATCTATATCAATACAAGAACTGCCTTTAGTTCAAAACTGGCATCCCCTGACAATTTGGAAGTATCAAATAATAAAGCAAGCGGATGTAATATTATTAATGCTCTTTATGGGAGATAAGTTTAGTAAAGAACTTAAAAGGAAGAATTATGATTACTATGAATCAAAAACTACTCATGATTCATCTTTATCTCCCTCTATATACAGTATTATTGCTTCTGAAATTGGTTACTATGATGACGCCTATGATTACTTTATTCAAACTGCCCGTCTGGATTTAGATGATTATAATGAAAATGCGTATCAGGGACTTCATACAGCCTGTATGGGGAGCAACTGGATGGTATTAGTGCAAGGCTTTGCCGGAATGAGAACATATAAGGGTATCTTATCATTTGATCCATATTTACCGGAAAAATGGAATGGTTACGAATTTAAAATCAGATACAAAGGTTCATTATTAAATGTACATGTTAGAGAAGAAACTGAATATACTTTACTAAAGGGAAATAGTATTAAGTTCACTCATAAAAATAAGGAGATTGAATTGGATCAGGAGCAAAACTATATCTCACTAACATAGGGGCCAAATAATTATGAAATTAGCAGAAAATGATATAAAAATATATATAATATTAGCAATAGGGGTCTTTATTATTTCTTTTTCAGGCATAATAATCAAAGTAATCACCGCACCACCGTTAATTATTGCCTTCTATAGGGTTTTTTTAACTTCAATATTTTTAACGCCTTTGTTTCTTGCAAAATATAGAGATTCTTTTAAGTATTTTTTAGATATCAGACCGGCCATAGTTGGTTTTGTATTAGCTTTACACTTTTATGCCTGGATTTCGGCAGTACATTTAACCAATGTAGCTAATGCAGTAATATTTATTGCTATTCAGCCTTTATTTACTCTTTTATTAGAGTACTTATTTGCCAAAGAAGATGTTAGAAAAGGTGCTATTGCCGGTGTATTATTTGCCCTAATAGGTAGTGTTATAATCAGTTTTTCTGACTTATATATAATTTTAACCCGATTTTATGGTGATATGCTAGCTATTTTAGCAGCATTTTTAGCGGCCTGTTATTTATTTTTGGGGAGAAGTTTTAGAAAAGAAATTAAATATATACCCTATATCTATATTTTATATACCTACTGTGCATTTTTCTTGTTTATCTTTATATTGATTTCCGGAAACTCTTTTACTGGTTATGAAAGTATGAACTATTTTTATATTTTGCTTTTAGCTTTGGGACCAACTTTAATTGGACATTCAGTCTTGAACTTATCAATAAGATATGTGCCAGCCACTATTGTATCTTTAGCAATATTAGGAGAGCCTATCATGACTACTTTCTTGGCTTTAATAATATTAGAAGAAACCCTTACTAAAGCGACTATTATTGGAGGCATATTAATATTATATGGAATATTTAGAGCCATAAATTCTAATCAAAAGAAAAAACAAAAGATTGCAGGTGAAAAAACAAAATGAAAGAGGAAAAATTTAATATATTTAAAAATAAATATTCGGTAGCCATCTTAGCTATAATTGCCTGTATTTTATGGGGGAGTGCTTTTCCTTCTCTAAAGGTTAGTTATTCACTTTTAGAATTAGAAAATAGTGGCCCTTTTAATAAAATGCTATTTGCTTCTTATAGATTTATGTTGGCTTCTATAATGTTGATTTTATTTATTATTATTAAGTCTGGTTTTAAGAGGCTTAAATTAAAAAGAAAAAATTATATTCATCTTATTTTATTAGGTTTAATTCAAACTTGTGGACAGTATGCTTTTTTCTATAATGGACTTGCTAACACCACAGGTGTTAAAGCCTCTATTTTAATTACTTCCGGTATATTTTTTACTGTGATAGCTTCTCATTTCATTTATAAAGATGACAAATTAAATAAAATAAAGAGCTTCGGATTACTTTTAGGTATCATCGGAGTCATTTTAATTAATGTTAGTAGAGGAAATGTTAATTTTGTATTTAATCTTAATGGTGAAGGTTTAATCATTATGACCGGGGTAATGAGCACAATTGCTATCTTATATGTTAAGTATTTATCCAAAGAAATAGACATTATGATCATTACTTCTTATCAAATGTTTTTTGGTTCATTTACCTTGTTTTTAATTTCTTTAAGTGGAGCTGATTTGACTTCAGTCAATTTTGATTTTAAATCAGGTTTGCTATTAATTTACTTGGCCTTTATTTCAGCAGCCGCTTTTGCCTTATGGTATACCTTAATTAAATTTAATAAGGTGGGTTATATAACAATCTATAAATTTATTGTTCCGGTCAGTGGGGTCTTTCTTTCAGCATTTTTCATAATTACAGAAACAATTAATTTAAATGCTTTTATAGCTTTAATCTTAGTCTCTTTAGGAATAATTACCATCAACATGCCTCAAAATATGTTTGCGAAAAATTTGGAAACAAAAGGAGGATGAATTTAGATGAAAAAGTTTGTTTTTAATAAATCTAAAGAATTAGAAAAAGATATTGATGAATACTTAGATACAGTTGAAGAAGCTTTATTAATTTTTGAAAGAGATATAAATAGATATTTTAATGGGCACTATGATTTATTTGAAGAAAATTTAGATGATATTTTAGATATAGAAAATAAAGCGGACGATATTTTAAAGGATATAAAGTATAAGTTATACACATATATGTTGATACCAGAAGCTCGCGGTGATGTATTAACTTTATTAGAAAATATGGATAATGAAGTTGATCTTTGTAAAAAAGTTTTGATGCAGTTTTCAATTGAAAAACCAGAAATTAGAGAGTTTGTTTTAGCTGAATTTAAAGATTTGTCTAAACAGTCCTTGAATTCAGCTGAAGAATTAGTCAAGGGTGTCAGAACATACTTTGAAGAGATTTCGATGGTCAATGATTATGTAAATAAAGTTCACTTTTATGAGCATGAAGCTGATAAGATTGAAGAAAGAATAAAAAGGAAAGTTTTTAATAGTGAAGATATCGATGACTTTTGTAAAAAAGTGCATCTCAGGCATTTTTCAGAAAGGATCGCTTATTTTTCTGATCTAGCGGAAGAAATCAGTGAAAAACTTTCTGTAGCAACCATCAAGAGATCTATATAAAGTTATTTTTTAGAGTATGGAGGATTGAGCTAAATGACTTCTTTATTATTTATTTCTAGTGGATTGTTTTTAGGTTGGTCATTAGGAGCAAATGATGCTGCAAATTTATTCGGCACTGCTGTTTCAACTAAGATGGTTCGCTTTACTACAGCTGCTATTATAATAAGTGTATTTGTAATTATAGGGGCAGTAGTAAGTGGAGCCGGTACTACAGAAACTCTGGGAACTCTGGGGGCAGTAAACACTTTGCCAGGTTCTTTTATAGTTGCTCTGGCAGCAGGTATAACTGTTTACCTGATGACTAATTATGAACTGCCTGTTTCTACAACTCAGTCCATAGTTGGCGCAATCATAGGTTGGAATATATTTAGTGGATATAATACAGAACTTGATGTCTTAACCAAAATTGTTGGGACATGGGTTTTTTCTCCCATCCTTTCTGCTTTATTTGCAATGTTGTTTTTTAAATTTGCTCAGTATATTGTAAATAATTATAGTATTCATTTATTTAAAATAGATATGTATACTAGAATAGGTTTAATTTTAGTAGGGGCATTTGGTGCTTACAGTTTAGGTGCTAATAATATAGCTAATGTGATGGGGGTATTTACAAAAACTTCTGCTTTAAAAGGTATTGAATTTGGTTTTATTACTCTTTCTGATACCCAAGTCTTATTTTTATTGGGAGGAATATCGATTTCGGTTGGGGTTTTTACTTACTCTAAAAGAGTAATGACCACCGTAGGGAAGAGTATTTTTAAAATTTCCCCGGTGGCCTCTCTCATAGTAGTTCTGTCAAGTTCTACTGTCTTGTTCATATTTGCCTCAGAGGGTCTGAGATCTATTTTATTATCCCTTGGGTTGCCGCCTTTACCCTTGGTGCCTGTATCAGGTTCACAAGCTGTTGTCGGAGCTGTGATGGGCATAGGATTGGCAAAAGGAGGGAGAAACGTTAATTATCGATTGCTTGGCAAAATTGGTCTAGGGTGGATTCTTACACCCTTACTAGCTTTGATTATTGCCTATATTGCTCTGTTTTTTATGCAAAATGTTTTTATGCATCAAGTGTATTTGTAGATACTTCCATATTTGGTTGTACTTGTTCTGCAGTATAATTTAATTTCTGCATAGCGGGTATCTTGGCAAGATAAAGTGATAAACCTAGTGAAGCAATCCCCGCACCTAAAAATAATGTATAAACTGGTACTATATCAAGCAAATAGCCTGTTAAAGCTACAGAAATAGGAACTAAAGCCTGTGACATAGTAGACAATAACCCAGTAATTCTTCCCCTTAAATTATCCGGTATAAGTCTCTGCAGCAAAATACTAATTGGTACATTAACTACTGCATTTAAAATACCCACTATAAAGAGAATAAACATTAAAGAATAATAAATAGTCATAGTGGAGGTATTTGATAAGACATAAGGTAATAGAGGTACTGCAACTATTAACATTAAAATGCTCTGTGAACTGAGAGAATAAAATAAGACTTTAAAATAATTTCTTATCTCCGGTATCTGACTTAAAATAATAGAGCCAATTACTGCTCCAGCCGGGAAAATAGATTGGGCAAATCCATAAAGCTGACTATTTACACCTAAGAGTTCTTTATATACAAAAGGAAGTCCTAAAATTACTAAGCCAGTTGACACAAAATTTAAAAATAATGCTATGGTAAAGAGAGAAACAAGTTCTTTTTTCTTCCATAAAAAGTTAAGTCCGAACTTAATTTCATTTATAATAGTTGGGCTTTTTTCTATTTCTTTTTCGATTTTAACAGCTGGAATATGAAGAAAGAGCTCAGAAAAAGCAGAGATCAAAAAGGAAATACCATTTATGAAAAAGACACCGGCAATTCCAAATGAGGCTATTAATATACCACCAACTGCTGCCCCAATTATCTGTGTAAAGTTCATACTAAAATGGTTTAGAGAATTTGCCTTTTGTAATAATTTATCATTTACTATATTGGGGATTGAGGCAGTTACAGCCGGATTAAAAAATGAGGTACATATAGCTATTAATACAGTTGCTATACCAATGTGGAAAAAGTTTGCTATACCTATGTAAACTGTATAACCAAGCCAGAGTACAATTAAACCTCTTAAGATATCCATATATACTATTAATCTTTTTCTATCAAATTTATCAGCGATAACACCACTAAAGGGACCAATAATAACACCTGGTAAAGTGGATAATAGGAGGATCAGACCAGTGGCCGATCCGCTTCCAGTTATATCTAAGACAAACCAGACTAATGCAATATAATGGATTCCATTACCTATCCTGGAAACAAACCCACCGAGAAATAATAAAATAAAATCTTTATTTTTTAAAAGTTTTAAATTAGTTTTTTCCACATTTATACCTCCAATAATTAATTTCTATGATAATTATACTTAAAAAATTAAATATTGTCAAGTAAATAATTAAAAAAATAAATTAATAAGTTTATATAATTAATATTTTTAATTAAATATATTAAAACTAATGAATCTTATTAACAACCTATTCAATAAAGGATTTAAACGTTTATTGTAGAAAATATAAAATTATAAGGAATAAAAGTAAAAAAATATATTTATCATATAATCCAGGGGGGATTAAATTGAAAACACTTGCTTTAATACTTGCAGGTGGAAGGGGCAGTCGATTGGATATACTATCAGAACATAGAGCTAAACCTAGTGTTCCTTTCGCTGGCAAGTATCGTCTAATTGACTTTGTATTGAGTAACTGTGTAAATTCTGGTATATATAATGTAGGAGTTTTAACTCAATATTTACCACTTTCACTTAATGATCATATTGGAATCGGTAAACCATGGGACTTAGACCGTAAGTATGGTGGTATTACAATACTACAACCTTATACCGGTAAAGAAGGTGGCTGGTATAAAGGTACTGCCCATGCTATTTATCAAAACATGAGTTATTTACGAGGTCAAGACTCCGAGTATATCTTGATATTATCGGGTGATCATTTGTATAAAATGAATTATGATAAAATGGTTGAAGACCATATAGACCGGAATGCTGATTTAACTATTGCTGCCCAACGCGTACCCCAGGAAGATGCCAGTAGATTTGGTATATTAGATACTGATAAAACTGGTAAAATTACTGATTTTTTAGAAAAACCGGAAAATCCCCCAAATAATCTAGCTTCCATGGGGATTTATGTTTTTACAAAAGATGCTTTAATAAAAGCATTGAATAAATATTGTAGTGCAGAAAAATCCGACTTTGGTCACCATGTAATTCCACCCATGATAAAAAATAATGAAGTCTATGCTTATGAGTATGAAGGATATTGGCGTGATGTGGGAACTTTAAAATCATTTTGGGAGACAAATTTGTCTTTAACAGAACCAATTCCTGAGTTAAACCTTTATGATGAAGATTGGAAAGTTCATACTAAGAGTGTTGAAAAACCACCCGTAAAATTTGGACCGAACAGTAAATCAAATAATAGTTTATTATCAAATGGTGCTATTATTAATGGTATTGTAGAAAATTCAGTTATATCACCGGGAGTTTATATTGAAGAAGGTGTAGTGGTCCGTAACTCAATAATATTTAATGATACAAGAATAAGAAAAAATACTATTATTGATAAATGTATTATTGATAAAGAAGTCGATATTGGAGAGAACTGTCATATTGGTTTTGGGGATGATCTAACACCTAATGAAGAAAAACCAGATTTACTATTTAATGGATTAAATATAGTAGCAAAGAGAGCTGAAATTCCAAATAATGTTCAAATTGGTAGAAACTGCAGAATTATGTCTTATACAAGAGAAAAAGACTTTGAAAATAAAAATATAAAAAGTGGTAGTACAATTGGTTAAGTTAGGAGGAAGATAATGAAAAACCCAGTACCAAAGGTAGCAGCGATCCATGATTTATCAGGTTATGGAAGAGGTTCTTTAACAACTGTAATAGAAGTATTAGCAACTATGGGCATTCAACCTTGTCCTCTTCCAACTGCTGTATTATCAACCCATACCGGTGGCTTTAATAATTATAAATTTATTGATTTAACGGATGAATTACAAGATTATATAAATCATTGGGAATCTTTAAATATCGGTTTTGATGCTATATACAGTGGATTTTTAGGTTCTATTCATCAAATAGAAATTGTTATAGATTTTATAAAAAGATTTAAAAGAGAAGACCAATATGTTATTATAGACCCAGTATTAGGGGATAATGGACAGACCTATGATACATTTGGTCCTAAAATGATCAGCAAAATGAAAACATTAGTAAAAAAAGCTGACTTAATTACTCCTAACATAACTGAAGCGAAATTTTTACTGGATAAAGAAGATGTAGGCATTAGTAATGATGATGAAGCTAAAGAATGGTTAAAAGAACTTTCTTCTTTTGGTCCTGATATGGTTGTGATTACTAGTGTAGAAGGTTATACCAATAAAGAAAAAACTTCCGTTTTAGCTTATCAAAAAAAGGAAGAACGTTTTTGGAAAGTGGACTGTGATTATATTCCAGCTAACTTTCCTGGTACGGGTGATTTATTTACTAGTATATTAGTAGGCAGTATACTATCAGGAGATAGTCTACCGATGGCTATTGATAGAGCTGTTCAGTTTATTTCAATGGCAGTAAGGACAACATATGGTTATGATTTTCCAGAAAGAGAGGGTGTATTAATAGAGAGAGTCTTAGCGAATTTAAATTTACCAATTACAGGTAAAAGCTATGAGATTTAACCCTCTATTATAATAATTAATAGACTAATACAATAGGAGGTTTTAATGTGCTGAAAGAAGTTGCAAATATAGTGAGAGGTTTGTCTGTTGATGCAGTCGAGAAAGCAAATTCAGGACACCCCGGTATGCCGGCAGGTTGTGCTGAAATAGGATCATTATTGTATGGTGAAGTATTAAAACACGATCCTTCAAGTCCGAATTGGCCTGATAGGGATCGTTTTGTTTTGTCAGCGGGACATGGTTCTATGCTTTTATATTCATTATTACATTTAAGTGGTTATGATCTAAGTTTAGATGAACTAAAGAATTTTAGACAGTTAGGTTCCAAAACGCCCGGACATCCTGAATATTCAGAAACTGTGGGGGTTGAAACAACTACAGGGCCTCTAGGACAAGGTATTGCTAATGCAGTGGGGATGGCAATAGCAGAAAGACATTTAGCATCTAAATTTAATAAAGATGATTTAGAGATTGTAGATCATTATACTTATACTATTATGGGTGATGGCTGTATGATGGAAGGAATAAGTTCAGAAGCAGCCTCTTTAGCAGGACACCTAGGGTTAGGCAAATTAATTGCTATTTATGATGATAACAATATATCTATAGAAGGTTCAACTGATATTACATTTACTGAATCAGTACCGGAAAGATTTAAAGCATATAATTGGCAAGTTATAGAAGATGTAAATGGACATGATATTAATGATATGAGAAAAGCTTTAATGAAAGCAAAAGCCGAACCGACCAAACCTTCCCTTATAGTTGCAAAAACACATATTGCTTATGGTGCTCCTAATAAACAAGACACTGCAGGTGCACATGGTGCCCCATTAGGTGAAGAGGAAATAGAGGGCTTGAAGAAACATTTTGGTTTGCCTACAGACAAAAAGTTTTATATATCTGATAATGTTAAAGAATATTTTAAGGAAAGAAAAAAGCTTTTAAAAGAAAGAAAAGAAGAATGGGATCATGAGTTTGCCAAATGGAAAGAAAAATATCCTGATCTTTATGAAAAATGGGCAAAAGCATATAATTTAGAAGTAGAAGATGAGCTAATAAAAGAAGTGAGAGATTTAGATATTGATACTCCTATAGCAACCCGTAAAGCTTCCGGTGCAACCTTAAGAACAATTGCAGATAAATTAGATTATCTTGTTGGTGGCTCTGCTGATTTAGCTCCTTCTAATAAAACATTTTTAGATAAATATGAAGAGTTTCAGCGCAATGAACATGGTGGACGTAATTTCCGATTTGGAGTAAGAGAACATGCTATGGGTGGTATTGTAAATGGCATGGCACTCCATAAAGGAATTAGACCATTTGCTGCTACTTTCCTTGTTTTCTCTGATTATATGAGGCCTGCTATTAGATTAGCAGCTTTAATGAAACAACCGGTAATTTATGTCTTTACCCATGACTCCATATATATTGGTGAAGATGGACCTACTCACCAACCGGTAGAACAGTTAGAGGCTTTAAGGACGATTCCAAATCTAAAAGTATATAGGCCAGCTGATGCTGAGGAAACTAAAGAAGCTTGGCTTGCTGCTGTAAATAGAACAGAAGGGCCGACAGCTTTAGTATTAACTAGACAAGGTTTACCCAAGATTAATAAAGAAACTGGTATTAGTGGTTTTCAAAAAGGCGGCTATGTAGTAAGAGAAGGAAAAAATAATTATAGATTTACCTTTATAGCTAGTGGTAGTGAGGTTTCACTAGCAGTAGAGATTGCCGATAAATTAAAAGATAAAGATATAGAAAGTAGAGTCGTTTCAGTACCGGAAAGAAGTATTTTAGAATCTCAAGATAATTCTTATATTAAAAAATTAATGGGTAATCCAAAAGATAAAAAAGTTGTTATTGAAGCCGGAGTTGATAATGGTTGGTATAAATTATTAGATCAAAAAGATATTGTTATAAGCCAAAATGAATTTGGAGCCAGTGCTCCTGGCAATGAAGTGGCAGAGCACTTTGGTTTTGAGGTAGATGAAATAATAGCAAAATTACTTGATTAAGTAAGGTGAAAGATATGAACTATTTATCAAGCTTAAAAGATATAGCAAACGATACTCAAATTTATATAGTTGGCGGTACAATCAGAGATTATTTGCTAAATAGAGAAATCAAAGATATTGATTTATTAGTTATGTCTGATTTAGAAAGAATTGTTAATAAATTTAGTCAGTTAATTAAACGCAAAAAAATTGTATTAGATAAAAAACGCAATATATATAGAATAGTAACTGAAGATAACAAGTTTATTGACTTTACTAACCCTGTAGGTCAAGATCTTTATCAAGATCTTGGCTGCAGGGATTTTACTATTAATTCTATGGCACTTGCTTTAGATAATTTAAGTTATAAAAATGATAATATTTTTATTAAAAAAGAAAATATTATTGATCCTTTTAAAGGAGTTAAAGATTTAGAAAATAAAAGAATAAGGATGGTAAGCAGTAATTTTATAGATGAGGACCCCATAAGAATACTACGGGCCTTTCGTTTTTCTAATAATTTAAACTTTGAGATTGCGGAAGATACTTACCAGTTAATTGCGGAAAACAAAAAAATATTATCAAATATTAGTGGGGAAAGAATAAAAGATGAGATTTTTAAAATGTTTTCTAAATATTTAAAACCTGAAAAATTTAAATTACTTTTAAAGAGCAATTTAGTTAAAGTAATATTTAGTATTGATTTCAAAAATAATATAGATGTACATAATAAATTACTTAAACAGATATCTTTTGTAAAAAAAGAAGAGTATTTAAGTAAAATAGAAATGGATAATTACATATTTAATTTAATATTATTTTTCATGAGGCCTGTGTATCATGGATTTATTTCTATTGAGGTTTTAAAAAAATATTTATTATCTTATACTTTCAATAAAAAAGCAGTCAATGTAATCGGTGATTATCTATATTCATTAAATTATTTATTAAAAAACTATAATATTTTAACAAATAATGATATATTGATTTATGAAGAATTATTCTTTAAAGAGACAGAGGTCGAAACCTTAAAGTATTTACTATTAAGCTTTTTTTATACTGAGCATGAAAGCCAACAACAAGAAATAATTTTAGAAACATTAGATAAGTTAAAAATAATAAAAGAGAGGCTTTCCTATCAGTTTATAGATGGAAATGATGTGAAAAATATTATGAATATAAAAGAAGGAGAATTGATAGGGGATATTTTAGCTGAGTTGAAGAAAAAGCAAGCCCTAGGATTTTTTGATAATCGAAAAGATGTTATAAAATATTTGCAAAAATATGCTAAAAGATATAATAATGACCAATAAGAGCTATTACTACTCCTAATAATACTCCTGCGAAAACTTCTAAAGGAGTGTGTCCAATTAGTTCTTTTAAATCTTCTTTTAATAATTCGGGATCTCTTTCAATATTTTTTACATTAAGGTGTTTGATTAATTTATTTAACACATTAGCTTGTTCACCGACGGCTCTTCTAACTCCGCTTGCATCATAAGTTACAATTAAAGAAAAGATCAAGACAATAGCAAAGAGGTCTGAGTCAAATCCATACTTTAAACCAATTAAGGTAGATAAGGCTGCTACAAAAGAGGAATGAGAGCTAGGGAAACCTCCTGAGCCAATAATATTGGTAAAAGAATAAGGTTTAATAGTAAATATTTTTAAAAATTGAGCTATAAATAATGAAAGTAATGAAAAAAATAATATTTTATTCAATGATTTCCCCCCTTTTTGTTTATAGTTTATTTTATAATAAACAGGTACAATGCTTCAAGTTTTTTTGAATAGTATTTGTTAAAGAGGGATGGTAAAATGAATCCATATAAATTTCTATTACAATTTAAAAAATATGGTAAAAAAGGTGGTTTTAATCCAGGTTTAAAAAGAGTAAATAAACTGCTTTCTTATTTGGGTAATCCCCAAGATAAGGTTGACTATATACATATAGGAGGATCAAATGGTAAGGGCTCTACAGCTGCTTTATTAACTAGTATTTTAAGAGAAAACGGTTATAAAGTAGGGACCTATATATCACCACCCTTAATTCATTTTAATGAAAGATTTAAGGTAGATAATTTAGCAATAAATACTCATGAATTAAAAGGGATTGTAAATCAGTTAAAAGATATTTTCGAGGATTCTGATAAGGATATTAAATTAGAGGATCCTAGTTTTTTTGAAATAATAACTGTGATAGCCTTTCAATATTTTTATGAAAAAAACATTGATATTGGTATACTAGAAGTTGGTTTAGGGGGAAGATTAGATGCCACTAATGCCATAAAGAGTTCTTTGTTAAGTATTATTACCAATATTAGTTATGAACATGCTGATATTTTAGGTCCTGAAATTAAAGATATAGCTTTTGAAAAAGCAGGTATTATTAAAAGCAAGGTACCTATAATTACTGGGGCTGATAACGAAGAAGCCCTATCAGTTTTTAGAGAGAAATCTTCTCAAAAAAAGTCAAGACTTATTATTTTAGAAGACGAAGTAAAATATGAAATTAAAAATAAAAATCTTGATTTTCAAACTTTTAATCTGCAATATGATGATAAATCTTTTAAAAATTTAAAATTAAATATTCTAGGGGATCATCAAATTACTAATGCTGCATTATCTATACGAGCTTTAGATTTATTACCTGAGCAATATAATATAAAAAAGGAATCTATTTATAATGGTTTAGCCAATTGCGAATGGCCAGGTAGATTAGAGGTTATGCAAAGAAATCCTGATATTATTTTAGATGGTGCTCATAATGTGGATGGAATAAAAAGACTTGTTGAATTTTTAGATGAATATATTGAAGAGGATAAAAAAGTATACTTTCTAATTAGTATATTAAAAGATAAAGATTATAAAGAAATGCTTAAATTAATAAAGAGTTTAAAACATGAAAAGGATTTTGTAATTACTAGAAATCAAAATGAGAGGTCCCTACCTCAAATTACTATAAAAAATTATGCTGAAAAACTAGACATAAAAAACGATATGTATGATAATATTTATGAGGCAGTAAAAAGCACTTATAAAAAACTGCAAAAAGGCGATATCTTTTGCATTACAGGTTCTTTATATACAGTTGCCGAAGCAAGATTTTATACTTATTTGTTAAAAGAGGGAGGTTTACAAGATGGCAAAAAAGAAAAAATCTAATAGGTCTTTAACACTTGTAATAATAGTTATGGCAATAATATGTGTGTTTGTAGGGTATTTAGTTGGACTTAATTTATTTAGATGGATGAAAGGCGGTACTGACCAAGCTGCACAGACTGAAAATAATACACAAGAACAAGTTCAACAACAAGAGGATACTAATGATATTTCTCAATCTATAGAAGAGTCTGAAACTGAATCAGAACAAACCCAAACAGCTGTCGAAGAAAATACAACAGAAACACAAGAGACCAATCAAGTTACTTCCCCAGAAGAAAATCAGAACGTATTTAAAATACAAGTTGGGGCTTTTTCTCAAAAGGCAAATGCAGAAAGTTTTAAAAAGGAACTTGAAGACAAAGGATATGATGTTATAATAAAAGAGGCTTCGACCTTTAAAGTGAGAGTTTTAGGTAAACAGACCAGAGAGGAAACTGAAAAAATTGAAGAACAATTAATTGAATTAGGATATGACACTTTTATTGTAAAATAATTTGCAGATTGACCGTACATATTATAGAATTAACATAGTTGTTTATTTTAAAAGAATATATAAAAATTAGAGGTGAAAAAATGAGTGTACTTACATTCAAACAGGGGATTCATCCTGAATATCATAAAGAATTAACAAAAGAAAAACCTTTAAGGGATGCAAAAAGGCCCCAAGAGGTAGTAATACCTCTTCAACAACATATTGGTGCACCTTTAGAACCTTTAGTAAAAAAGGGTGACCATGTAAAAAGGGGACAAAAGATTGGAGATGCAGATGGTTTTGTATCTGCACCTGTGCATGCTTCTGTTTCAGGTGAAGTTAAAGCTATCGAAAATGTTCGCACACCTTCCGGACAAAAGACTTTATCAATAATAATTGAAGCTGATGAAGAAGATGAAGTTGATGAATCATTAAAACCAGATAAAGCAGTTGAAGATTTAACGCCGGAAGAGATTAGAAGTATTGTAAGGGAAGCTGGTATAGTAGGTTTGGGAGGAGCAATGTTTCCTACCCATGTTAAATTATCAGTGCCTGAAGATAAAGAGGTGGAATATTTCATATTAAATGGTATTGAATGTGAACCTTTTTTAAATGTAGATAATCGAATGATGATCGAACGCTCATCTGATGTGGTAGAAGGTATGAAACTGATGATGAAGGCAGCGGGAGTTAAAAAAGGTTTTATTGGTATTGAAGATAATAAACCAAGAGCCATTTCAAATATGAAAAAAGCAGTAGAAGATGAAGCTAATTTAGAAATTAAAGTATTTGAAACCAAGTATCCGCAGGGTGGAGAAAAAATGCTTATCAAAGCTGCCCTGGGAAGAGAAGTTCCGGCCGGTGGATTACCTTTAGATGTAGGATGTATTGTAAATAATATCTCTACAGCTGTGGCCGTATTAGAAGCAGTCACAGAGGGTAAACCTTTAATAGAGAGAACCATTACTATTACCGGGGAAGGGATAATGGAACCTTGTAATCTTTACTACCGGTTAGGTACAAGGATTAAAGATTTAATAGAAGAAGCTGGGGGTTATGATGGAGACCCTGGAAAAATTATTTTAGGAGGACCTATGACCGGTTCAGCTCAGCATTCTACGGCTGTCCCAACTGTTAAAGGAACTTCAGGAATTATTGTTTTACATAAAGAAAGTGTAGCTAAGTTTGATCCGAAGCCATGTATTAAATGTGCAAGATGTGTGGATTCATGTCCGATGTCATTGTTACCATTAAAATTATCAGACCTATCACAATATGAACGTTATGATGAATTAGATGAATATGATGTGCAAAGTTGTATTGAATGTGGCTCCTGTTCATATATATGTCCAGCTGATAGACCATTATTAGATTATATTAGGATAGGTAAAATGGAAGACATGAAATTGAAAAAATCATCACAGTAAGGGGGATAGTTATGAATAACGAACAACTGCTTGTTACACCAAATCCACATATAAAAGATTCAACTTCGGTTGAAGAAATAATGTGGACAGTTGTATATGCTCTTATTCCTGCTGTTTTAGCTGCTACATACTTTTTTGGCTTCAGAGCTTTATTAGTTGTAGCTGTTAGTGTAATAGGAGCAGTATTGACTGAATATACATTTTTAAAAATTAGAAATAAAGAAATTGTAATAAATGATGGAAGTGCAGTTTTAACTGGTTTACTTTTAGCTTTAACATTACCGCCTTCTATTCCTTTGTGGACAGCCTTTTTAGGTAGTGTGGTTGGTATAGGTTTAGGAAAACAAGTCTTTGGGGGATTAGGATATAATGTGTTTAATCCCGCTTTAATTGGAAGGGCTTTTTTAACGGCCTCTTATCCAGTTCTAATGACTACTTGGACTGTAGATGGTACTTCGACTGCTACTCCTTTAAGTCAAATTTCTGGAGGCGAATTAGTAAGAGTATGGAATCTATTTATTGGTAATACAGGAGGTTCTTTAGGAGAGACTTCTGCTTTAGCCTTATTATTGGGGGCTGCTTATTTAATTTATAAAGGTTACATAAACTGGCGTATACCAACTGGTATGATTTCTACTGTTATAATAGTCACATTTTTAGCAGGAGCAAATCCAGTAGTACATCTTTTTGCTGGTAGTTTAATTTTAGGAGCTTTTTATATGGCAACAGATATGGTTACTTCACCTGTTACAAAAAAAGCAAGGTGGGTTTTTGGTATTGGAGCCGGCCTGCTTGTAGCAATTATTAGATTATGGGGTGGTTATCCAGAAGGTGTAATGTATTCCATATTATTTATGAATACCACTGTTCCCTTACTGGATAGATATTTAAAACCAAAGACATTGGGAGTGGTGAAGTAATGGATACTAAAATTAGTAAATTAGTACTTACTTTAACTGTTATTGGTATTATTTCAGCTGTAGCTTTATCTTTTGTTTACCAATGGACAAACCCCTATATACAAAAACATCAGGCTGAAGCAAGACAGCAAGCTATTAGATCTGTAGTTCCGCAAGCTGAAGAATTTGAAGAAGTTGAAAAAAAGGGCCAAACTTTCTATGAGGGATATGATGAAGTCGGTAATCGAGTTGGGGTTGCTATGATAGCATCTGGACCTGGTTATCAAAATGTTATTGAACTAATGGTCGGAGTAAATATTAATGAAGAAAAAATATATGGAATTAAAATTCTCAGTCATGAAGAGACTCCTGGTTTAGGAGCCAGAATTACAGGCCAAGAATATAAGAGTAACTTTGAAGATAAACCTTTTGGAGATTATACAGTAGTAAAAAGAGCACCACAAACAGAATTAGAAGTAGAAGCAATTGCTGGTGCAACGATATCGTCAACTAGTGTAACAAAAATTGTCGAAAGTGCTGTTAAACAAATCCAAAATGCTTATGGAGGTGGGGCTTAATGCTGAAAAGATTATTTAAAGATTTTAAAAATGGTCTTTGGAGAGAAAACCCAATTATAGTATTAGTAATCGGAATGTGTCCCACTTTAGCGGTTACAAATACAGTGCAAAATGGTCTGGCAATGGGGATAGCCACATCTTTTGTATTATTATCATCTGAGATTGTAATTTCACTTTTTAAAAAGTACATACCTAACAATGTTAGAATCCCTAGTTTTATTTTAATAATTGCAACTTTTGTTACGTTTACTGATTATTTCCTTAAAGCATTTTTTCCTGATATTGCAGCTTCTTTAAGTTTATTTATTCCTTTAATTGTGGTTAACTGTCTAATATTAGGAAGACAAGAAGCGTTTGCTTCTAAAAATCCAACTCATCGTGCAATTGCAGATGCCCTTGGTATGGGATTAGGATTTACCTGGGTTTTAGTAGTATTAAGTGCTATGAGAGAGTTTTTTGGCATGGGCTCAATTTTTGGAATACAGATTCTTGGAAGTTGGTATCCATCTATGGTAATTATGATTCTACCAGCCGGTGCATTTATCAGTTTAGGTATCTTAGTGGGAATTATGAATGCAATTAAAAGGAGGGGTAATTAATGGAAGAGTTGAGAGTTGTAGTACTTGTTTTTATTAGTACTGTTTTAATCAATAACTTTATTTTAGTTAAGTTTTTAGGAATCTGCCCCTTTTTAGGAGTTTCTAAACAGGTAGAGACTGCTTTTAGTATGGGTATGGCAACTACTTTTGTTATGACCTTAACAGCAGCAGCCACTTGGTTAATTAATACATATATACTGGAAGCTTTTAACCTACCTTTTTTAAGATATGTTTCTTTTATCATAGTTATTGCTTCCCTAGTTCAGTTTGTTGAGATGTTTATTAGGAAATCAAGTCCTGTTTTATATAAAGCACTTGGAATATTTTTACCACTGATTACGACTAATTGTGCTATTTTAGGACTTGCACTTTTGATTCCTTTAAATGGCTATAACTTTATTACAAGTGTGGTATTTGGTTTAGGTGCAGGTATTGGTTTTACATTAGCAATAGTTTTAATGGCAGGTTTAAGAGAAAGATTAGAATTTGGTGATGTGCCAGAAACACTACAGGGTGTGCCCATTACTTTAATATTAGCCGGTCTAATGGCTATGGCATTTATGGGTTTTTCAGGATTAATTTCAATCTAATTGATACTTGTTGGAGGTGACAAAGTGGATCCTGTCTATTTATATTCAGTATTGAGCATGGGTGGTATTGGAGCAGTGTTAGCTTTAGGTTTAGGTATTGCTTCAAGAAAGTTCCATGTAGAAGTTGATGAAAGAATTGAAGAAGTAGAAGAGGTTTTACCGGGGGCTAACTGTGGTGCTTGTGGTTATGCAGGTTGTGCTAGTTTTGCAGAAGCAGTTGTTGAAGGAGAAGCTGAAATTAACGGCTGTCCGGTTGGTGGAGAAGTTGTTGCAGAAAAAATTTCAGAAATTCTGGGAGTGGAAGGACAAAGTACTAATGAAACCGTCAAGGCGCAATTATTATGTGGTGGTGGTATTAAGGAGACCAAGAAACTCTCTGAATATGAAGGTATAAAAACCTGCAAAGCAGCTGAATCTATTAATGGAGGTACAAAAAGCTGTCAATATGCCTGTCTAGGTTTTGGAGACTGTGCAGCAGTTTGTCCGGTTGATGCAATAACAATAAGTGATAATGGTCTACCGGTTATAGATAAAGAAACTTGTATTGGTTGTGGAAAATGTGTAGAAGCATGTCCGAAAAACATAATTACAATGGCTCCTGAAGATAAATTAAATCATATAAGATGTTCCTCACATGAGCCTGGTAAAGTAGTTTCAAAAATATGTGAAGTGGGCTGTATAGGTTGTTCTCTTTGTGCTAAAGCCTGTCCTGTAGATGCAATTACCATGGAAGATAACTTAGCAGTTATTGATTATGATAAGTGTATCAACTGTGGCATATGTTCTGAAAAATGTCCTACTGGTACCATTGAATTTAATGGTAGGTTAATAGAGAAAGTAGTAATTACAGAAGATTGTGTTGGTTGTACAAGATGTGCAAAAGCTTGTCCAGTAGAGGCTATTGAAGGAGAACTTAAAGAAGTACATGAAATTGATCAGGATAAATGTGTACAATGTGGTTTATGTGCAGAAGTTTGTAAAGTTGATGGAGCTATTAATGTTATCTATAAGGATGAAGTTGAAAAAGAAAATTAAATATTAATCAAATAATAAAATGTGTTAAAGCCGGGCTGAATAAGCTCGGTTTTTATTTTGTAAATGAAATTTTTAATTCTCCATAAAGATAGACATTTTCATAAAAAAATGTTAAAATGATAACGATTAGGAGAGGGGATTTAATTGGAAAAAATCACAAGATATTTAACTGTTTATGATAAAATATTAATTATAGTAATTATTGTTATTTCCCTAATTATGATTGCTTATCCGTTTATAAGTGCTTATTTTAGTAACAATGAAGAGCAAAATTCATTTATATATATTAAGGATAGTTCAAAAGAGGTAAAAAGGATTCCTTTTTCTGAAACTTATCAAGAAGAACCTATGATCATAAAGGTTGAAGGTCCTCTTGGGACTTCTATTATTGAAGCACATAATGGACGAGTAAGGCTAAAAGAAGCACCAGAAGAAGATCCAGCTAAGATATGTGAAAAAACTGGTTGGATATCTAAGCCCGGTCCTTCTATAATTTGTGTACCTAATAAAGTTTCAATATGGATTGAACAGACTAACAGTGACCTTGATGCTGTTTCATGGTAAATTTTAATTAGTTTAGTTTAAAGGAAATCAGTTTTTTTTGTTGAAATAATTAAAATAAACCTTTAAATTTTTTATAAATTTGAAATGAGGTTTAATTAATGAGTACTAGGAAAATAGTAATAATCGCACTTTTGGTTGGTTTAGGTTTAGTTTTACATTTAGTAGAAAATATGTTACCTTTGTCTTTTATTATTCCCGGTGCAAAATTAGGGTTAGCCAATATTGCTAATCTATTGGGACTTATATTATTTGGATTTATTGCCGGCCTGCAAATTCTTTTACTAAGAATTTTTTTAGGTTCAATATTGGCCGGTACTTTTATGACTATAAACTTTTATTTAAGTCTAAGTGGCGGTATTTTAGGATATTTGATAATGAGTATGTTTTTTTATTATTTCAGAAATAAATTCAGTATAATTGGAGTTAGTTTAGGTGGAGCAGTTTTCCATAATGTTGGACAAATCGTAACCGCTTATCTCATTATTTCCAATGATGCCATTTTTTATTATCTACCATACTTAATTTTATTAGCCTTACCTACAGGAGTAGGTATTGGACTAGTAGCTATATTTACGTATAATTATTTACCCCGTGGACTAAAAAGGATTGATATATAATGATAGATAAAAAAATAATATTAGCCTCCTCATCCGATAGGAGAAAAGATTTACTTACTCGCTTAGGAATAAAATATACTGCAATGCCGAGTAAAATTGATGAAAGTGGATTTGATTATGAACGTCCCGAAAAATTAGTTCAAGAACTATCTTTAGCTAAAGCATCAAATGTAGCTAAAGTAGTTGAAAATGCTTTGATTATAGCTGCAGACACTATAGTAGCTTATGATAACAAGATTTTAGGTAAACCAGAAGATGAAGAAGATGCTAAGAAAATGCTTAAATTAATAGAAAACGATACACATGAAGTATATACTGGTATAGCACTAATTTCAGCCAATGATGAAATGCATTTTTTAGATTATGATGTAACAGAAGTTTATATGCGTAAAATTAATGATGAAGAAATAGATAGGTACATAAAAACCGGAGAACCTATGGATAAAGCTGGTTCTTATGGAATCCAGGGTAAAGGTGGTATATTTGTAAATAAAATAATAGGGTCATATTTTACGGTGATGGGACTACCAATTCATATGTTATCAATGGCCCTAAAAAGTTTTAGTATAGAGATAATATAGATAATCATATTAATTTTTAAAGTAATGTATTAGAAAGGAGTTAATATAACAATTATATCAAATAATAAATATACTATTAAAGAGATGCCATTAGATAAAAGACCAAGAGAAAAAATGATTAAATATGGTAGTAATAGTCTTACTACCGAAGAATTAGTTGCCTTGATTATTAGAACAGGCAGCAAAAAAGAAACTGCAATCGATTTAGCTAATAATCTATTAAATCAAACCAATGGTTTAAAGGGTATAATAGATTTTACACCAGAAGAATTTATGAAGTATCGAGGTATTGGTAAAGCAAAAGGTACTCAACTATGTGCTGTAATAGAATTAAGTAAAAGGATAAGTAGTTGTAAATTCCAGGGCAAGGTGGTTTTAAATTCACCAAAAGATGCTGCTTCCTTTTTAATGCCAATGATGAGATATCTTAGACAAGAACATTTATATGCAGTACTTTTGGATGTTAAAAATAAAGTAATTGCAAAGACATTAATATCAAAAGGTGGGCTTTCAAGTTCTACGGTTCATCCCAGAGAAGTATTTAAAAAAGCTATTAAAAAAAGTTGTGCAAGCATAATAATAGCTCATAATCATCCCAGTGGTGATCCAACTCCCAGTGATAATGATATTGAAGTTACAAACAGATTATTTTCAGCAGGTGAAGTTTTAGGGATAGAAGTTATGGACCATATAATAATTGGTGATGACAAATATATTAGTTTAAAAGCAAAAAAATTATTTTAAGATATATAAAAGGAGGAATAAAGTTGTTTAATTTTTTAAGTGCACCTTTTTCCCGGGATATGGGAATAGATTTAGGGACTGCTAATACTTTAGTATATGTAAAGGGAAAGGGTATTATAATAAGAGAACCCTCTGTTGTGGCTTTAAAAGAAAAAGATAAAAAGATATTAGCAGTTGGTAATGAAGCGAAAAATATGATTGGTAGAACACCAGGTAATATAAAGGCAGTTAGGCCGATGAAAGATGGAGTAATTGCAGATTTTGATGTAACCGAAACTATGCTCAGACATTTTATTAGAAAAGCTCATAAAAGAAATAGACTAGTAAGGCCACGTATTATTATATGTGTTCCTTCTGGTGTTACAGAAGTTGAAAAAAGAGCTGTTATTGATGCAGCTTTACAGGCGGGTGCCCGTAGTGCATTCTTAATAGAAGAACCAATGGCTGCTGCTATTGGAGCAGGTTTACCTATCCATGAACCTACTGGTAATATGATAGTTGATATCGGAGGCGGTACAACTGAGGTTGCTGTAATTTCTCTTGGGGGTATTGTGACCAGTAGTTCTATAAGAATTGGCGGCGATGAAATGGATGAAGCTATTTCTCAATATATTAAAAAGAAATATAAGTTAATGGTGGGTGAAAGAACAGCCGAACAAATCAAGATTGATATTGGAACAGCTACCGGAAATAATGAAGGTTTAACTAAAGAAATCAAAGGTCGTGACTTAGTAAATGGTTTACCTAAAACTGTCACAATAAATTCTGATGAAATAAAAGATGCTCTCAAAGAACCGGTAAATAATATTTTAGATGCTGTTAAAAGAACTTTAGAAAAAACTCCACCCGAATTAGCTTCCGATGTAATGGGTAGAGGTATTATACTAACCGGTGGAGGAGCATTATTACATGGTATAGATGAACTTCTAATAGAAACTACTCAAATGCCTGTCTATTTAGCCGAAGAACCCTTAGACTGTGTAGTAAATGGTACAGGTAATGCTTTAGAAGAATTAGATAAAATTAAAGATCTTTTAATTACCCCAAAAAAACTATCATAGGGGGAATAAAAATTGGATAATAAAGGTAGATTAATATTTATTGCGATCATGATTGTATTATTAGCTTTAGTAGGTACCCTTTATTTTTTCAATATTAATATTTCATATTTCCAATATATCGAAAGTGGAATTTATAATTTAATAAGCCCCATTATTGAGTTTTTTTCAGGCATATATCATGAGACTGTTTCTTATTGGCATGGTTTGCTGAATGTAGATGAAGTGATGGAAAAAAATAAAAAGTTAGAGAAGGAATTAGCCTCTTTAAAACTACAAAACATTATGCTAAAAGGCTTTCAAAGAGAAAACGAGCGATTAAGAAAACTATTATCTTTTAAAGAACATGTTCCCTTTGAAACAATTGGGGGAACAGTAATAGGATTTAGTCCTTCTTTATGGGAAAATAAGTTAATAATAAATCGTGGATCTAATGATGGTGTAAGAAAGAAAATGCCTGTTATCAGTTATAATGGTGCGCTTGTGGGTCGGATTGATTATGTTGGATCAAGCAGTTCACAAATTTCCTTGATTTATGATCCTGAATTTGTAGTGGGAGGTATTGTTCAGCGAAATGAATCAAGAACTATTGGTATTGTAAAGGGCCAATTAAATAATGATACTATTAATATCATGGAAAAGATCTCTTGGGATGCAGATATAAAAAAAGGAGATATTATTGTTACCTCTGGTTTTTCAAATAACTATCCTAAGGGTTTACCGATTGGTAGAGTACAGGAAATAAATTCAGATAATTATGGACTATCACAGAGTGCAGATATAAAGTTGTTTAGCTCAATAAATACAGTAGAAGAAGTATTAGTAATAACTGATTTTTAGGAGGGCTCTTTTTGAATCGTAACATAATCTTTGTTTTAATATTAATAATTGGATTAGTCCTGCAGGTTACAATTTTATCCCTATATACTCCCTGGGATATAAAGCCGGATATAATTTTGGTTCTCGTAGTGGTTATTTCAATTTTAGATGGACCTAAAACCGGTTTACTAATGGGGATTATTGGTGGATTACTGCAGGATATTTTTCTGGGTGAATTTATTTCAATAAATACAATTATTAAAGCCCCTCTTGGATTTGTAAATGGTTTTATGGAAGGTCATTTTTTTAAAGGTAATTATCTATTAGCTCCAGTTATTACATTTGGTGCCTCTATAATATATTACATGCTGACAATTGTTTTATCCGAAGAATTAATCTTTAGTATTAATTACTGGGAAAGTTTAAAAAATACAATAATACCAAGTTCAATATATAATGCAGTATTATCTTTAATTATTTATATAATATTATACAGATTATTTTATTATGGTGAAAACTATTATGGAAGATAGAATAAAAATTTTTAAAGTTATATTAATAATAATTTTTATCCTTTTAGTTGCAAGAGCCTTTCAACTTCAAATACTAAATGGAGACTACTATTATAATCTATCAGAAGGAAACAGGACATCCTTTCGTCCTATTAGTGCCCCACGAGGTAAAATAATAGATAGTGATGGAGAAATTTTAGTAAATAATAAACTATCTCATAGCCTCTATTTACTTCCAAATGAAATTCCTCCTAAATTAAAAGTAGATTCTTTATTAAGCAAAATTGCCAATCTAACTTCATTAACCTATGAGAATTTATTAAGCAATTATAACTTTAGTAAAAAGAAGATGAATAATCAAAATGCTTTAATATTAAAGAGGAATATCAATAAAGAAGATATGGTCATATTATTAGAAAACCAGGAGGAGTTACCTGGTATTTTAGTGAAGGAATCTTCTATAAGAGACTATGTATATGAGGATTTAGCCTCTCATATTATTGGATATGTGGGTGAAATTAGCAAATCTGAGTTAAGATATTATCAAAGTCAGGGGATAAATAGTTATAATGTGCAGGATATGATAGGAAAATCGGGACTTGAAAAAGAATATGAATCATATTTAAAAGGTGAAGATGGTATTAGACAGATTGAAGTTAATAACGTGGGAGAAATGGTCAAAGAACTTGGTACAAAGCCTCCGGTTCCTGGTAATAATATTGTTTTGAATTTTGATTTAGATTATCAGCGGGAAATTGAAAAGATTTTAAAAAAACATATTGAACGACTTATGCAGGAAGCAGAAGATGACCCAGAAAGATATAAACCAACAGGGGGTTCAGCCATTGTTTTAAATCCAAACAATGGTGAAGTTATTGCAATGGCAAGTTATCCTGATTTTGATCCTAACTTATTTTCAACTGGACTGAGTACAAAGGATTATCAAGATTTATCAAATGATCCTATGAAACCTTTATTAAATAGGAATATTATGGCAGCTGTGCCACCGGGTTCATTATTTAAATTAGTTACGGGTAGTGCAGCAATAAAATATCTTAATATAAATGGAGATACAGAATTTGTTGATGAAAATGGATTATTTTATATTCCAGACTGGTCGAGACCTTTTAGAAATTGGCATCCTGGCGGGGAAGGTAGGCTTGATTTTACAAAAGCAATTGCTCGTTCTAATAATATAATATTTTATAAATTAGGTTATAGATTATATGAACAGTATCAAGGTGATAAATTAGTGAATACTGCTTTAAACTATGGATTAGGCCAAAAAACGGAAATTGATTTACCAGAGGAAAAAAAAGGAATAGTACCAAAAGGTGCTATTGATGATCAAAATGGTAATTGGTATCCAGGTGATTCGGTCAATCTTTCGATTGGACAAGGTGGTTTATTAACCACCCCTATTCAATTGGTGAATTATATTTCAGCTATTGCCAACAATGGTACTTTGTATCGACCTTATTTAGTAGATAAAATTAAAAATGCTAAGGGAGAAATTATATACGAGCAAAGTCCCCAAGTGATTAGAAAATTAGATTACAGTAATCAGTTATTCGAAATACTACATGAAGGTATGCAAGAAGTTACAATGTCTTCTTATGGTACCGCAAGAAGTACTTTTAGAGAATTTCCCATCAAGGTAGCGGGGAAAACAGGAACTGCGCAAACTGGAACTGAAGATGTCAGTCATGGATGGTTTGGTGGGTTTGCTCCAACTGAGAATCCAGAGATAGCAGTTCTAGTATTTTTAGAAAATGGTAGTTCTTCTACTTATACTTTACCAATTGCTGGTGACATAATTAAAGAATATTTTGGGATTGAAACTGAAGTTGCTGAGGTTGATAGTGAAGAAAATGAACAAGAAGTAAATGAAAAAGAAGAACAAAACGAAAACAAACAGACCCAATCTAATCAACAAGAGGATAAAAGTAATTTATTTGAATATATTAGAGATGTATTTTCTTCAGATTAGAAAAGGAATTTATCATTAACTAGTGAATTTAATATAATGAGAAAGGAAAGATATAAATTATGAAATCACCGATTTCTTTTAAAGTGGCTAAAAATGGCATAGTGCTAAAGCTTGATCCTAATGCTGAATTTAATCGAATAAAAAATGCATTGCGAGATCATGTAACTAGTGCTACAAATTTTTATGCTGGTGCTGATTTATATATAAATATAGCTGATAATAGTTTTAAAATTGACCAATTAAATGAGATAGTAAATATTGCACGTGGCTATAAAGACGTAAAAAATATTATATTTACAAGTGATGTAATAAAAAAAGATACTATTGAAATTAATAATGAAGGAGAAACTTATCTAATAAATAGAACATTAAGATCAGGTCAAAAAGTTAAAAAATCAGGAAATGTAGTAATAATTGGTGATATAAATCCAGGTGCAGAGGTAATTGCCGGCGGAGATATTATCGTTTTTGGCAAAATTAGAGGGGTTGTTCACGCCGGAGCAGGAGGTTCTACCGAAGCTTCTGTTACTGCTTTAAAATTAGAACCTACTCAATTAAGAATATCTAAAAAGATTGCAAGACCTCCTGAAGAAAGCAAAAATAGAAAAAGTTTGAACCCTGAAAGGGCTTTTATTCAGGATGGACAAATTATGGTCGAGAATTTTGAAATATAAAATTATAAAAATGGAGGGAAAAAATTGGCAGGCAAATCATTAGTAATTACTTCGGGTAAAGGTGGAGTTGGTAAGACAACAACCGTTGCTAACATTGGTACAGCGTTAGCTATGATGGACTATAAAGTTTGTCTTATTGACGCAGATATTGGATTAAGAAATTTAGATGTAGTTATGGGTTTAGAAAACAGAATTGTATATGATATCGTTGATGTAGTAGAAGATAATTGCAGATTAGAACAGGCTTTAATTAGAGACAAAAGGCATAAAAACTTATTCTTATTACCTGCTGCTCAAACTAGAGATAAAACAGCAGTACAGCCTAACCAGATGAAGTCCTTAGTTGAAGATTTAAAAAAAGAAATGGATTATGTAGTAATTGATTCTCCAGCAGGTATAGAACAGGGTTTTAAAAACGCGATTGCAGGTGCAGATTTTGCCTTGATCGTGACTACACCTGAAGTTTCAGCAGTTAGAGATGCAGACCGTATTATTGGATTATTAGAAGCAGAAGGTCTAAAAGATCCTGAGGTTATTATAAATAGAATAAATGCCGAGATGGTCAGTAGAGGAGATATGATGAATATTGAAGATATTATTGAGATATTAGCTGTTCAATTAAAAGGGATTGTTCCAGAAGATAATATCATTATAGTTTCTTCTAATAGAGGTGAACCAGTAGTACTTAAAGATAATCCAAAAGCCGGACAGGCTTTTAAAAATATAGCAAAGAGAATAACTGGGGAAGAAGTTAATTTTATTTCACTTGAAGACAATTCATTTTTTACTAAACTTAAAAAAATATTTAGTTTTTCTTAATAAAGGGGGTAATTACAATCGGGTTATTAGAATTTTTAGGACTGAGAAAGAAAAAAGATGAGACCAGCAAAAATGTTGCAAAGGAAAGACTACAGTTTATTTTGGTTCAGGATAGGATTAAACTATCACCTTCTGAAATGGAATCACTTAAAAAAGATTTACTTAAAGTGATGAAAAAGTATGTAGATGTTGATGATAGGGAAATAGAAATGGAAATCAATAGAGAAGAGCAGATGATGGCTATGGTTGCTAATTTTCCGCTTAGGAGGAATAATCAATAGAAGGAAGTAAACTATGCATTTTGAAAAAAAATTATTTAAAAATTTAAATTTATATATTCCGATAACTGTTATATTATTAATTGTTATAGGGACTTTTGCTATAAGTAGTGCTGTGGAATTAAATAAAGTTGGTTCTAATAGTTCTATTTTCTTAAAAAAGCAGATTATTGCTGCAGTTTTAGGAATTATAGCAGCGATTATCATCCAATTTTTTGATTACCGTATATTTAAGGAGTATGCTCAGCTGATATTTGGTACGATGATTATTATTTTGGTGATGACTCATCTCTATGGTGCTAATATTAGCGGAGGACGTAGATGGTTAGACCTGGGTTTTGTAAATATCCAGCCTTCTGAATTAGCTAAGATTGTCTTAATTTTAGTATTAGCAGCAATTTTAGATCAGAAAAAGGAGTTAAATTCAATCAAAGACTTAATTTTACCATTTGGTTATTTTTTAGTTCCTTTTTTACTTATTGTTTTTGAAAATGATTTAGGTACAGCCCTTGTATTACTGGTAATATTTGTAGTAATGCTATATATAGCTGGTGCTAATAAAAAGTTTATGTATGTTTTTTTCGGGGGCGGTTTTGTAACTATAATTGGTTTAATAGCTTCTCATATTACTTTCGGTACTCCATTACCATTTTTAAAAGAATACCAATTAAATCGATTAATAGCCTTTATTAATCCCAATATTGATCCTCGGGGAATTGGATATAATATAATACAATCCAAA
Organism: uncultured Halanaerobiales bacterium; assembly: GCA_964430875.1. Lineage (GTDB taxonomy): Bacteria > Bacillota > Halanaerobiia > Halanaerobiales > M55B127 > M55B127. The sequence continues at coordinate 69,463 of CAYSHP010000001.1, forward strand.
ATAGCTCTAGGTTCAGGTAGATTAAGTGGTAAAGGTCTATTTGCAGGCACCCAAAACCAGCTTAATTTTTTACCCGCAAAACATACAGATTTCATTTTTTCTGTTATTGGTGAAGAGTTTGGGTTTATCGGAGTATTGGTCGTAATTATTCTTTTCTTATTACTATTTTGGCAGTTATTTAATATTGTTTTTCAGGCAAAAGATAGATTTGGAAAATTAGTAGTCACTGGTATTATTGCAATGTTTTTCTTTCATGTAATTGAAAATATTGGAATGACCATGGGAGTTATGCCTATAACTGGTATTCCACTTCCTTTTATTAGTTATGGTGGTACCTCAATGGTAACATCAATAGTAGCTGTAGGTATAGCATTGAATGTAAATATTCGAAAGAAAAAATTACATTTTTAGTAGCAAAATTTAAGGAGTTAATACAGATGAATGTAAGAGATAAAATATATGATAGATTGATTGAAGTATCAAACCCAGAAAGATACATTGGTAATGAGTACAACATCATAAAAAAAGAATGGGATTCTAATAAGATTAAGGTTTTAACTGCTTTTCCAGATGCCTATGAGATTGGTATGTCTCATCTTGGTTTAAAAATTATATACCACTTATTAAACAAGGAAGATAATATAATATGTGAGAGAACCTTTTCTCCTTGGCCTGATCTAGAAGATCTATTAAGAAAAGAAGATTTACCAATATTTTCATTAGAATCAGGAAAGAGTGTAGATGAGTTTGATATATTAGCTTTTACCTTACAGTATGAAATGAGCTATACCAATATTTTAACAATTTTAGATTTGGCAGGAGTAAATTATTACAGTGAAAAGCGTCACGAAGATGATCCGCTTATCATAGGGGGAGGTTCAATTATAAGTAATATTGAACCAGTTGCTCCTTTTTTTGATTTAATATTTGTAGGTGAAGCTGAAGAACATATAGTTGATATTATAAATAATTATAGTAATCTAAAGGCAAAAGGTTATAGCAAAAAGGAAATATTAAAGAAATTATCAAAGCAGCCGGGTGTATATATTCCATCATTATATGAAGTTAATTATGATAGACAAGGGCATATTGAAAATATAATACCCAAAGATAATGAAGTCAAAACAAAAATTAAAAGACAGTTAGTTTCTAATTTAGATGAAGCCTTTTATCCAGAAGACTTTCTTGTGCCCTATATGGATATAGTACATGATAGAGCAACAGTAGAAGTTTCTCGAGGTTGTACAAAGGGTTGTAGATTCTGTTCTGCTGGCATTACTTATAGGCCAGTAAGAGAGAGGAAAAAGGAAACTTTATTAAAGCAAATTGATAACATTTTAGATAGTACTGGCTATGATGAAATTTCTTTAACATCTTTAAGTACAGTTGATCATTCACAAATAGAACCATTAGTAAAAGAATTAACTCAAAAATATGAAGGACGTAAAATTAGTATATCCCTTTCTTCTCTTAGAGTTGATAAATTTTCTGTAGAATTAGCTAAGGAAGTGCAGAAGGTTAGGAAAACAGGCCTGACTTTTGCTCCAGAAGCAGGGACTAAAAGATTAAGAAATGTAATTAATAAAGGGGTATCAGAAAGTAATCTTTATGAAGCAGTTGAAGCTGCCTTTAATGAAGGATGGTCCACTGTAAAACTCTATTTTATGATTGGACTACCAACCGAAAGGAAGGAAGATTTAGAAGGTATTATCAGTATGGTTAATAATGTTTTACAAAAGGGGAAAGAAATTCGCAAACAAAACAAAAAGAAGATGAGGCCTATCAGAATAAATGTAAGTATCTCAACTTTTATTCCCAAAGCTTCTACTCCTTTCCAGTGGGAGCCTATGGTTAACAGAACAGACTTAAAACAAAAAATAAATTTTTTAAGATCTAAATTAAATAAAAAAGGTATCAATTTTAGCTGGAATGAAGAAGATCTTTCACTTCTTGAAAGTATATTTTCAAGAGGAGATCGAAGATTATCAGAAGTATTAATTAGTGCTTATAATAAAGGGGCTCGATTTGATGGTTGGGGAGACTTTTTTGACTTTGATCTTTGGCTTGAGTCCTTTAAAGAAAATGATTTAGATCCTGATTTTTATTTAAGAAGAAGAGAATTTGTTGAAACACTACCCTGGGATCATATTGATATGGGTCTAAATTCCAAATTTTTAAAAAATGAATATGATAAAGCACTAAAAAATGAAACAACATCAGACTGCAGATTTGCTAAATGTAAAGGATGTAATATTTGTTATAATTTAGATGTGGATTTAGATATTATTGGGAATGATTATAATGTATATAAGAGCTGAATATGAGAAAAGAGATGAACTCAAATATATATCACATCTTGAACTGATGAATACTTTTAGAAGAACTTTTAGAAGAGCAAATTTACCGGTGGCCTATTCACAAGGCTACAATCCTCATATTATATTTTCGATGTCACAACCTTTGCCAGTAGGCATGGTTGGGCATCAAGAATATTTTGACCTTGAGTTGAAAGAAAAAATTTCTTTAAATAAAATGCAAAAAAAAATAAACCAAAAACTGCCGGTGGGATTAAAAATTTTAGATATTGTACAAATACATGAAAAAGAAAAGTCATTACAGGCTATTGTTAATACTGCAAGATATAAGTATAAGATGAGTATTAAAAAAGAGGTAGACCAAAAAAAGATTTTAAAAGATTTTTTAGATGAAAACGAAATTGAGATTACAAGGTTTAGAAGAAATAAGGATGATAGATTAATAGATTTAGCTCCCATGATTTATAGTGGTAGAGTATTAAAAGACGATCTGTGGGAATTTACAATTAGCACAGGTAGTAGTGGCAATGTGAGGCCCCAGGAAGTAATTAGAGCACTTAAAATAAAGACTAATGGTTTAGTAAAAGAAATACCGCTTGTTAACATTGAAAGATTGGGAATGTATGTTAGAGAGGAAGGAAAGTTATATAAGCCTGTTAATAAACAGGTGTTAAAAAAAGAGGTGAAAGAGAATTGAGTAGACAGATAATAATAAATTCATGTATAAGAGAAAAGAGAGCTGCAATTAAGGAAAACAACAACCTAATTGATATTTTATTTGAAAGAGATACCTATGATCAAATTGTATACAATATTTATAAAGGAAGAGTCAAAGATGTTTTACCTGGTATGCAGGCTGCTTTTGTTGATATTGGCCTAGAAAAAAATGCTTTTTTACATATAAGTGATGTATATCCACTTTTAAGTAAAGGTCAGGAGAAAAGGTGGCGCAAAAATGAATTATCAATAAAAGAAGTTATTCAACCGGGGCAAAAAGTGATGGTCCAGGTGGTTAAGGAGCCGATTGGAACAAAAGGTGCTAAAGTTACATGCAAAGTAACCTTACCAGGTCGGTATTTAGTATTAATGCCTTTTGAAAATAGAACAGGTATATCAAGAAGAATTAATGATACGAAAGAAAGAAACAGGCTTAAAGATATAGCTGAGAATTTAATTGGCAATAAATATGGTTTAATAGTGAGAACAAATACTGAGGGTAAAAAAAGGGTAATTATTGAAAATGATTTTAATTTTTTAATCCATTTGTGGGAAAATATTTGGAAGGATTATAAAAAAGCTAGTCCTCCTGAACTAATCTATAAAGATGCCGAACTTATTAAACAAATTGTAAGAGATTATCTTAGTACAGATGTAAATAAAATTGTTATTGATGATGAAGAAGAATATGAAAAATTAAATGAATTAGCAGAAAAAAGTGTTCCGGGTTCACATCATAAGATATACCTTTATGAAAGAGAAACCCCTATTTTTGAAACTTATCAAATAGAAAATGAAATTACAAAAATTTGGCAGCGGAAAGTTTGGTTAAATTCAGGCGGTTATGTAATAATTGATAATACAGAAGCATTAGTTTCTATAGATGTAAATACCGGAAAGTTTACCGGTAAGAAAAATCTTCAGGATACTGTATTTAAAACTAATGTAGAAGCTGCCCGTGAAATAGCCCGCCAACTTAGGTTAAGAGATATTGGTGGCATTATAATAATTGATTTTATTGATATGTCGATTGAAGAAAACCAAAAAGAGGTATTACGGGTTTTAGAAGAAGAATTATCCAAAGATCGTACCAAAACAGCTTTGCTTGGTTTAACTAAGTTAGGCTTAGTTGAAATAACTAGAAAGAAAGTCAGAGAAGAAATTGGTGAATTATTTCAAAAAGATTGCCCTTATTGTGAAGGCACTGGTTTGGTTATGTCTGAAACCACAATGGCAATGAATGTAATAAGAAAACTTAAAAAGATATCTAAAGAGGAAAAAGTAGAGGCCTTATTAATTGAACTACACCCTGATGTAGCCGCCGTATTAATTGGAGCTGGGGGAGATAAATTAGCTGAGTTAGAAGAAGAGCTAAATATAGATATCTATATCAGAGGTAATAATGATTATCATATTGAAAATTATGAGATTATAAGCAAAGGTAGTAAACAGGACTTAAAAAGAATGGCGTTACCTGTAAATAAAGGAGAAAAGTATAAGGTTTATATTGAAGATACCCATATCCATAATGAAAATGATGGTATAGCCCGTATTAAAGGTTATATAATTATCATTAAAAATGGTGGGCATCTAAAAGAAGAGGAAGTAGAAGTTAAAATCAATGAAGTTCACCGAACCTTTGCGAAAGCTGAACTATTTTAAAAGAGGTGTTTAAATGAAACACTTTGATTTTGAAATAACAAAAAAAGATTTTCAAATAATAACCTTGAAAGCGGAAGTTAATAATAATAAAAGCGTTATTAAAGTAGCTCCTGGTATGGGTAATAATATGTTTAAATATCAATTTAACAATTTTGATCTTATTTACTATGATCCTAAATTACCTCTAAACCATTATTTAAATGGCAATCCCATAATTTATCCTTTACCTAATAGGGTTAATAACTGTCATTATGAGTTTAAAGATAAAAAATATTGGCAAGAAAAAAATAGCAAACCAATATTTTTACATTCTTTAGTATTTGATGAAAAATGGGAATATAAAAGGCCGGAGGTTTTTAAAGATTATATTAAATTAGAAACTTTTTTAGATATTGATAAAAATCATGCAGTTTTTGAAGGATTTCCTTTTGAACATAAAATAAAATTAATCTATATTTTATCTGAAGATAAATTAAGATTTAAGTATGAAATAATTAATAAAGATAAAAAGGAATTGCCCTATGGAATATGTTTCCATACTTACTTTAATTACATTAGTAATAGAGAAGAGACATATATAAAAGCTCCAGCTAAATATTATATGGAATTAGATGAAGATCAAATTCCAACTGGGAAATTGCTTGATATTAATAATACGGATTTTGATTTTAATGAATTTAAATCTTTAAAAGATATAAATATTGATTGTGCAATAACCGGGTTATTAGATGAACCTGTTGTAAACTTTAAAGATAATTTAAAAATTGAATTTGATTATTCGCAAGAATTCTCCCATATTCAATTTTTTACTCCTTTAGCTGAAAAGTTTTTTTGCTTGGAGATGCAGACTTGTTCAGCTGATGCTCATAATTTAAATGCAGCTGGTTTAAAAAAAGCAGCTCATTTATTAACTGTGAAACCACAAGATAAAAGCTCAGGATGGCTTGACTATAAGCCTAAACTATGCTAAAATAAATTGTCGGTAATGTGTATACCTTTTATAAAAGGGTATTTACCAAAACCGCACGGAATGGGTTTGAAATGTCTTGTATAAGGCTACCTAATTTCCGGCGAGTCTGAGGTAAGGGAGGTGTAATGTAGTAATGTATGCAATAATAAAAACTGGTGGAAAACAGTATAAAGTTAAAGAAGGACAAATGATAAAGGTTGAAAAGTTAGATGCCGAAAAGGGAGATCAAATAACTTTTGATAAAGTACTACAATATTCTGGTGAAGAAGGATATAAATTCGGTAAACCATATCTTGAAGATGCTGAAGTTTCTGGTAAAGTTTTAGAGCAAGGAAAAAATAAAAAAGTTGTGGTTCTAAAATATAAGCCTAAGAGACGTTATTATAAGAAAACTGGACATCGTCAACCTTATACCAAAGTTTTAATTGAAAATATTGAAGTTTAATTTTTTATAGAGAAAAAAATTCAACATACTGAAAGGGGGGAGTTTAATGTCTCAAAAGAAAGGTGTTGGAAGTTCTAAGAATGGAAGAGATAGTATATCGAAACGACTTGGAGTCAAAGAATTTGATGGTGAATTTGTTCCTGCAGGTAGTATTTTAGTCCGTCAGAGGGGAACTAAATTCAAACCTGGATTAAATGTAGGAAGAGGTAAAGATGATACCCTCTTTTCTAAAGTAGATGGTTATGTTAGTTTTGAGAGAAAAGGAAAAAAATCTCGTCAAATTAGCGTATATACAGAAGATCAGGTGGAAGCTTTAATAAGTTAATCATCCTTGCAAAGAAACCCCTCAGTACAAAAATGTGCTGGGGGTTTTATTTTTATCTTAAAATAAGGTAGGTGATATCAATGTTTGTAGATGAAGTAACATTCAAAGTAAAGAGCGGGGATGGCGGTAATGGTGTTGTAAGTTTTAGAAGAGAAAAATTCGAGGCAATGGGTGGCCCTAATGGTGGTGATGGAGGCCATGGAGGGGATGTAATTTTAAAAGTTGATGAAGGCTTAAATACCCTTGCTGATTTTAGATATAATAATTTCTATAAGGCTGAAAGTGGTACACATGGACGTGGTAAAAACCAAAGGGGTAAAGATGGAAAAGACCTCTATCTAAAAGTCCCACCCGGAACTTTAGTTTATAATGATGATACAAATGAACTATTAGCTGATCTTAAAGATGAAGGTCAGGAATATGTCTTAGCTGAAGGTGGTAAGGGTGGTAGAGGAAATGCCCGTTTTAAAAAATCTACTCGTAAAGCTCCTAAATTTTCAGAGAACGGTGAAAAGGGCAAAATAATAAAAGTAAGGTTAGAACTGCAATTACTTGCTGATGTTGGTTTAGTCGGTTATCCTAATGTTGGGAAATCTACTTTAATATCAAAAGTATCTGCTGCTAAACCCGAAATAGCATCTTATCACTTTACAACTATAAATCCTAACTTAGGTGTAGTATCTTATGACGAATATAAGTCTTATGTTATGGCAGATGTACCTGGATTAATCGAAGGAGCCCATAAAGGTGTAGGTTTAGGTGATGAATTTTTAAAGCATCTAGAACGTACAAGACTATTAATCCATGTAATTGATGTATCAGGTATTGAGGGTAGAGATCCTATTGAAGATTTTGAAAAAATCAATATGGAGTTAGAACAATATGATACTGATTTGTCAGTACTTCCACAGATTGTTGCATTAAATAAATTAGATTTAAAAGAAGCAAGAGAGAACCTACCGGAAGTAAAGAAAGAATTAGAAAACAGGGGTTATAAAGTTTTTCCAATATCTGCAGTTACAGGTGAAGGTGTAGATGAATTAAAATACTTTACTGGGGAAAAATTAGAATCCTTGCCAGCCAAAGATAAAGAAATAAAAGCAAAAGAAGATGTATTAATTAAACCTGATTTCACAGAAGAAAGTGAAATGCAGATTAAACAAATATCTGATGATAAATATGAAGTGGTTGGAGAATTAATCGATGAGTTAATAGAAAAAACAGAATTTAATAATGATGCTTCTGTTCAGAGATTGTTAAGAATAGTTAGGCATCATAATATAGATGAAATTATGAGAAAAGAAGGTATACAAGATGGAGATACAGTTATTATTGGTCCCATCGAATTTGAGTATATGGAATAGGAGGGATTTTATTGCTAACAGGTAAACAACGAAGTTATCTAAGAGGAAAAGCTAATAGTTTAGACCCTTATGTTCATATCGGTAAAGAGGGTCTTAATGAATCAGTATATGAAAAGATAGATGAGGTTTTAGATGACCATGAATTAGTTAAAATCAGAATATTAGATAATTCTTTAGAAGATATAAATGAAGTGGTAAATGATGTATGTGAACAATTAGGTGCAGAACGTGTTCAAGTTATTGGTAATGTATTTATTATATTTAGAAGAAATATGGAAGAACCAAAATATAATTTACCGTAAAAAATTAATTGCTTTGAAAGGATGATATTTAGATGAAGATTGGTATGTATTCATTATTTTCACCTATTCATGATGAAGAAGCTATTTCTCAAACTTTAGAACAATTTGTAAAAGATCTTTCAAAGAACATAGAGATAGAAGAAATAGATGAAGATATTTTAAATTCAGATCAAAAAAATGATTATGATTTAATTACTGTTTTTGTTAAGACAGGTGGTACTGAAAATATTTTCAAGGGAATTTTTGATAAATTAGACGGACCCATAATTTTAGTAGCTACTTCTTTACACAATTCATTGGCTGCTTCTATGGAAATTTTAAGTTGGGTTAAATCTCAAAATCGTAAAGGTAAAATTTTGCATGGGAAACCAGTAGAAATTGCTAACGAAATGAAAAAACTAATTAAAATTAGAAAAACCAAAGTTAAAATTGCTAATAGTAGATTAGGATTAATAGGGGAGCCGTCCGATTGGTTAATAGATAGTCATATTGATAAAGAAGCGGTAAAAAATAAATGGGGATTAAATATTATTGATATCCCCATGAAGGAAGTTTTAGAAGAATATAATAATATAAATAATGAAAAAGCGCAAAGATTGGTAAATGAATTTACAAATAATGCTCAAACGATTGAAGAACCTTCTGATAAAGATTTAATAAAAGCTGCTAAAGTATATTATGCGCTAAAAAATATAGTAAGAAAATATAATTTGAATTCACTGACAATTAGATGTTTTGATTTGGTAACTGAGCTGGAAACTACTGGTTGTTTAGCCCTTTCATTATTGAATAATGAAGGAATTATAGCAGGCTGTGAAGGTGATGTTCCCGCTGCAGTTTCAATGATGGTTACTTATTATTTGACAGGTAATATTCCTTTTATGGCAAATCCCGTATCATTAAATATAAAAAATAATAAAGTGAAATTTGCTCATTGTACAGTTGCTACCGATGCTGTCAATGATTATATTATCCGTTCTCATTTTGAAACTGGGATTGGAGTCGGAATACAGGGTGAAATTAAAAAGGGTGATGTAACTGTATTTAAAATTGGTGGTGACAATCTTGACCACATGGGATTTCAAAATGCCCAATTAATAAATAATTTAAACAGTGAATTTGCCTGCAGAACACAAGTGCTACTAGATTTTGAAAATGATAATATTAATTATTTTTTAAAAAACCCAATTGGAAATCACCATATACTTGTAGAAGGCAATCATTATGACTTATTAAACGAATTTGTGGAAAGTTTGGATTTTGATATAATATTACACTGGTAGTGGAGGATAATTATGGTAGTAGTTAATATAGATTCTATTTCTAAATCATATGGTACCCAGGATGTCTTAGATGATTTTTCTATGTCCGTAAATAAAGGAGAAAAGGTTGCTCTTATTGGTGCCAATGGATCCGGTAAAACCACCATATTTAAGATTATTAACGGCCAAGAGCATTTTCAAGAAGGTAATTTATCATTAAGAAATGAAATAAGTGTTGGTTTATTAGATCAAATTCCGGAATTTGATTTAAAGAATACTATCTATGAGGAACTGTTGACAGTTTTTAAAGATCTTCAAAAGATGGAAGAAAAATTAAAAAAATTAGAAAAAGAAATTAGCACTTTTAAAAAAGAAGATAAAGACCATCATAAATTAGAAAAACTAATGGATGATTACAGTACGTTAAGCCATGAATATGAAATTAGAGGTGGATATGGTTACGAAAACAAAATAATACAGGTTGCCTCTGGATTAGGGTTTGACAAATCTGATTTGGAAAAAAAGATTTCTTATCTTAGTGGAGGAGAAAAATCAAGGGTTGGTTTAATAAAATTATTATTAAAAGAACCAGATTTGTTATTATTAGATGAACCTACCAACCATTTAGATATTCCTTCTATGCAGTGGTTAGAGCAATTTTTAATCGATTATGATGGGGCTGTAATTATAATTTCTCATGATAGGTATTTTTTAGACCAGGTAATAGAACGTATTGTCGAAATAGACAATGGCAGAGATGAGAAATATTATGGAAATTACAGCTATTATCTAGAAGAAAGAAAAAGAAGATTCGAACAAAAGATGCGAGAATATAAAAACCAACAGAAAAAAATAAAAAAATTAGAAGAATCCATTCATCAATTGAGAGTCTGGGGACGTTCACGTGATAGTGAGAAGATGTTTAAAAGAGCCAAAGCAATGGAAAAAAGATTGGAAAGAATTGATGAAATAGACAAACCCACTTTACATGGTAAAAAAATGGATCTTGATTTGGACTTTAATCGTCGCAGTGGTGATGAAGTTTTAAAAGTGAGTAATTTAGATAAATCTTTTGAAGATAATACTTTATTAAAAGATTTAAATTTAGACGTGTACTGGCAGGATAAAGCAGTTATAATTGGTGCTAACGGTTCAGGTAAGACTACTCTTTTAGATATCATAAATGGCGATATTAGGCCTGATAAAGGGGAAGTTAAGATAGGTGCCAGTGTTAAAATGGGTTATTACCGTCAGGAATTTGAAAAATTTAATCCTGAAGATGACTTAGTAACTACATTAGTAAAAGCATGTTCAATGAAAATCAATGAAGCTCGTAATGCTTTAGGAGCTTTTCTTTTTGAAGATAATGAAGTATTTAAAAAGGTAAAAGATCTAAGTGGTGGAGAAAAAAGTAGGTTAAGGCTCCTGCAGTTAATGAATGGAGATTATAACTTTCTTATCTTAGATGAACCAACAAACCACCTTGATTTACCTTCCAGGGAGGTTTTAGAAGAAGTATTACAAGATTATCCTGGTACACTTCTAGTTGTCTCTCATGATAGATACTTTATAAATAAAATAATTAACCATACTTATGAATTAGAAAATAATAAGCTAAAGAAATATCTTGGTGATTATGAATATTATAAGAAGAAAAAGAAAAAATTATTTGATCAAAGTCAAAACAAGGATGAAAGCAGCAATAATGTAAAAAAAGATAATTATTACTTTAAACAAAAAAAGCGAGAAAGAAAAGAAAGAAAAAGAAAGAGAAAATTAAATGAGATAGAAGAAAAAATAGAAAAGAAAGAAAAAAAAGTTAAAGAATTAGAAAATAAAATGGTGGACCCAGAATATATAGATAATTTTAAAAAGTTGAATAAATTTAAAGCCGAACATCAAGATTTAAAAGAGGAATTAGATAAATTATACGAACAATGGGAAAAATATTTGAATTGATTTTCTTGTAAAATTGTATTATAATCTAAGTTATTATAAACCCCTGTAGCTCAGTGGATAGAGCATCGGCCTCCGGAGCCGAGTGCGCAGGTTCGATTCCTGCTAGGGGTACCATTTTTATTTTTTGGTAATAAGTAACAAAATAATGCCGATTAATTTTTAAAAATATACAAAAATAGGTATTGCATTATTTATTATCATAAGTTATACTAGGTTTAAGAACACGAGATATACAGAGTAGTTTTTAAAAAAATTATAAATGGAACAAAGTAGACTTGTAGCGAGGATGTTCCCTACTAAATCTTTGAAAGGGGGACATTTGCAATGTTTAATATCTACAAGAAAAAGGTGAAAAAAGCAAGTCATAATCACCAATTCAACAGTAACAATTACAGAGATCAAGTAATTGATGATCTGTTGAGAAAAAATGGTTTTTATTTCTTTTAGAAATTAAAATGTATTTTAAAAAGCTGTCGGGAATTCCCGGCAGTTTTTTTATTTTCTTTTAAAAAATTATATTATATTTCCTAATTTTATCTTTTGAGACATACAGGTGTTTTGTCGTTTTTCCAGAAATAATAACATATAATAAGAAATTATTGGAGGGAAAATTATGAACTTAATGCAAGGTGTTGAATTTTCACACTGGCTATTCAGTAACTTTATAGATAATAACAAAATATTTGTTGATGCCACTTGTGGTAACGGTAACGACACTTTATTTTTAGCTGAAAAGGTGAGTTCTCAGGGTAAAATATATGCTTTTGATATTCAAAAAGAGGCAGTTCAAATCACTAAAGAAAAATTTGATAATATAGATTATGATTTTGATATCGACTTTATAGTTGATGGACATGAAAATATTGATAGTTATCTAGAAAATAAAATTGATGGTATCATATATAATCTTGGCTATTTACCTGGATCCCAAAAAGATATTAAAACAGAAAAAGTTACTACCATAAAATCCTTAAAAAAAGCATTAGAATTATTATCTCAAGGAGGACTTATTGTAATTGTAATATACACAGAGCATCAAGGTGGAAATGAAGAGAAAGAAGCAGTTTTAGATTTTGCTTCTAAATTGGATTATAAAAAATATAATGTACTACATTACCACTTTATTAATCAGAAGAAAAACCCGCCGGAAGTAATAGGGATTAAAAAAAGGAGCGATAAATAAATGAAACCAGCTGTTAAGTTTATACACACTGCTGATCTGCATTTAGGCAGTCGGTTACAAATTAATACTGATGAAGAACTTGATTTAGAATATAACAATGCTGTCTATAAATCTTTTGAAAAAATTATAGATGCTGCTATAAATAATAAGGTTCATTTTGTACTGATTGCTGGTGATGTATTTGATAATGAGGCAAGGTCAGTTAAAGCTACCCGTTTTTTTAAAAAACAATGTGAAAGGTTAAATAATAACAATATAGATATATTTTTAATTAATGGTAACCATGACCCCTATAGAATAGGTGGTGAACTATTAGAACTGCCTTCTAATGTAAAAATTTGTGATACAGAAGAAGTCAGTACCTTCAATATATATGATAAAGATAAACTAATTGCCAGAGTTTTAGGTCAGTCTTACCGAGGCAAGGCTGAATCCCGTAAGATGTATACATTTTATACTACACCTGATCAAAGTGTTTATAACATAGGATTACTTCATACTCAATTAGATCCTAATAATAATAATTATGTTCCGGTTTCTAAAAATGATTTAATGGATAATAATCATATTGATTATTGGGCTTTAGGACATATCCATGAAAAGAAAGTTATAAATGATCATATTCCATATATAATTTATCCCGGTATACCCCAGGGGCGGGATATTGGAGAAGTAGGTCCCGGTGGTTATTTTTTAGTTAAACTTGAACCAGAAGATAGTTATTATAGCTATCAAGAAGTATCTGATTATATATTTAAACGTATAGAAATTTATTTAAATGAGTTGGAAGAAGAAAATTTAACTGAATTAAATTATTTTATTAAAGATCAATTAGAAAAAATTTATAATAATTTAGATAAGGAAATTAAAGGATATATATGTCGTTTAGTACTAAAAGGTAAAACAAAAGTTTCAAAAGTTTTAAAAGAACAAAGAGAAGAAGCTATAAATGATCTTTTATACAATATAAGGATTCATTTTAAGAATAGATCACCACTATTATGGGTAAACAGTATTGCAGACCACACTTCAAAAAAATTACCTAATATGAATGAAATATTAGAAAATGATCCTTTTATAAAAGAATTTACTTCGTTTTTAGAAAATATAAAAGAAGATAAGAAAGAAAGACAAAAGTTGAAACAAAAGATGGGGGAAATTTGGAATCCTGAAGTAGATTTAGAAAATAAAAACCCAAAAGAATTTCAGGTTACAGAGGATGAATTTGCAGAATTATTTGAGCAAGCTAAAACTGAAATAATTGAGTCATTCATTGAAAGAAGGGATTATTAAATGAAATATGAAGATATATATATTAATGATTTTGGCATATTTGCTAAGACTAGTTTATTAGATTTAAATCCAAATTTTAATATTATCGGAGGTGCTAATAGGGCAGGTAAAACTACTCTTTTAAAACTTCTTAGATACATTGGCTATGGAATACCAAAAACAGATCAAATACCACCTGCACGTAATAGTTATGATCTTGAAGCAATTATTAATGATGATAAAGCAAGATATAGTTTATTAATAAATGGATATGCCAAACCAAAGATAAATGATTTAGGTGATAATGAAAAAGAGATAGAAAATATTTTTAAAAATATAGATCAATTCACCTATAAGCAACTTTTTACCATAACTTTAGATGAACTAAAAAAAATACCGGCTGGTGTTAGTGATACTGAGAAACTACAGTCAGTTTTAATGGGGGCGGGGCTAAAAGAATATACTTTAATTCCTCAATTAAAAGAAGATTTTAAAAGTGAGGCAAAAGATATAGCAGGAAAATATGGCAAAATTAATGTAGGTAATTTTAAAGAATATAATCAGATAATTGAGGAAGGAATAGAATTAAAAAAGGAAGCACAAAAACAGGTTAAAGAATATTATAACTTAAAAGATAAATTAAAAGATATAAAAAGTGAAATTGATGATAAAGATAAAGATCAAGTCAACTTAAGAAAAGAAAAAAACAAATTAGATTTAATTAAAAGTAATTACAATGTAATTGAAGAGTTGATTACATTAAAAAATGAATTAAACAAAGAAAAATATTTGCAATTACCAACCGATAAAAAGAAATTTTATCCCGAAAGAGCCAAAGAACTTTATGAAAGTTATAAAAATATTGAAAGTAATTTTAAAGAGTTACAAACTGATTATAATAAATTTGCAAGCCGAGATTATAATGAAGAAATAGAAACAGATATTTTAAATTATAATGATAAGATAGATGATTATTATAATAATATATCTGGTTTAAAAGAAAGATATAATAATATTCTTGCTAAGGAAAAGGAGCTAGAGAAAAGATTACAACAAATAAAAAAAGAAGGAACTTCTGTTAGTGATTATCTTTCAAAAAATTTGGAAGAACTATTAGAATTAGAGACTTCAATTGAGTTTAAAAATGATTTAAGAAAATTGGTAAAAGAATTTGAACAAGTTACTACTAAGATAGACAATAAAAAAGAAGAGATAGAAAAATTAACAAGAGATATAGATTCAAAAGAAAATAAGAAAAAAGAATTAGAACAAAATAAGTTTGCTGAGAAACAAAATAATATATATCTATATTCAGCTATTGCAGGTATTATCTTAATAACTTATTTATCTTTTATTAATCTAAGATTTTTGGGTTTATACTTAATTGATGCCTTTATATTTTATAAATATTGGCAGGGTTATACTAAAAAGAATGAATATGAAAAGCAAAAAGAAAAAATAGAAGTAGAAATTAATGATTTAAAAAGAGAAAATATAATTTTAGAAGAAGAGTTATCTGATTTAAAAGAAATAAAAAATAAAATTAATGCGAGATTTACTGAAATTAAAAGTTCTATTAATTTAAATGAAGAAATACAACCGAAATTACTGCAAGAATATTATGAAGATATTTTAGATTTGAAAAATAAATATATAGGGTATAATAATATGAAAAAAGATTTAGAGCAAAAAAAGAAATCATTTAATAAAGAGATTAAAGAAATATATAATTTTTTAAATAAATTTGCTGATTTATTACCATTTAAAGAGATTGAAAAAGATAAAATTTTCAATTTTGTTAATGAGATAATCAATAATTTAAAAACAATTTATCAAGTAAAGGAATTATTACAGAAACTAAAGAAATTAAGATTAGAGAAAACAGATATAAAAGAAAAATTATATGGATTAGAAGGCATGAGTTTAATAGATAAAAATGATAGAGATCTTTATGTAATAGTAAAAGATTATCAAGAAAAATCAGAACTTATTTCTTTATATAATAGTAATAAAGAGAGAGTAAAAGAAATAGAAAATCAGCTAGCTAATATCACAGAACAAACTAAAGAAGCATTTAATATAAATGAAAGTCTCAAAAAAGATGAGATAATATCTGTTTTCTTAAAGGAATATGATAAATATATTTCATATCAACAGGTAGTTGAAAAATTTAACACTACTGGACAAAAATTAAATAATATATTAGATGAATTAGAACAACTGAAAGCAAAAAAAGAAGAAATTAAATTGAAGATGGATAATTTAGCCACAGAAGATAAATTAATAAAGGCAGAAAACAAAATTAATAAAGCACGCAATAATATGAAACCTTTGGCAGAAAGATATGCTATAAATAATATGTCTTCTTATTTATTAGAGAGATACTGGCAGAAATTTTTAAAAGAGAAAAAGGATAAGCTATTAAATAAAGCAAGTGAACTAATGAAAAAGATAACAAGTGGTGAATATAAAAAAATTGAACCATTAGAAAGCTTAACAGACCCTAATTTTAAAGTTCAGGGTAATAAGGGTAAAGTATTTGAAAATGTTGATTATTTAAGCAGAGGTACTAGAGAACAACTATTTATGGCGATAAGAATAAATAGAATAATGGAAATAGAACCGACTTTGCCTGTAATAATTGATGATTCTCTAGTAAATTTTGATCCTAAACATCTAAGAAATATTTTCGATATAATTAATAATTTAAAAAACAGTAATCAGATCTTCTTTTTGACATGCCATCCCGAACAGATTGAATTTTTGGACGAAAAAATTGATAACAAAAATTATTACTCATTGGAGAAAGGAAGATTTGAAAAAACAGATAAAAAACAGTTAATTAATACTTTAAGCTAAAAATAAATAATTTAGAAATGTAGGTGAGAAAATGTATTATTTAGCTATTATTATGGGGTTAGTATTTTACTATTTATATAAAAAAGGATATTTGAAATTAAAACCAGACCGCAAAAGTGAAGATACTAAAAGGCATGTTTTAAAGATGGCTGAAAAAAAGTATGAAAGTGGTGAAATGAGCAAAGAAGAATATGATAAAATAAAAAATGATCTTAACAATTCTTAAAATTATAAGGAGGTTTGTCTATTTATGAAGCCTAATATTTTATATATTCATTCTCATGATACAGGTCGTTTTATTGAACCCTATGGTCATAATATACCAACCCCTAATTTGCAAGATTTAGCTGAAGAAGGAGTCTTATTCAAACAGGCTTTTAGTGCTGCTCCCACTTGTTCACCTAGTCGGGCTAGCTTATTGACAGGTAAGTATCCGCATAATAATGGTCAGTTTGGGTTAGTAAATAGGGGTTTTGAGTTAAATGATCCTGATAAACATATAGTAAACACCTTAAAAAATGAAGGCTATAATTCGGCCTTAATTGGTATGCAGCATATCAGAAAAGACCCTCTAACCATTGGGTATGATAATGTTTTAAATGTAGAGAGTAATTATTCTAAAGATGTAACTCCTAAGACTATTGAATTTATAGATAATAATATAGACGAACCAATCTTTTTAAGTGTTGGCTTTGAAGAAACACATCGACCTTTTCCGGAAGTCAAAAATAAAAATGATATAAAATATACAAAGCCCCCTGCTAATATACCAGACACACCTGAAACAAGAAAAGATATGGCCGCTTTTAAAGAGAGTGCCCACATTTTAGATCATGGGATAGGCAAGATATTATTAAAATTGAAAGATAAAAATTTATATGATAATACAATTATTATCTATACAACTGACCATGGAATTGCTTTTCCTAAAATGAAATGCACTTTATCTGATCAAGGAATAGGGGTATCTTTAATAATAAAAGGACCTCTAGGTTTTAATGGCGGCAAGGTAATAGATACATTAGTATCACATATTGATATATATCCGACGCTTTGTGATATCTTAAATATTAATAAACCTAAGTGGTTACAAGGTAAATCATTAATACCAATAGTTAATAATGAGAAGAAAAATATTAGAGATGAAATATTTGCAGAAGTTAATTACCATACTGCTTATGAACCGATGAGGACGGTAAGAACAAAAAGATGGAAATATATAAGACACTTTAGGAATAGAACAAAACCCTTTTTAAGTAATACGGATGAAAGTTTAACTAAAGATGTATTAATGAAATATGACTGGCACAATTCTTTTATAGCTCAAGAAGAACTTTATGATTTAATGCTTGACCCTACAGAAGCTAATAATCTAGCTAATGAACCATCTAAAAAAGATATATTAGAAAAGATGCGTAACAAATTGGATAATTGGATGAAAAAAACTAATGATCCTTTGCAAAAAGACGAAGTACCCAAACCAATAAAAGCAGTAGTAAATAAAGATGATGATAAGAAAGCAGATGATATTTGGAATTATACTGATAAAAATGATGGTTTTCATTAAAAAATATTTTTATAAATTGTCTTTATTTTAAAAGAGATATCTGTTAATATAATTGAGTAAACATAAAATATATATAGGGATGATTTAAATGGATATTGTACTAATTGCTGTTGCTTTAGCCCTTGATGCATCTGGTGTTTCAATGGGGATTGCATGTGGAACAAAACTTAACATGAAAAATCAAATATCTTTAATTTTTTCTTTTGGCTTTTTTCAGTTTTTGTTAGCTTTAAGTGGAGCATTACTAGGGGATTTTATTGATACCAGGATTATTGAGATTAGTGACATTACAAGTGGTATTATAATATTAATAATTGGTATAATTCTTTTTAGAGAAGGTTTTAAAAAAGAAGAAGAATGTATATACCGGAGATTGAGTTTTTGGACAGTTGTTATCTTGGGTATAAGTGTAAGTATTGATGCTTTAGGTATAGGTTTTTCTGTTTTGCATAAAGATCTTATATTAAATATGCTTCAAAACTCTTTAATAATTGGTCTTATTGCTTCAATTTTCACTTTAATATCTTTAAATATAATTAAATATCTGAAAAAGATAATTTTAATCGAAAAATATTCAGATTATATAGCCGGAATTATTTTAATTATTTTTGGAATTAATATGATTTTGTAAGATTTTACAGCAGGACAATTTATCTCATTAAAGAATATAGAGATTAGTGCAGATAAATCAAAAAATATAATATAAATTTATCAGGTACTTTCAATAGACGAAAGTTTAATAGAGAATCAGGTTAAAAACCTGAGCGGGTCCGCCACTGTAAGGATTAAAAATTAACTGTTATACCACTCATATATCTGGGGAAGGTAGTTAATATGTTGTCCAAGCCAGGAGAACTGCCTGATAAGAATATGTAACTTTTATCTTCGAGACAGGGTAAAGTATTATTTTTTTAATTATACCCTAACTTTATTTTTAAGTTAGGATTTTTTTATTTTTTAAAAAGGGGGATTTATATTAATGGGGTTGGAATTTGTCAAAAAGAGAGATGGATCAACAGTTGAATTTAACAGTGTAAAAATAAAAAAAGCGGTAAGAAAAGCAGCTTCAGCTGTAGATTTAGATAATGAAACAATTGGAGAAGAAATAACACAGGAAGTTATATCATATCTAAAAATATTTTTTGGTGAAAAAGGCATTCCTGAAGTAGAACAGATTCAGGACTTAGTAGAGAAAGTTTTAATTGAAAAAGGTTATGCAGAAGTTGCAAAAGCATATATACTATACAGAGAGCAGCATAATAAACTTAGAGACACAAAGAAAATGTTTAATGATGCAATCAAAACAATGAATAACTATTTAGACCTAGTAGACTGGAAAGTAAGGGAAAATAGTAATATGAGTTATTCTTTACAGGGATTAAATAATTTTATTTCTTCGGAGGTAACTTCTCAGTATTGGTTACAGGAAATTTATCCCGAAAAAGCTGGTGAAAAACATTTAAACGGAGATTTTCATATTCATGACTTGGGAAATTTAAGTGTTTACTGTTGTGGTTGGGATTTAGAAGATTTTTTAAGAACTGGATTTAGAGGTGTACCCACCAAAATAGAAAGTGATCCCCCTAAACATTTAAAAACTGCCTTAGGTCAGATGGTTAACTTCTTTTTTACTTTACAGGGAGAAGCAGCTGGTGCAATGGCCTTTTCAAATTTTGATACATTATTAGCTCCTTTTGTAGCCTATGATAATTTAAGCTATAAAGAGGTTAAACAGGCCATGCAGGAGTTTCTATTTAATATGAATGTACCAACTAGGGTTGGGTTCCAATGTCTTTCAGAAGACACTAAAATATTGACTAAAGATGGCTGGAAAAACCATAATGAAGTAAAAAGAGGCGATACAATTAGAACATTTAATACTGCGGAAAATATTATTGAAGATAAGAAAGTAAAAAAAGTATTTGATAGATATTATGAAGGTGAGATGTATAATTTAAAAAACATTATTCAAGATCAGTTAATTTCACCAGGCCATAGAGTTGTAAGAAAGAAATTTAATACAGTTGATGATTATTGTTTAGAAGAAATTGAAGATATTTATGAAAATTTTAAGACTCCTCCAATCATACCGATTAGTGCTAATAATAATAATCCAGATATAGAATTATTAGATGAGGAAATTAAATTATTAGCCTGGATTATTGCGGAAGGTACTATGGAAGTAAAAGGTGACTGGAGAAGAATAACTATTTATCAAACAAAAAAACATAGTCCGGAAAATTATGAAGAAATAATCTCATTAATTAATTTATTAGGCTTAGATTATACTGAGCAAGAAGGCAGTAAGTCCCTTGGAGATACTGTAACTCAGGTCAGAGTGAATGCTGAAAATTCTAGACATTTATTAAAACAATTTGATAATGATAAAAGTGTAAAGAATATTCCTGAAAAATTGCTTGCTATGAGCCAAAGGCAAAGTCGTATCTTTTTAGAAACATATATTAAAAGTGATGGGCATGAAAATAATAAGATTACTACGTCGAGTCCTGAAATATTAGAAGCTCTGCAAACCATTATTGTAAACTCTGGTTATGGTTTTACAGTAAATAAAAGAATGGCTTCAGGAGTAGGCAATAAGTTATTGTATATCATAAGGGTAATTAGACATCAAGATACATATATTAAAGACATCAAAAAAGTTAATTATCAAGGACATATCTGGTCAGTTAATACAGATAATGAAACCGTTATTGCTAAAAGAAATGGTAAAGTATTCATAACTGGAAATACACCTTTTACAAATATTACAATGGATTTAAAAGTTCCCAAACATTTTAAAGAACAACCTGTAACCATAGGTGGCGAAATGAAAGAACGAACTTATGGTGAGTTCCAAGAAGAAATGGATTTAATTAACAAAGCTTTTGCAGAAGTAATGATGTCAGGTGATTCAAAAGGTAGAGTATTTTCATTTCCTATTCCAACATATAATATTACTCCTGACTTTGATTGGGATAATCCTGTTTTAAATCCTGTTTGGGAAATGACAGCAAAATTTGGGATCCCCTATTTTTCTAACTTTGTAAACTCAGATATGGACCCTGAGGATGCAAGAAGTATGTGCCTATATCCAGATGAAACGATGATGATCAAAGTTGAAGATGATATAAAGAAGTGTACAATAGGAGAGATTTTTGAAGAATATAAGGGAGAAAAATTAGATGCTGAATGGTATTTAACCTATAAATCAATAGAAACTTTATCTTTGAATTCTGATAATGGGAAGTTAGAATGGGCAAAAATTAATAAATTTTTAAAGATAAGAGATAATAAAATAGTGAAAATTACAGCCAAAGATGGGAAAACAATGCGTGTATCGGCTGATCACTTAGTAGGAATATATAAAGGTAATAAAATTTGCACAAAAACAGCAAAAAGATTAAACAAAAATGATCTTATATTAAGTGTAAAAAATTCAGAACAATTTAATCAGGATGTCAAAACAGTTAGTTCTTTACTTCTTTTTGATAATGACTTGGGTTATGATGATATTAAAGAAATATCTTTAGAACAAAATGTTAAAAAATTAAAAACTTCTGTAAGTAAAGATTTAAGAAATTCTGATTTTGTTATAACTGAAATAAAAAGTATTCAAAAAGAGGAGTTAGATTATCAACAATTATTTTATGATATAGAATTAAATAAGAACCATTATTTTGTACATTCTGATGGGAATATAACTCATAATTGCTGTCGCCTTAGATTAGATAACAGAGAGTTAAGAAAAAGAGGGGGAGGTTTATTTGGTGCTAATCCTATGACAGGTTCAATTGGTGTTGTAACACTAAATATGCCTCGTATTGGATACTTAGCTAATAATAAAAAAGATTATATGAACAGAGTTTATGAATTAATGGATTTAGCAAAAGAAAGTTTAGAAATTAAAAGAAAAGTACTAGAAAATCTAACAGAACAAGGGTTATATCCTTACTCAAAATTCTATCTAAGGAATATTAAAAAAAGGTTTGATGAGTATTGGAAAAACCACTTTAATACAATCGGAATCAATGGAATGAATGAATCCTTAGAAAACTTCATGGGAAAAGATATTACTGATAAAGAAGCTCATGAATTTACAGTTGAAGTGATGGAAAAGATGAAAAGTAAAATGAGAGAATATCAAGAAGAAACAGGTAATTTATATAATCTTGAAGCTACTCCAGCTGAATCTACTTCTTATAGATTAGCTAAATTAGATAAAGAACGATTTGGTAATGAAATTACAGCTGCAAATGAGCAAAGGATTAGAGAAAATGATGCAGAACCATATTACACTAACTCTACTCATTTACCAGTAGGATATACTGATGATATATTTGATGCATTAGAAATACAAGATGATCTACAAGCTGAATTTACTGGAGGAACAGTATTTCATGGCTTTTTAGGAGAAAGACTGAATGGAATCGAGAGCACTAAAAAATTAGTTAGAAGAATTGCAGCAAACTTTAAATTGCCATATTATACAATAACACCTACTTTTAGCATCTGTCCTGTACATGGTTATATACCTGGTGAACATAAATTTTGTCCTAAGTGTGAAGCAGAAGAAAGGGCGAAAGCAAGTGAAGAATAATTTAAAAATATCAGGGATTCAAAAAACATCTTTAATAGATTATCCTGATTATATTGCAACAGTTTTATTCACACAGGGCTGTAATATGGATTGTCCCTACTGCCATAACCCCGAACTTATCCCTTTAGAAAACGAAAATGAATATATGAATCCAGAATATTTCTGGGAGTATTTAGAAAAAAGAAAGGGACTTATTGACGGAATTGCAATAACCGGGGGTGAACCTTTAATTCAAGATTCAATTTATGACTTTATAAAAGAAATTAAAGGTTATGATCTTTTAGTTAAATTAGATACTAATGGGACTAATTTTAATTTATTAAAAAAAATAGTTGCAGAAAACTTAATAGATTATGTTGCTATGGATATAAAAGGGCCATTAGATGAATATGAGAAGTATTGTGGAACTAAACTTAGTGAATATTTAATAGAAAATATTAAAAAAAGCAAAAATTTAATTTTAAACTCAGATCTTGATTATGAATTTAGAACTACAGTAGTACCTGGTTTACATTCCAAAGAAACAATCAAAAAAATTGCTGATTCCATACAAGGAGTCAAAAATTATTATCTGCAGAACTTTCGATCTGAGAAAGTAAATAGTTCTAAATATGAACAAAAAAGAAGTTTTTCTGAAGAGGAATTAGAGGAATTTGTGATGCTTTTACAAAACAAAAAAATTATTGCAAAGATTAGAAATTAAAAAGGGGGAAATAAAGTGAGTAAAAAACAAAAGTGTGAAGTATATTCAAGAGTAGTTGGTTATCTTTCTCCAGTATCAGAATGGAATGACGGTAAACAGGAAGAGTATAAAGATAGGAAAACATATAGTGTTAATGATAAGTTGAAGTCTTCCTAATCTAATATAAGAAGTATTGAAGGCTCCCGTAAGGGAGCCTAAATTATATCATGCAAAGTTTATTTTGAAAGTTTTTATTTCAAATGGATCTATTTCAACTTTTATATTGTTATTTTCAATAGGAATTTGTTCTATATTTTTTTCTAATAGGTTTGTTTCATATATTTGCTTAACGTTAATAAAAAAGAGAATTTTTAATTGGGTACTAATACCTGCGTATTCATGAATTCTTAGAGTATAGCCATCTTTATTTTCTGATACTTTAAAACTATTCACTATTACATTTTTATTTTCTATCCTAAATAATTTATTTATTTTATTATCCTTAACATAATCTTTGTTATTTGTTTTATTATAAATTGGTTTATTATTCATGACAAGAGCTTCTCTTTCTAGATTAATTAAATCAAGTGAATCAGGGTTTAATAATAATGAATAGGTGAATTCATGTTTGCCTATATCAGCTTCAGGGTCGGGGAATATACCGCTTTTTAAAAGAGTGATATTTATTATATTTTCATCTATTTCATGGCCATATTTGCAGTTATTTAATAAACTAACACTCATATTTTTATTATTTAGATTTACCCATTTATGAGCCGGAACTTCTGTTTTAGCTTTTTCCCAGCTTGTATTTTTGTAATTAGCTCTTTTTATATGTCCCATCGATAAATCGAAGAGAGCTGTACTATTTTTTATATTAATAGGGAAAGCACTTCTTAGTAGTTTTTGATTTTCCTGCCAGTTAACTTTAGTTTTAAAGTCAATCTTTCTTTTATTTTCATATAAAATAATTTCTTGAGTAAGAGAAGAATTATAAAATTCTCTTTTTATTTCAATTGAGTGAAAATATGGTCCTTGTGCTTTAATACTAATTTCCTTAATATTATCAATAATTTTTTTATTTTGTTCTGAAATTGAGAGATCCCAGGCATCAAAGTAAGTTGATTTATCATCATATAATTTAAGTTGATTTGCTTGTTTATTGTCTTCAATATATTCAATTTCTTTTTCTTTATCAAAGATAGAATTAATTTGGCCCTTTTTATCAATAAATATTTTTAAATATCTATTTTCAAGATAGTATTTATTAGACTTTAAATTATTTTTATATTCTATTTCATTATCTTTTGAAAAAGTTATTTTGCCAAAGTCTAATGATTTGCAATAATTACTTTTAAAGTAAATATTATGGCTATCTTTTTGGATTGGATACTTATCATTATCTGTAATGACAGTATTATAATCTTCTTTTAAGTCTTTTTTACTTATTTTAATTAGATCTTTTCTTTCAAAGGAGAGAGGATTAAAAATAAGTAAATCATTATCTTTAAGATCAAAATATTTTGTAAAGAATTTGAAAAGTTTCTTTTCAATACAATTAAGGCGTTTATTTAATTTTTGATAATCTTGCATGGCATCTTTATATACATCATGTACACAGGAACCGGGCAAAATATCATGGAATTGATTTTTTAATAAGATTTTCCATAGATTTTCAAGATTAATATTTTCCTTATAGTTATTGATTTTAGCGTAGGAATAAAGAAACTCAATATTTTGAAGTTTAAACTCTAAATTACGATTATATTTTTTTAAATTTGCTTGACTTGTATAGGTTCCCCGATGTTTTTCTAAATAAAGTTCTCCTTTCCAGGTGGGTAGATCCTTACTGTTAAATATATTAGTGAGGTGATTATGAATATTACCTGTTTTAATATCAGGTAGAAATGGTATTTTTTCTAAGGCTTGAAAGTTATTTAATTGAATCTCACTATTACCTCCACCCCCATCTCCGAATCCATATAGAGATAATACTTCATCTAAATCTTTTTGTTTTTTATTTTCCCAGGCTTTATAGATCTTTTTAGGTTCTAGATTGCCACCATATTCATCAGATAAAAGATATGATGATATTTGAGAACCATCTATTCCTTCCCAGTTAAATATATTATAAGGGAATTGATTTATATTATTCCACTGTAGTTTAGTCGTTAAGAAATAATTAATATCTGCTTTTTTTAGAATTTGGGGTAAGATGGCACTAAAGCCAAAACAATCTGGTAGCCAGGCCAGGTTAGTCTCCTTATCAAAATTATTTTTATAGAACTTTTTGCCATATAAGATTTGTCTTATTAAAGATTCACCACTTGGTATGTTAAGGTCTGATTCAACATAAAATGCTCCTTCAACTATGAACTGATTATCTTCATGCTTGTCTTTTACTTTATTAAATAAATTTGGATAAAAATTTTTTAGGTATTCATATAAAATAGCCTGGGTTTGTATAAAATAATAGTTCTCATATGAATCCATTAAATTGATGGTAGTACTGATTGTTCTCTCAAGTTTACGAATAGAATCTGTGATTGTCCATTTAAAAGCTAAATCCAGATGGGAATGAGCAAGTAAAAACACTTTCCCGACATTAGGACTTTCCATTTTTGCTAGTTCATTTATTATAAATTGATATGATTTTTTGATAGAATCAATAAATTCTTTCCTATTATTAGTAAAGAAATCAATCTTATTTAAAGTATTGTCTAATAAATTTTGTAAGATTAGTTTTTCTCTTTTTGAATCTAATGTTCCGATAGATTTTTTAATATTTTTTAGCAAGACATACAACTTCTCTATATTCTTATTTTTATTAAACAAGTAAGAACTCCTAAAAATATGAGGTGGATATGGAATATTAAATAAGCGTTGATGCCTTACTGAAAGATGTACATCATGGGTGGCTAAAATTTTAAAATTATAACGATCACCATCTATTTGGGGTAATTTTATATTTTTTTCATTAATACCTCTGTATACTTGACCATTTATAAAGAGAGTACATTCCCCACTAATGTCAAGATGTAGATAAATATTCTCCTTTTTTAGTTTTGCTGGTAACTCCATTTCTTTTTGAAAGAAAAAAATCTTACCGGTGTTGTCCCAATAGCTTTGGTCACCGGTAAGAAATTCATTTTTACTTTCAATTGGTTCATATTCAGCTTGTGAAACTCTTTTAACTTCCTGTTTATTCCATTTCTTTATTTCATATTTATTTTCAATCATTTCTTTTTTTAAATCTCTTAATTTTAAATCTATATTATCTGGTAACATATATATTTCTCCTTTTTATCCTTTTACAGATCCTGCTAGAATTCCTCTGATAAAGTATCTTTGAAGTGAAAAGAATAGGGTTAATGGTACAATGATTGATATAAAGGCACCTGCAGTTAGAACATGCCAGTTCTGTCCGTAAGAACCAACCATATTAGCCAATCTTACTGTAACTGGAGCAACATCCTGAGTACCGCCTAAATAAATCAAGGCAACCAATAAGTCGTTCCAGGTCCAGAGAAATTGAAATATAATCAGTGATGCTAAGGCAGGCACGGACAGTGGTAAAGCTAATTTATAATAGACCGTCCACATTGAAGCTCCGTCTATATAAGCTGCTTCAAATAGATCATCCGGCAAGTTGGAAAAGAAATTATATAACATAAATACCGCAAATGGCATTCCATAGCCGGTATGAGCTATCCATAAAGCTACAAACGTACCAGATATATTTAAGAAGTTAAAGATTCTTAAAATAGGAATAAAAGTCATTTGCAGAGGTATTACAAGTAATCCAACTATAATACCATATATGACCATACGTCCTCTAAACCTTAACTTTGCTAATCCGAAAGCAGCAAAAGATGCTATAGTTACTGGTAAAAAAGTACCCATAATAGCAATGATAAAACTATTTCTAAATGCAATATCCATATTGTTAACTGATAATACTTTATTATAGTTTTCAAGAGTAAATTGAGTGAACTTAAGAGGGCTGTTAAGAACAGTCCACCATCCACTGTTACTAACTTCAGAAGCGGGTCTAACAGAAGTAATTAATAATCCTATAGTAGGTAAGATCCAAATTAACATGATAGTTATCAATAAAATATTAATAATTGTTTTTGCTAACTTATTATCATTCATTATCCTTCCCCCCGCATTCTCTTAATATTTAAAACGATTACTGGCACGATTAACATGAAGAGAACTACAGCTATTGCACTGGCTCTTCCGAAGTTTCTATACTGGAACATTTCTTTATACATCCTGTTTGCAATAACCTCGGTACCAAAGTTTCCATTTGTCATAACATAAACGATATCAAATATTTTCAGTACATTAACTACCATTGTAGTTGCTACAACAGCAATAGTTGATTTCATATAGGGGAAGATAACAAACCTAAAAACCTGCCATTCGTTGGCCCCATCAACTTTAGCAGCTTCAATTTGTTCTTGTGGTATGTTTTTATAGGATGCAGATAAAATCACCATACAAAATCCAGTCCACATCCAAATACCAACAAATATTAAAGCTAAGTTATTAATCCAAGGTCCTTGTATCAGCCAACCAATTGGCTCCATGCCTAGAGATTGTAATAATTGATTTAATAGACCAATTTGTTCAGATCCTGGCGGTCGGTAAGTATAAACAAACTTCCAAACGACACCAGCGCCTACAAAGGAAACAGCCATCGGCATGAATATAATAGATTTTGCAATTTTTTCATATCTAACTCTATCTGATAAAATAGCAAATAATAAACCTAAACCAACTGTAAATGATGTCATAAATATTAACCATAAAAGATTATTTCTAAAAGAAACAAGCATCATATCATTGGTAAAGGCATATATATAGTTTTTTATTCCTACAAAAGCTTCTGAATCAGGACCAAAAAAGCTAATAACAAATGTGTGTATAGAAGGGTAGAGTAACATCAGTCCAACAACAAAAATGGCAGGCCCTACAAAGAGGGCCACCCATTTTTTCTTACTTCTTTCTTGCATATATTAAACCTCCCGGCTTAACTTTAGTCTGTTGCTTCACCTGTGTTATATGCTTCATCAGCTTTGCTTTCAAGATCTTCTAAGACACTGTCCAAATTATCTCCACTTACATAGTTGAGAATTGCTTGCCAGAATGCTCCAGAACCAATGGAAGCTGGCATGGAGTCAGAAGCATCAAATCTAAATGTTTCAGCGTTATTTAAGAATTCAGCCATTTGCCTTGTAATGTCATTTGGATAGACGCTAGGATTAATTCTATTGTGGGTACCTAATTTACCTAACTCACTTACCCAGATTGATTGCGCACCTGGAGTAGTCATATACTTCATGAACTGTCTTGCTTCTTGATTGTCATTTATCATTGCGAGCATATCAGCAGCACCTAAGGCAGGAGTACCATATTCTTCATCAATTGGTGGTAGTGGGAAGAAGTTAAAGTCATCGCCTGCTTCTAGTTCGGGATTGTTTTCCTTAATGAAACTGGTAATAAAGCTTGCCTGACGGTGTAGACCAGCTCTTGGTGGGTCACTAAATAGCGGATTGGGTGCATCACCGAAGTTAGTTGATAAAACTGCAGTAGGTCCGCCATAAGCCATATCTGGGTTTTTAGCATATTTACCGAATATTTCAAATGCGTTTTTTACACGATCATCGGTCCATGGAATATCATGTGCAACCCACTTATCATAAGTTTCTGGTGAAGTAGTTCTTAACATGATATCTTCGATCCAGTCTGTGCCGGGCCAACCACTAGCAGCGCCTGATTCTAAACCAATAGACCAGGGAGCAATTCCATCTTCCTGCATTTGTTGAGCTAATTGATCCATTTCATTCCAGGTTTCAGGAATTTCATAGCCATTTTCTTCAAAGACATTTGGATTGTACCAGACTAAACTTTTAGCATCTGCAGCAATAAAGATTGCATACATACCGCCTTCATAAGTTGCTAGATCAATCCATTTTTGGTCGAAATCTTCTTCCATGTAATTCATATTAAATACATTTGAAAGATCGACTAGGTCACCATCTTCAGCCAGATCTTTCATCATACCTGGCCCGGAGACAGCAACTATATCGGGTGGATTACCTGCTTCGAGTCTTGTTGTAAGGAGTGTAGGAAGATCTCTTGTACCTTCATACTGCACATCAATGCCTGAGGCTGCCTCAAATGGTTCGATCATTTTATTAAATGCATCGAGTTCACCACCGCCCCAGACTCCCATAACGGTAACTTTACCATCTTGTGCAGAAGCCTGAAGAGAGAAGAGTAAGAGACTTACCAGTAAAAACAATGTCAAACCAGTAGAAATTTTTCCTTTCATTGTTTTAAAACCCCTTTCTTTTAATTTATATTATTATTGTTCTTTATGAAACTTAAATAACCTGCACACTTAATATCTATATAAGTGTGTAAGTCAAAAATCTTTTAATAAAATATCACCTCCTAATTTTTACTGCTTTTCCTAATTTTTAAGTTAAAGGGAATAAAGAATTGGTTTTTATCAAGAACTTCTTTATTTATTTTTTTAATTAAAACTTCCATGATTTTATCTCCAAGAGTTGTACTAGATTGATAGACTGTACTTAATGTGGGGGTTACAAATTTGGAGATTTCAATTCCATCAAAACCAACTATTGAAATCTCTTTTGGAATTTTAATATTATTATCTTGACAGTATTTAATAGCACCTATTGCCATTTGATCATTGAAAGCAAAAATAGAACTTAAATTTGGATTTTTTTCTAATAATACTTTGGTTGATTTATAACCACTTTGATATGAAAAGTCACCTTCTGCAATATAATCATCCTTTAATTTAATATTGTTTTCTTTATATATATTTATTATACCCTGCATTCTTTCTTTGCTAGCAACAGAATCTCTATACGGACCTCTTATAATTCCAAAATAATTATCTATACTGAAAAGATATTTACTTACTTCTTCAGCGGCTTTAATATTATTAACTGTCACTGATAATAGGTCCGGAGTATCGAGATGGCCTGAAGCAAAAACAGCTGGAATATTAGCATTTCTTACTGCTTTTATTAATTCATCTGCAAAATTTGCAGTCATAATTATTAGTCCATCTACTTTTTTTTGTTTGAACATATTAATATAATATAATTCTTGTTCAAGTTCACCTTCAGAATCACTATAAATTATATTATAGTTTTCTTTTATAGCTTCTGCTTCTATAGTTTGTAAGACCTTCATCAAAAATGGATTGTCCATACCTGCGCCTATAATTCCAATAAGATTGCTTATATTAGTTCTTAAAGCTCTAGCTGAATCATTTATTTGATAATCCAATTTTTCTATAGCTTGTTTAACTTTTATCGTGGTATCTTTACTAACTAAATGACTTTTATTTATAACTCTAGAAACAGTGGATAAAGATACACCAGCAAGTTCTGCTACATCTTTCATGGTTTTACTCATTAATATGACCCCTTTTATGAAAACCATTTCATTATTTTATTATTTCAATGTTAAAAATATAATTCCTGCAATTTTAAAAAAATTATTTTAATATTTAGATAATTTTAGATAATTTGAGACTAATATTTTAAAAGATTAGTAATTATGATATGGATTTTTTAACAAACTCAATTAATTTCATAATTAGATTATTTTGAAAATATAAATAAGGACATTTGTCCGGTCTATAACAGTACAAATAGTCCATATTTGCAATTATTACATTTGTCCTCCCCATATATTGGACACAAAAAGTTTAAAATGAGTAGGGGAGGACAAATGTCCGAATACTAAATCAAAAATTAATAAGATCTATAACTTAAAAAAGATTAATTTATTAAAATTTCTTAATATTTATATATTTAATTTCCGATACAAGGTCGTCTTATTTGTGAGAAAATAATTTTACAATCAATGAAAAAACTTATAAAATAAATGTCGAAGAACAAATAGATATTAATTATCAATAAATTTGAAAGGCAGGGAAAAATATAATGGTTGAGCGGAAATGGTGGAAAGAAGCAGTAGTTTATCAAATTTATCCGAGAAGCTTTAATGATAGCAATAATGATGGCATAGGTGATATTCAGGGAATAATAGAAAAATTAGATTATATAAAAAAATTAGGAATAGATGTAATTTGGCTCTGTCCAATATATGATTCCCCTAATGCAGATAATGGTTATGATATCAGAGATTATCGAGCAGTTATGGATGAATTTGGAACACTAGAAGATGTTGAAAAACTAATTGATGAAATTCATAAAAGAGATATGAGAGTAATAATGGATCTTGTGGTTAACCATACTTCTGATGAACATGAATGGTTTGTAAAATCCAAAAAATCTAAAGATAATGCTTACCGAGATTACTATATCTGGAAAGAAGGTAAACAAAATAATAAACCTCCGACTAATTGGGGTTCTTTTTTTGGAGGTTCTACATGGACTTTTGATCAAAATACAGAAGAATACTATCTTCATTTATTCACTGAAAAACAACCAGATTTAAATTGGGAAAATAAAGAAGTAAGAGATAAGATATATAAAATGATGAGATGGTGGTTAGATAAAGGTATTGATGGTTTTAGAATGGATGTAATTAATATGATTTCTAAGGATCAGAGTTTTCCCGATGGTAAAATAAGCCCCAATGATGATTATGGTGATGGAACCCCTTATTTCATAAATGGTCCCCGCTTATATGAATATATAAAAGAAATGGGTGAAAACGTTCTCTTTGATTACGATATAATGACGGTAGGAGAGACTTTTAATTTTGGTGTAGAAAATGCCAAAAAGTTTGCCAAATCAGAGGGGAAAGATCTTTTAAATATGGTCTTTCACTTTGAATTGATGTCTGTTGATCGTAAGGATGATAATAAATGGGTGAAAAAAGAAATTGATCTTACTGAAATAAAAGATATTTATAAGAAGTGGAACCAAAAATTATATGAAAAAGGCTGGAATGCAATATATTTAGGGAATCATGACCAACCTAGAATTGTTTCACGTTTTGGTGATGATCAACAATATAGGCAAGAATCGGCTAAAATGCTTGCTACTATGATGATGACAATGCCTGGTACCCCTTATATTTTTCAAGGGGAAGAGATTGGCATGACCAATGTAGCTTTTGATGATATAGGTAAGTATAGAGATGTAGAAACCATTAATTATTTAAGAATTCAAACAAGAAAGGGAAGAAGTAAAGATAAAGTGATGGAAGAGATACATAGGGTTAGTAGAGATAATTCCAGAACCCCGATGCAGTGGAATGATAATAAAAATGCAGGTTTTACTGAAAGCACTCCCTGGATTAATGTAAATCCTAATTACAAAGAGATAAATGTAGAAAATGCTTTACAAAATGATGATTCTATTTTTTATCATTATCAAGAATTAATAAATTTAAGAAAAGCTGAACCAACCTTAATATATGGTAAATATTTACCAATTTTAGAAGAACATCAACAGGTTTTTGCCTACAGACGTAAATTTAAAGAAGAAGAGTTCTTAATAGTGATAAATTTCTTTGGTAAAGAAGTTAAACTATCCTTACCAGAAAAAATAAATTTAGATGAATATAAATTAATGATAAAAAACTATAAGAATGTAAATAAAAAACAAAACCCCCTTAAACTAAAACCTTATGAGAGTCTTGTTTTTAAATTAAGCTAGACTTAAAATAGAACGATCATTGTAAAAACCTTTTTTATGTTTCTTTTGGAAGATTTCTAAAAGATGATTTATAGTCATATTTTCTTTAGTTTTACCATTAACATCAAGTATTATTTTCCCACGATTCATCATAAGCATTCTATTTCCAAATTTAAGTGCATCTTTCATATCATGAGTAATCATAAGTGTAGTAATATTATGATTAGAGATGATTTGTTGGGTTAATTCTTTAATTTTTATTGCTGTAGCTGGATCTAAAGCGGCAGTATGCTCATCTAAGAGCAGTATTTCAGGTTCAATGATAGTTGCCATTAAAAGTGTTAAAGCTTGTCTTTGCCCACCTGAAAGAAGTTTTACCTTAGTATTTAATCTATTTTCTAAACCTAGATTGATTTCAGATAAATGCTCTTTAATTTTTTTTCTTTTATTTTTATTAATGGCCCATTTTAAAGAAAGTTTATTTTTTTTATTAAGGGCCATTGATAAATTTTCTTCTATAGTCATTTCAGGAGAAGTACCCATAAGTGGATCCTGAAAGACTCTTCCTATAAAATTAGCCCTTCTATATTCAGGCATATCGGTAATATTTTTTTTAGATAAAATTATATTTCCTTCTGTTAAATTAAATACTCCTGCTATACTATTTAAAAGGGTTGATTTACCTGCTCCATTACCACCAACAATTGTAATGAAATCATTATCCTTTACTTCTAAATTAATATCAATTAAAGCTTTGGTTTCATTACAAGTATTTATATTAAAAGTTTTACTTAAATTAATCAGACGTAACATTTAACTTCCCTCCCACAATAGTCTTAATTTTTGGTGCTGATAGGAAAATTATTACAATTAAAGCAGTTAATAATTTCAGATCAGAAGCTGCAAAACCACTCATTAAAGCAAATGAGATACTAGCTCTATATAATATAGAACCAATTATAATTCCTGGTATGATAAAACTTAGACTGTCCTTACCAATTATAACTTCGCCAATAATAACAGAGGCTAGACCAGCAATTATGGTACCTATTCCCATACTGATATCTGAAAAGCTTTGGTATTGAGCCACTAATGAACCGGAAAGTGCCACAAAACTATTTGCTAAAATAAGGCCGATCATTTTAATATTTTCAGTATTTATTGCCATACTTCTTACCATGGCTGGATTATCTCCTGTAGCTCTCAAAGCATAACCAAGCCTAGTTTTTAAAAATAAGATTAAAGTAATTAATACTGCTGTAACAACGATTAAAATTAGAATTAATTCTTCATAATTTGAAACAGTAAAAGGAACTTTAAATAAATCAAATATTGTATTATCAGATAAAAGCGGTATATTAGGTCGTCCCATAATTCTTAAATTGATTGACCAAAGACAGGTCATTGTTAAAATTCCGGATAATAGAGGTGCTATTTTTAATCTTGTATTTAGAAAACCGGTTATTGAGCCGGATATTCCTCCTGCAATTGTTGCAAAAACAATTGTTAAAAAAGGATTATAACCCATAATGATTAGGCGGGAGGAGACGGCAGCCCCTAAAGTGAGGCTGCCATCAACAGTTAGATCTGCAAAATCCAGTATTCTGAACGTTATATAAACACCTATAGCCATAATTCCATAAATTAAACCCTGTTCTAAAGAAGTTATCATAAAGCCTATGTCCATAATAAACCCTCCATTGCCTTATCCTGGATTATTCGAATAATATATCAATTTCTCCTTCGATTGTACTGGGTATTTCTAGATTAAAATCTTCAACTGATTTTTTATTTACAATAAGTTGTAGGTTTTTAGAACCGGTAATTGGAATTGAGGCTGGATCTTCACCATTTAATACACGTGCTGCAATTTGTCCTGTTTCTTTACCTAAAGTAAAATAGTCAATGCCACGGGTTGCAATTGCACCATTTTCTACCTGACCTTTTTCTGCTGCAAAAACAGGTACATTATTTTCTCGCGCAATTTTCATAATAGAGGGTACAGCTGAGGCTATTGTATTATCAGTAGGTAAGTATATAGCGTCAACTTTACCTACAATAGATGAGGTTGCTAAGGTTACTTCACTGGTATTAGTAACTGTGCCCTCAACGATAGAAAATCCCATCTCTTCAGCAGCCTCTTTGGCAATATCAACCTGTACGACTGAATTTACTTCACCACTATTATATAGTATACCTATATTTTTAACGTCTGGTACAAATTCTTGAATTAATTCTAGTTGTTTAGCAACTGGGTTCATATCTGTGGTACCAGTAATTGCTTTACTTTTATTTTCTAAATCTTCTACTAGTCCAGCTGCAACTGGATCTGTAACAGCAGTAATAACTAAAGGAGTGTCTGTTAAAACACCTGCTGCAGATTGAGCATTGGGAGTAGCGATTGCTAAAACTAAATCAAGATTTTGTCCTTTGAACTTTTGTGCTATGGTTTGAGTTGTGGAAAAATCAGCCTGAGCATTTTCAAGGTTTACATCTAAGTTTTCCCCTACTACAAATCCTGCTTCACTAAGACCTTCAAGGAAGCCTTCACGAGCTGAATCAAGAGCCGGGTGTTCTACAAACTGAGATATACCAATTTTAAAAACTTTATCCTGTGCTTGGGCTGAAAAATGAAAAGTGAACATAAAAAGCAGTGTCAATGAAATGAAAATAGAGATTACCAACAGAGATTTCTTACCATTAATTACCATTTTGCATCTCTCCTTATTATTTTTTGGTATTTGGTTTTGGAAAGAGAAATTTAATTAAAATAAAAAAAACACTCCTGGAAGGAGTGTTAAGAAGACATAGAAATACATAGAAATTTCCTATTATTTTCTCCTACCATATTACCATATTACCGTTATTCTGATTTTTTTCATTATACACATTATTTGAACCATTGTCAAGAAAATAGCATTTAATAAATATTAATTAATAGTTCTGTGACTTAAGCCAACCGCAACTTCATTTAAATTAAGCATGCCAACTCCAAAAAAGATAGCTACAACTAAGTGGTCTTCCTTACGGGCTATTCCTATTTTTCCACCTATGTTTAGTCCAACTGCACTACCCATAATTTGTTTTAAAGCTTCATGTGTTGCACCTGCAACTGCACCTTGATTGGAATGAGTTTCATTAATTAAATCCTCTCGACGTGCTGCAATTACGGCATTTTCAATAATTTTTTTCACAGATTTATTGTATTCTCCCCCGAAATCGACAGCTGCAGTTTTGATTCCCTTATTATCTAAATACTCTTTTTTTAATTTGTTTTCTTCTTGTCTGTCAGAAATTGCTAATCTTAAAGCTGCTTTGGCAATTTTAAGGCTCTTTTCCATTTTTAAGCCTCCTACTTATATTTACTTTTAATTATATTTTATTTTCTAATTTATGTCAATTGATTGTGTTTTAATTACTTGAAAATAACCCCTTTATCTGATATATTTTACCTAAGAAATAAGTGAATATTATTAAAATTTTAAAATGTATTAATAAATTTGTTGGAAGTAATATTTTAAGATAATATTAAGGGGGATTAATAATGAATAATAAGGAATTAGAGGTTATCAAAGAAGCAATTTTAAATGAAAATGAAGGCTATCAGGTTTATTCAATGGCTGCAGAAAAGATTGATAATGAAGAGATAAGTGACTCCTTTAAAAAATTGGCAAATGAAGAGTTAAAGCATATTGATTGGTTAAAAGATCTTTATGAAAGCTTTGAAGGAAATAGAGATATTGAGTTTTCTGTTGATGAAATATCTGCCCCTGATAAAGAAAGATTATTCAAAATGGAAAAAATTGATAAAGAAAATTTATCTTTTGCACTTTCAGTCTTTGGAATCGGAGTAAAAATGGAAAAAGAAGCAATTGAGTACTATAAAAATGCAGCTAGTAATACTGAATCTGAAGAAGCTAAAAGTCTTTATAAGAAAATTATCAATTGGGAATATCAACATTTAAATTTCTTTCAAAAACAATATGATATGTTAAGAGAAGACTGGTGGGCTGAACAAAGCTTTGAACCATTTTAAAATTATAAACAAAGTGCCCTGCTAAAGGCAGGGCTTTTTATTATCTAAGGCTATTTTTATGTGCTTGTGCTAATTCCATATAATGTTCAGCAGACTCTTGAATACTTGCAATCTCTTCTTTACTTAATTCTCTTACTACTTTAGCGGGAGAACCCATAATTAGACTTCCGGGTGGGAATTCCTTATTTTCTGTAACAAGGCTACCTGCTGCCACAATAGAATTTTCATTAATGACAGCACCATTTAAAATAACAGCTCCCATGCCTATCAAACAGTTATTTTTAACGGTACATCCGTGGACTGTTGCATTGTGTCCTACTGTTACATAATCTCCAACATTTAAAGGTTTATCAGTATCGACATGTAAAGCAGAGTTTTCCTGAATATTGGTACCTTTTCCTAAAATCATTTGATTTAGATCAGATCTTAAAACAGCATTATACCAAATGCTAGTATTTTCTTTTAATTTTACATTACCTATAACTCTTGCCCCAGGAGCAATAAAAGCAGTTTCGTTTACTTTAGGTTTACTATTTTTAAATTTATAAATCATTTTTTATTACCTCCTTATATTTTTCATTATTTCAACACAAAGAAAGTTAATCCTTCTTAGTTGATTAATTTACTTGAATATAACAAGTTTATTTATTATAATTAAAGAAGTAAAATGGAAGGAGCAAATTATGGATTTTGCAATTATTGGGGGAACATTTAATCCGGTTCATCTTG
This sequence comes from uncultured Halanaerobiales bacterium, assembly GCA_964430875.1. GTDB lineage: Bacteria > Bacillota > Halanaerobiia > Halanaerobiales > M55B127 > M55B127. The sequence continues at coordinate 107,371 of CAYSHP010000001.1, forward strand.
GACATCTAATATGTGCAGAGCGCGCCTATCTGGAATTTAATCTGGATAAGGTTATTTTTATGCCTGCAGGTAAACCACCTCATAAAGCAGAAGAAAAAATTGATCCGGTTGAACATAGATATAATATGTTAAAATTAGCATTAGAAGATAATGATCACTTTGCAATGTCCAATTGGGAATTAAAAAACGAGGGGAAATCTTATACTGCAAATACAATAAAACATTTTAAAACAGAATATAACATTGATAGGGTTAATTTAATAATTGGCACGGATTCATTAGCGGAAATATTTAACTGGTATCAACCGGAATATATATTAGATAATTCTAATATTATAGTTGCAAAAAGAAATGATTATTCATTTACTAAAATAATGAAGGATCAAAGACTAAGAAAATATGAAAAACATATAAACATTTTAGATAATTCATTGATCGAAATATCGTCAACTATGATTAGGAATTTTGTGAAGGAAGGGAAATCAATTAGATATCTAACTTTAGATAAAGTAATTGATTATATAGAGAAAAACAAATTATATAGGTGAAAATAATGTATAATATAAAGGAGATTAAAGAAAAATTAATGGATATCAAAGGATTTAGGAAAGAACATACTTTTGCAGTAGAAGAAACTGCTGTAAAGATTGCTCAAAAATATAATGTTGATCTTAAAAAGGTAAAAATAGCTTCTTTATTACATGATTATGCAAGACATTTTGATGATGAAACTTTATTGAAAATTGTAGAACAAAATAATATTGAAGTTGATAATTTAGAAAAAGAGATTCCTACTTTACTGCATTCCCCGGTGGGCGCCTATTTAGTTGAAAAATATTTTAATATCAAAGAAAAAGACATTTTAAATGCTATCAGATATCATACAATTGGAAGGACAGGTATGAGTAAGTTAGAAAAAATTATTTTTGTAGCAGACGTAATAGAACCGGGCAGGAATTTTCCGGGCGTAGATCTAATTAGAGAAAAGATAGAAAAAGATTTAGATGAAGCTGTGATACTGGTTTGCGATTTTACAATTAAGTATAATATAGATCGCAAACGAATAATTCATCCTAATACACTTTATACTAGGAACTCACTGTTGAAGGGAGAAAAATAAATGTTAGATAAGTTAAAAAAGATAAACTTAAAGATAATAGGCATATTCCTATTAATAGTTATTGTGGGTTTATCTATATATATATTATTTAATGATGATTTTAGTTTAATAAGTCTGAACCCATTTAGAAAATCAAAATTAAATATTTTAGTGGCTGGTTATGATTCATCTATAAATGGTCCGCCAAGAGCTGATACTATTATTGTTGCAAGTGTTGATTTAAATACTAACAACATTGGCTTATTATTTATTCCTCGTGATACAAGAGTGAAAGTTAATGGACATGGATATGATCGAATAAATGCCTCTCATGCTTATGGTGGGATTAGTTTACTCAAAGAAACTGTGGAAGACTTTTTGAATATAAAATTAGATTATTATGTGGAAACAGATTTTCAGGGTTTTGCAGAAATAATTGATCAAATCGGTGGCCTTGAAATAACTATTGAAAAGCCCTTACATTATGTTGATAAAGCTGGGGGTTTATATATTGACCTCCCAGCAGGGAATGTACATTTAGATGGTAAGAAAGCACTTCAATATGTAAGATATAGAGGTTCTAAAGGTGATATAGGTAGGGTTGCAAGACAGCAGAAGTTTATTCAAGCTCTAATGGAAAAGGCTATATCATCACAGTCTATAATTAATTTACCTTCTATTTATAAAGAAGTAAGGGACTCAATTAATACCAATATTCCTGTAAAAGATTTTACACCTTTTATTAGATTAGCTAAAAATACAAATCTAAATAGTCTTAAAACAGAAATGCTACCGGGTAGGCCTGAATATATTAATGGGGCAAGTTACTGGATTCCTGATGAACAAAGTTTAACAATAATGGTTAATAATCTAATTAGAAGCAAGGAATATATACAAAATGATCAGTATCAAATAACAATTCTTAATGGTAACGGAAGAGCGGGCATAGCTGGAGAAGTTGCAGAAGAATTAGAAAAATATGGATTTAATATTAATAAAGTGGCTAATGCTAATAACTTTAACTATCAGGATACCATTATTTATTATAAAGATGATTATAAAAAAGTGGCTACTGGGCTTAAAGACATATTGGGTGGTACAATAGAAAAAAATGAAGAAATAAAAGATGATTTCCAGATAATTCTGGGACAAAAATTTGTACAAAACCAAATAGCAAAAAAGGAGGAAATTAATTAATGCCAGAAGAAAAGTATAAAAGAATAGCAGAGTTAGCAGCAGAAGCTGCTGATGACAAAAAAGCTTTTGATATAGAAATTTTAAATGTAGAAGGATTGACCATTATAGCAGATTATTTTGTATTATGTTCAGGTAATACTGATAAACAGGTGCAAGCTATTGCGCGTGCAGTTGAAGAAAAATTGGATGAAGAAGGAGTATATCCAAAACAGATTGCCGGTAAAGATAATGGTCATTGGATATTAATGGATTATGCCGATGTAATTGTGCATGTTTTCCATAAAAGAGAACGCGAATACTATGAATTAGACCGCTTATGGGCTGATGCTAAAAAGATTCTAAAAAAAGAAGAAACTTCTTGACTTTAATTAGATAAATTAATATAATTTTTACAAAGATAATTATTGATAAATAAGGTATTGAAGGAAAGTAATAGGCTTTTTATCATTCTAAGAGAGCTGCTGGTTGCTGGAAAGCAGTAATGAAAAAAGCCGAACTCGTTCCGGAACCTATACTGTTGAAAAAAGTAGACAGTGTCGTAATAAAGGCGTTAACTTTTTGAGTGGATAATTACTATCTATTAGGGTGGTACCACGGGTAAACAACTCGTCCCTTGACCGGGAGGAGTTTTTTTATTTTGAGAAATTAATTATATAAATTTTAGGGAGGAGATTGTAATGGAAAATCACTATGATTTTGAAACAATTGAAGAAAAGTGGCAGAAAGAATGGGAAGATAAGGCTTTATACAAAGCTAAAAATCAGGATGAGAAAGATAATTACTATGTTTTAGAGATGTTTCCCTATCCTTCTGGCAAACTACATATGGGCCATGTAAGAGTTTACTCTATAGGGGATGTAATAGCTCGTTTTAAGCGTATGAAAGGACATAATGTACTTCACCCTATGGGATGGGATGCTTTTGGTCTACCGGCTGAAAATGCAGCAATTAAACATGGTAATATTCATCCAAGAGAATGGACCTGGGAAAATATCGATAGCATGAAGGAACAGATGAAGGCAATGGGTTTAAGTTATGATTGGGACCGAGAAGTGGCTACAGCTGACCCCGATTACTATAAATGGACCCAATGGTTTTTTGTTAAAATGTTTGAAAATGATCTTGCTTATCGCAAAGAACAAGCTGTTAATTGGTGTCCTAGTTGTGATACTGTATTAGCTAATGAGCAGGTTGTCAATAATAGCTGTGAGAGATGTGGTACTGAGGTAGAACAAAAAGAATTAGAACAGTGGTTTTTAAAGATAACTGAATATGCAGATGAATTACTGGAAGGTCATGAAAAACTTGATTGGCCGGAACGGGTAAAAACTATGCAGAAAAATTGGATTGGTAGAAGTGAAGGTATGAGTATAAACTTCCCAATTGATGAAATTAATGAAGAGCTTGAAGTTTTTACTACCCGACCTGATACAATATATGGTGCAACTTATATGGTATTAGCACCTGAACATCCTTATGTAGAAGAATTAATCTCCGGTAAAGATAATGAAAATGAGATTAGGGACTTCATTGAAAAAGTACGTAAGCAAAAAGAAATGGAAAGAACTTCACCAGAATCAGATAAAGAAGGTATTTTTACTGGAAGTTATGCAACCAATCCAATGACCGGTGAACAAATTCCCATTTTGATTGCTAATTATGTTTTGATGGGATATGGAACTGGTGCTATAATGGCTGTACCTGCCCATGATCAAAGAGACTTTGATTTTGCTAAAAAGTATGATCTACCAATCAAAGCTGTTATCCAACCAGATGATGTTGAAGAAAAATTAGATGGTTCGACAATGGAAGAAGCTTATCCAGAAGATGGTTATTTAATTAATTCTGAAAAATATAATGATTTAGATGTAGAGGAAGCCTTTGATGCTATAGCTGATGATATGGAAAAAGAAGGTATTGGGCAAAGAAAGGTTAATTACCGCTTAAGAGACTGGTTGATATCTAGACAAAGATATTGGGGTGCTCCTATTCCAATTGTTTATTGTGAAGAATGTGGGGCTGTTCCTGTACCAAAAGAAGACCTACCAGTTTTACTTCCTGATGATGTTGAATTTTCAGCTACAGGGTTTTCTCCCTTGGCTAAAGCAGATGACTTTGTTAATACAACCTGTCCTCAATGTGGAGGAGAGGCCAAAAGGGAAATCGATACTATGGATACTTTTGTAGATTCTTCCTGGTACTTTTTAAGATATATAGACCCTAATAATGATAAATTACCAGTTGATTACCAAAAAGCTGAAGACTGGTTTCCAGTTGATCAGTATATTGGTGGAATTGAACATGCTATCTTACATTTGCTTTATGCGAGATTTTTTACCAAAGTTATTCGTGATCTTGACTTAATTAGTGCAGATGAGCCATTTAGTAAATGGTTAGCACAAGGTATGGTACTAAAAGATGGAGACAAGATGTCTAAATCAAAAGGTAATGTAGTTGATCCTGGCCGTATATTAGATGAATACGGGGCAGATACTGCTCGCTTGTTTATCCTTTTTGCTTCACCACCAGAGAAAGACCTTGAATGGAGTGAAGAAGGAGTTGAAGGTGCAGATCGTTTCTTGAATAGAGTTTGGAGATTTATTGCTAATAATATTGAAGAAATAAGGGAAGTAGATGTAAGTAAAGTGGAGATTAATCAGTCTAATTTAAATGAAGCCGAAACAGAACTTCACCGTAAACTTCATGAAACTATCCAGAAAGTAACAGAAGATATAGAAGAAAGGCTCAATTTCAATACAGCCATTAGTGCTATTATGGAACTAGTCAATGAAATATACCATTATTTAGGAAATAATAGTGATAATCTTAATCAAAAACTATTAGCCTTAATTACTGAAAAAGTACTACTCATGTTGGCACCATTTGCTCCTCATATGACAGAAGAACTCTGGTATAGAATAGGAAGAGAAAGTAGTATTCATCGTGCTGAATGGCCGATATTTGATGCTGAAGCAGCTAAAAAAGAAGAAATTACAATAGTCATCCAAATTAATGGTAAGGTAAGAGATAAAATAGATGTAAGTGCAGATATATCTGAAGATAAATTAAAAGAAAAAGTATTTGCACAAGAAAAGGTGAAAAAATATACAGAAGGAAAAGAGATAGTTAAAACGATAGTTATACCAAAAAAATTAGTAAATGTTGTAGTAAAATAAAGTTATAATTTTTGAATTAATGAAAACCCCTGTTTTAATGACGGGGGTTTTTTGATATAATTAAAAAAAGTAGTTAATGGAGGTTCAGAAATGGCAAGGGAATTTAAATGTGAGAAATGTGGAAATAGAAGCTATGATAAAACTGAATTAAGAACCACTGGAGGAAAGTTGTCGAAATTATTTGATGTTCAAAACAAAAAATTTATTGCGGTAAGTTGTAGTAACTGTGGTTATACTGAGCTTTACAGAAAAACAGATAGTGGTGTATTTAGTAATATTTTTGATTTTTTAACTAATTAAATTAGGGAGTGTTATATATGTCAGGTATAGTATTTAAAAAAACAAAAAATTTAGATAAAATATCCAAATTTTATCTAAATATAATAGGTATGGATCTATGGCAGGACCAGGGCAAGTGTAAAATTTTTGAAAAAGGTAATTTACAGTTAGGTTTTTGTGAAGGTGATAAAATTGATAAAGATGGTATTATCACATTTTATTATGATTCCAAAAAAGAAGTAGATGAAATATATAAAAATGATGGGTTAGATATAATTGAAGAGCCTAAAGAAAATAAGGAATTTAATATATATCAATTTTTTGCTAAAGACCCAGAAGGAAGAACCTTAGAATTTCAGACTTTCTTACATAATATTAATCCTTTCTTAACAGGAAAAGAATTATTATTAAAAAGAAGAAGTTACCGGGAATATGCAGATAAAGAAATTCCCGAAGAAGTTATAAATAAAGTAATTGATTTAAGTAGGTATGCACCTACTTCCATGAACTCTCAATCTTATTATTTTAAATTTATAAGAGATGAAGAGTTAATTTGTGATCTGGCTTCTATTCGGAAAACAGCCTCAGAACCAATAAAAAAGGCTCCGCTTGCTGTAGCAATATGTTCTGATAATGAACAGTCAAATAGATATAAACAGGATGCAGATATAGCTGCATACCATTTTATGTTAGCTGCAAGATTATATAATTTAGGTACCTGTTGGATCGCTGATATGGATAGAGAAAGTATCAAAAGAAAATTAGATATACCAGTAAAACATTATATTGCAACAATTACACCTTTAGGTTATATAAAAGGTGAAATAGAAGCACCTGATAGAAAAGACCCAGCTGATTTTATTAGATAATTTAATAGGAGTGTTAGATGATGAGAGAAAAAGCATGTGTGGTAGCTGTGGATGGGGATACTGCTAAAGTAGTTGTAACCCGTCATTCTGCCTGCAGTAAATGTGATAAAGATTGTATTTTAGGGATGGAAGATTCCCATGAACAAGATGAATTGTATGTGGAAGTCAAAAGCAAAAGAGATGTAGAAGTAGGAGATACAGTAAATATTGAACTAAAAGATAGTTCTTTGGTAATAGGTTCATTAATGATTTATTTAATTCCACTATTATTTTTTGTGGGTGGTTATTTTGTAGGAGCCCGCTTGTCTTTTCTTTGGGGAGCTTTGAGCTCAGAAGTGTCAGGTATAATATTTTCATTTGTCTTTTTATATCTATCATATCGTTTAACTAAAAGAATTGATAAAAAGATAGAAAAAAATGAAAAGTTCCAATCTGAGATTGTCAATATAATTTCTAAAAATTAAAATTTTTAATTATACTAATACCAAACAAAACTTGAGGAGTTTCTGTATTCTTTATTTGCTTTTTAAGTTTAATAATTCATCAAAAGGCGTGTCCTATTGTAATCACTTAAAAACCGCATTGTTCAATATAACGCCTTTGATGATTTAACTCAGGCAGAGGGCAGTCTAATTAAAAGCGTTAATTTGAAATTTCAGAGCCGCAAGGAGTGAAATTGCCTTATCTGCCTGAGTTATTTTCTCAAAATTATATGATTTACAAATTATTAATTTTCTTTGAGTATTTTTTTAAGAAAAAGATAATAGGAAGTGATTTTATGAATTCAATATCAGAAGAAGTAAAGGAAGATTTATTAGTCCGTCTAAATCGTATAGAAGGTCAAGTTCGTGGAGTAAAGAAAATGGTAGAAAATGAAAAATACTGTGTAGATATTTTAACACAAATTGTAGCAGTAAGAGGTGCCTTAAAAAAGGTAGGTTTAAAAGTTTTACAGGAGCATATAAATGGATGTGTACAGAGTTCATTGCAAAATGAAGATGAAGAGCTAATAGATGAACTTCTTAATGTAATAAATAGATTCATGGATTAATATTTTGGTAAAATATGTTTTTTAATAATATCAATTTGCAGATAAAATAAAAAAAAGTAAAAAAATTTTTAGTAGTCAAATTACTGATTTATAAGCAATATAAGCCTAAATCAAACAGGAGTTCACCTCCTGTTTTTTAATATTAAAAAAGGGAAAAACCATCTCTTGTTGAATAAAAAAGATACGCTTAAAATTAAATAGAAAATGAGTTTTAAAATATTGAATTAAAAAATATATTATGTTATGATTATTGATGCTGCCCAAAAGTCAGGAGTGATTAAAATGCAGCATTTAGAATATTTTAAGGTTCCAAAAATTCTTTTTGCAGATGATAATTTGAATTTAAAAGAATTTAAATTATTAGTTAAATTATTTTCTAAAATAGATCAGTCTAGTTTAATTACCAAGTGTAAATGGCTAATTAGGCGAAAAGAACTTGAGAAAGAGGATAATTTAATTGATTCTTTATTGAATAAAAATTGGCTATCAAAAGAAGATGATAAACTTTATTTGAATATACCAGAAGGTATTTTACCCAAAGATAAAAATCAAGTTAATTATGAGAAAGCTGGTTCCAAAATTGCGAGTAAATGGGACGAATACTTTGGAACTTTGAATTTAACTCCTACTCTTTTACAGAAACTACTGTCTTTTATGGAAGATGGAATTAGTGAAGATGTAATAATTGAAGTGATAAAAATAAGTGCGAAAAAGGCAGAAGGTAATCCTGCTAATTATATAATATCTATTTTAAGAGACTATCTAAACAGATCAATATATACAATTCACGACTTTAAAGAAGAAAAACAAAGGATGGAAGAGTATGAAAAAAGACTTCAAGAAATTAATCGAAAAAAAGAAAAAAGAGATGAAGAAGAATCCCTCGAAGACTACTACAAAAAGGGATATAGATAAACATATCTCTGAGAAAGAAGCAATAAAAAAGATCTATGATGTGATAATTGATAACAGTCACATCCCCCCAAAGTTTGAAAATGCAAGCTTTTCAACTTTTAATTTCAAAGCATGTCCCCAAGAGAATGTTAGTAAAATAAAGGCTATAAAAACATATGCCGAGAATATTTTAACAGCTATTAAAGGCCCTCAATCTGTCTATCTTTATAGTAAATTTAACGGCTGTGGGAAAACTCATGTTGCTATTTCTGCGCTTAAAACGGCTGCTAAAGTTTTTGCTACAGAAATTTATCAAAAAAGACCTGAATATTATTCCAGAAGAGGTGTCTCTTTAAGTGAAAACAATTGGCGTCCTGTATTTTTTATGAGTGAAGTTAATTATTTGTGGAAAAAACGTCAATATAATTCAACAAATCAGGATTTAAAAAGAGAAATTGATATTATCGAAAATGCAGTTATGAACTCGAAATTACTGGTTATTGATGATTTTTTAAGAGAGCGTAATACTGATTTTGTATTTGGAAATTTAACAGCTTGGTTAAATCATAGATATGATTACAACAAACCTGTCATATTTACTTCTAATAATGATTTCTTTAAGTTAACTAAAAATGATAAAAGTAATCCCTATTATAATTCGGGTCATTTAAAAGCAGCTACTTATCTTGCTTCAAGAATTAGTGAGATGACTAAGGGTTATCAATTTATGTTTAAAAGTTCTCCGGATGAAGATTATAGGCAAAACAGTTATTAAAGTGGAGGCGATCTAAGATTGTTATCAAGAACTGAAACTTTACTCAAATTAATTGAGTTAAGAAAAATGATACAAGCAAAAGAACAAAAATCTCCTAATGATTTTACATACCATGCTGAAATTAAAGAGCATATTGAAGAACTAATCCATGATATTGTGGGTTTGCCTGAAGAAGCTCGGTATGTCATAAATGAGATCATCAACAAGGTGATTAATCAAAATATTTCCACTAAAACTGCTGTTGTTGCCATTCATGAAATATATAAGGAGTTTAATGATATAAATAAAATTGAAAAAGATAAAAACAAAAATAAGCAAGGAAAAAGAAAAGAGCAGAGTTTTGGCATAAAAAAAGTATATAAAAATGGTTATAGATAAGTCACAGTAAATCTGTGGCTTTTTTTATAAGAAATAATAAAAAATTATAATTTAATTTACTTAGCAACTTGACCTAATCTTAATTAGTTATTATACTATAAATTAAGATTATTAATATTGAAAGGATGAAATTAGTTGTCACAACTATTAATTGGTATAGCAGGTGGAACAGCTTCAGGTAAAACTACTTTAGCAAAAATTTTAAAAGATGCATTTCAAGATGAGGTAACAATGTTAAGGCATGACTTCTATTATTATGACAAAAGTCACTTTTCTGTAGCCGAAGAAAAAATAAATTTTGATCACCCGGATTCATTTGAAACAGATTTATTAATTAAACACCTTAAAAAGTTAATAAAGGGAAACCCAATTGATAGGCCGGTTTATTCTTATAAAACAAACAAAAGATTAAATGAAACCAAAAAAGTAAAACCTTCTCCGATTATTATTGTGGAAGGAATTTTAATCTTTCACTATCCCGAATTGAGAGATTTATTTGATTTAAAGATATATATTGATACTGATGCCGATATAAGATTGTTGAGAAGAATTAATAGAGATATCAAAAAAAGGGATAGAACCTTTGATTCAGTTAGAAATCAGTATATGGCAACTGTTAAACCGATGCATGAAAGATATGTTGAACCGACCAAATATTTAGCAGATATCATTATTCCCCATGGGGGATTAAATGATATAGCAAACGATTTGATTATTAAAAAAATCAAAGCCCATCTTTAAAAAAACCCCCAAATAGGGGGATTTTTTATTAACAATAAAGGAAAATAATAACAAATATAGTAATATATAGAATAGAGGTGATAAAAATTAAACACAAAATAGTATATTCTGTATTAATTATTGCAGTAGTCTTTTTATCAATGACAGTCTTTAATATCTATCAGGAAAGAAAAATTGCTCAAAATTACAAAACGGTTAATTTAAAAGAGTTTAAATATGATAATTTTACTGGTGATAAAAACAGTACTTCAAAAGAAAACAGGGTGAAAATACATATAAGTGGTGCTGTAAAGAATCCTGGTTTCTATATTATTGAACCAGGTATTAAGTTAAAGACAATAATAAATAAAATAATTATATTAAGAGATGATGCGGCTTTATCAAAGTTAAATTTAGAACAAAAGATATATAATAAAGACCAAATTATAATACCACATCAAAAAAATTTTTAAAATACTCTAATTAATAAAGGAATTGATATGAATTGAAATTAGATAATATATTTTTAGTAAAAGCTGTAATATTTTTTATCTTAGGTTTAATTACTGGTTATTATTTTTTAAACTTTAGATTAATTTTAATAATCTCGCTTGCTATCATTTTAATCTTCTTTCTTTTTGATAATACAAAGAAACTTTATATTATCTTATTAATAATTATCTTTATCTTTGGCTTTATCTATTTACTATATTATGAGATTAATTATGATAGTAAATATTCCATTACAAAATTTAATGGACAAGTGGTTGAAGTTATTGGAAAGATTGATCATAAATTAGATTCTTTAGAAGGTAATTCTATAGTACTAAAGCCTATTTTAATTAATAATAAAAAAGTTAAGTATGGTAAAATTCAACTTTATAAAGATCAAATACCTTCTGATATAACGCAGAGCGATTTAGTTATTGCTAGAATTAAATTAAATAGACCACAGAAAAAAAGAAATCCTGGCGGTTTTTCTTATTTTAAATACCTCAAAAAACAACATATATATAGTGTTGGTAATGTCTTTGAGTTATATAAAATTCAAAGTTATAATAGTTTTAAAACGATAATTATTAAAATAAAAAAGATATTATTAAGTTCAATTAATAATAAAATTCCTCCACCTGTAAATGAATTTATAAAAGCTTTAATTTTAGGTGAAAAGAGTGGTTTAAACCAAAACTGGGAAAATAATTTTAGAAAAGCAGGTGCTAACCATTTATTAGCAATATCCGGTTTACATATAGGTTTTATTACTATGTTTTTATTGATGATTTTAAAACCATTTTCAGTTAGTTTGTCAATAGAAAATATTATTTTATCTATATTTTTAATTACTTATATTATAATGACCGGTTTAAGATCTTCAGTTTTAAGAGCTTCATTTTTAGTTTTAATTTATAGATATTGTAAACAATTAAATATTAAAATAGAGTTTTCTGGTTTAATATCACTTGTCTTATTTTTAGTATTATTAATAAATCCTTATCAGTTATTTTCTATAGGACTACAGTTAAGTTTCTTAGTATTACTAATGATTATCAGCTGGTCTAAACTATTAGAGAAAAATTTGCATCCTGCCTTAGCGGTTAGTATAGCAGCACAGTTAGGTTCAATTCCATTAACTGCTTATTATTTTAATACAATCACCCCTGCTGGTATAATAACAAATCTCTGGGCAGTACCTATGGTTACATTAATAGTATTTTTAATATTAAGTCACTTTACTGTTTATCTATTGTTTCCAATTATAAGCAATATTACAGGTCGTTTAATCTATTTTTTATCAATAATTTTAAAAAGAGGTATAAACATAATGTCGGATTTACCTTCGGCTGAAATAAAAGTTGCTACTCCTTCTATAATCACAGTACTTTTAATGTATATTATATTATTTTCATTATCTTATCTACTAAAAATAAAAGGAGATATTAGATATAGATTTAAGTACAAAATATTTTCTATTATAATAATAGTAAGTTTAATATTTACATTGTCAATTTTATTTTTACCTAAACCCTCTAATAATCTTTTAGATATTTATTGTTTAGATGTGGGACAAGGCGATTCAATATTTATTGAAACTCCTGATAATAAGAGAATATTAGTGGATACAGGGGGGATGAGTGGTTCAACGACTAAGGTTAAAAGTACTATCATTCCTTTTTTATTACAAAAGAGGATTAAAAGCATTGATTATTTAATAATTTCCCACTTTGATGGGGATCATTGTTCAGATGCTGATTTCTTAATATCCAAAGGATTTGTTAAAAATTTAGTAGTTTCTAAACATGTAGATAAAGAATACAAAAAAACAAAAGAGATTATCAAGTCAGCAAGAGATCAAAATATTAGAGTTTTAATGGCCGGGAATAAAGATATTTTAAAATTGGTCGATCTGAATTTAGAATTTCTGGGACCATTGCACAATATAGTATATGAAAATCGCAATAATAATTCGGTTGTTTTTCGTTTGAAGTATAAAACATTTGAAATGTTATTTACAGGAGATATAGAAAAAGAAGCGGAAATAAATTTGGTCAAACAAATACCTAAAAAATATATGAAGGCAGATATTATAAAAATAGCTCACCATGGAAGTAACACTTCTAGCTTTAGTAAATTTATTAAAAAAGTGCAGCCTAAAGAATCAATAATTAGTGTAGGATTTAATAATTTTGGCCATCCGGATCAAAAAATATTAGATAGATTAAATAAGTTTCAGAGTAGAGTCTGGAGGACAGATAAATCAGGTGCAGTAATAATAAAAACAAATGGCTTGAAGTACAGTATTAATTCTTATATAAATTGATTATAGCGTTTAATGTGTGTTAAAATTAAATGAATTCCTAAAATATTGTATTAGAGGGTGTTTAAGATGAATAAAAAGACAGAAAGGGTTTTTCAAAAAAAATTAAACCAGCTGAAGAATATATATTTAGTTTTCAGTTCTGAAGAATATCTATTAGATAAATTCGAAAAAAGATTTAAAGAAAAATTTGTTGATGAAAGTATCAGCGATTTTAATTTAAGTTATATCAGAGAGGAAGAAGAAATTTTTAAAAGTATCGTTAGCCAGGGAAATACTTTACCCATTATGTCTAATAAACGGTTTATTATTGTAAAATCAGGTAATATATTTAAGAAAAATATAGGTAATTTTGCATTGTTCGAGAAATTTATCAAAGATATACCTGATTCAACTATTTTATTAATTATAATAAATCAAGATATTAGTAAAAATAAAAGAAAAGATATCATAGAAGAGTATGGTGAGATAATAAATCTTGCTCCTCCCAAATATCAAAATTTAGATAAATGGATTAAACTTCAATTTAAACAGCGTGGTAAAAAAGTAGATTACCGGGGTATTAAAATATTGGAGAAGATGTTTAACAACAATTTACAACAATTAGATTCTGAAATCGATAAAATATGTACATATGTAAATGGTAAGGACAAAATTGAACTAAGAGACATAAAGAAAGTAATTTCTAAGGATAGAAGATTAAAGGAAAATGAAATATTTGAATTTCTTGATGCAATAAGTAATCGAGAAAAACAAAAAAGTGTTTATTTATTTCAACATATGATTACAAGTGGGGAAGTACCACAAATAATATTAGCAATGATCACAAGACGCATTAGACTAATGTTAATTATTAAAGATTTGAAAAATCAGGGGATGAGATCAAAAAAAATAGCAAGTAAAATCGGGATACATCCATATCCAGTCAAAAAAATATATAAATATGTAGATAACTATTCATTTAATAAATTAGAAGAGCTCTTAGATTCTTTTTTACAAGCAGATATTAAAGTTAAAACTGGTCAGGATAAAACAGAAGATGCTGTTTTAAATTCCATAATTATTATATAAAAAATAAACGGCTTATTCATAGACGAATAAGCCTTTTTTAATGTTATAATTATTTATCGTTTTTTAATTGATTTAGCATTCTTTTCATTTTAGATTTTTTTCTAGCAGCATTATTTTTATGAATAATGTTATGGGAAGCAGATTTATCAATAATTTTATAAACATCAGGAAGCATTTCTTCTGCTTCTTCTACATTACCTTCTTCAACCGCTGCTTCAAATTCTTTTATAACATTTTTTAGCTTATTCTTCCAGCGATCATTAACTTTTTTCTTCTTTTCGTTTTGTCTTACTCTTTTCTTAGCAGATTCAATAATAGGCACAACTTTCACCTCCTTGTGAGTGAACGGTATATTTATATTTTGTTCCTAAATTTGCAACATATCAATTTTAACATTAGATATATAAAAATGCAAGTTTTTAGAATAGATTATTTGATTTAAAGCTGAAATTTTAACTTTCTTGATTAATGAAATTTTCAATGTTATAATAATCGCATGCATGCAAATAAAGAAAGGAGAAATAGTATGGACTGTCAGCATATAAGAAATTTTTGTATAATCGCACATATAGACCATGGCAAATCAACCCTTGCTGACCGTTTACTTGAATATACAAACACAATAGCGGATCGCGAGATGAAAGAACAGGTACTAGATAATATGGATTTGGAACGTGAAAGAGGTATTACTATAAAAGCGCAAGCAGTAAGAATAAATTATAATCAATATGAATTGAATTTAATAGATACCCCTGGACATGTGGATTTTTCTTATGAGGTTTCTAAAAGTTTAGCTGCTGCAGAAGGAGCTTTGTTAGTAATAGATGCTGCTCAGGGTGTAGAAGCACAGACTATGGCAAATATTTATTTAGCCTTAGAAAATGACTTAGAGATTATTCCAATTATTAATAAAATAGATTTAGATAGTGCTAATCCTCAAATGGTAAAAGAACAGCTTTTAGAGATTGGAATAGATCCGGATGAAGCAATTTTGACAAGTGCAAAAGAAGGTACTAATATTGAAGAAGTACTTAATGCTGTTATTGATAGAATACCAGCGCCTGAAGAGAACAGAGAGAAGCCACTAAGAGCTTTGGTGTTCGATTCTGTCTATGACTCTTATCAGGGTGTTATAGCCTATGTAAGAGTAGTTGATGGTAAAGTTAAAGTTGGAGATCATATTAAAATGATGGCTAATAAAAATAAATATGAAGTCGATGAATTAGGTGTTTTTAACCCAACTATGACTGCAGTAGATAATTTAGAGGCTGGGGAAGTAGGTTATATAATAGCAGGTATAAAAGATGTAAGAAATTGTAGAGTAGGTGATACTGTAACTTTATCAGATAACCCTGCACCTGAACCCCTGCCAGGCTATAAAAAAGTCAAACCAATGGTTTACAGCGGCTTATATCCTTCTGATAATAATGATTACAATCTTTTAAAAGATGCTTTAGAAAAACTACAGTTAAACGATGCTTCCCTATTATTTGAACCAGAAACTTCAGAAGCGCTGGGTTTTGGTTTTAGATGTGGATTTTTAGGTTTACTGCATATGGAAATTATACAGGAAAGACTAGAAAGAGAGTACGATATTGATTTAATAACCACAGCTCCAAGTGTAATATATAAAGTTGAAACAGAAGATGGTGAACATTTAGAAATAGAAAATCCAGCTGATTTTCCTGAACAAAATGAAATTGAAGTAATTAAAGAACCATTTGTAGAAGCAACTATTCATGTACCGGAAGAATACATTGGATCTATAATGGAATTATGCCAGGAAAATCGCGGACAATTTATTGATATGCAGTATGTGGATGAAAGCAGAGTTGCTCTAAAATATAAGATGCCGTTAAGTGAAATAATAACTGATTTTTTTAACCAATTAAAATCTAAATCAAGAGGTTATGCAACTTTAGATTATGATATGATTGGTTATGAGGAAGCTAACTTAGTTAAATTAGATATTTTAGTTAACAAAGAACCTGTTGATGCGCTTTCCACAATTGTATTTGAAGAAGACGCGCATTATGAGGGCCAAAAATTGGTAAGAAGGTTAAAGAAATTAATACCTAAACAAATGTTTAAAGTCCCTGTACAGGCCGCTATCGACAATAATATAGTTGCCAGGGTTAATATACCTGCTAAAAGAAAAGACGTACTACAAAAATGTTATGGTGGAGATGTAAGTAGGAAACGAAAATTGCTAGAAAAACAAAAAGAAGGTAAAAAGAGAATGAAAAAAGTTGGGAAGGTTGATATACCACAGGAAGCATTTATGGCAGTGTTAGAAAGGGATGAAGATGAGTAAATATTTAAATTACCACTCTCCATTTGGCATTTATATTCATATACCTTTCTGTGAGAGTAAATGTAATTACTGTGATTTTTATTCAATTAAATATAAAAAAAAGTATGTAAATAAATATATGGATTTTCTAATCAAAGAAATTGAATTATATTCTAAAAAATTAAAAAATAAAAAAGTAAAAGCGATTTACTTAGGGGGAGGCACTCCCAGCCTTTTAACACCTAGTGAAATAGAAAAAATTCTTAATATAATATATAGTAATTATACTGTGTTAGAAGATATTGAAATATCAATGGAAGCTAACCCTGAAAGTTTAAATGAAAATAAAATAAAAGAATATAAAATAAGTGGCATTAATAGATTGAGCCTGGGGGTTCAATCTTTTCTTGATAATGAACTTAAATTTTTGGGTAGAATCCATAATGTTAAGAAATCAATCTCAGTTATAAATAATGTAAAGAAATATTTTGATAATTTTAGCCTTGATTTAATCTTTGCAATTCCAGATCAAAAATTAGAAGATTTCAAATACAGTTTAAATAAATCAATTGAATTTAATCCAAAACATATTTCATTATATAATTTACAAATTGAAAAAGGTACGCCATTTTATCAGATGTTAAAAGAAGATAGAATTACCGAAATAACAGAAGAATTAGATTATAAAATGTATAACTTTGCGATAAATGAATTAAAGAAAAATGGTTATCAGCATTATGAGATATCTAATTTTGCCAAACAAGACTATCACTCAAAACATAATTTATTATACTGGAATTACAAACCATATTTAGGTATTGGACCTTCTGCTCATGGCTTTAATGGGAAAAATAGGTATTATAATATTAAAGACATAGCTTCATATATTAATAAGCTTGCAAAGAATGAATTTCCAATAAAAGAAATTATTAATTTAACTCAAAAAGAATTAATTTCAGAAATGATGTTTATGGGTCTAAGATTAATTTCAGGAGTTAGTAAAAAGGATTTTCAAGATAGGTTTGATATTACTATAAATGAGGTATATGAAGATACTATAAAAAAATTAAAAAAAGAAGGCTTAATAAAAGAGAATGAACAAAATATATATCTAACTAAAAAAGGCATTAACCTAGGAAATGTAAGCTTTTCTGAGTTTTTACTTTAGTCATTATTGAATATAAAAATAAGAGCAAAAGTATTTGACAAAGACCAAGTGATATGTTATTTTATTAATAGTTATTAGCACTCTTCTTTATTGAGTGCTAAAAAAGAGGTGAAGATGATGGTTGCAAATCTAGATGAACGCAAAAAAAATATACTTCATGCCATCATTCAAGAACACATTATAACAGCTTCTCCAGTTGGTTCACGTACAATTGCTAAAAAATATGATCTTGGAGTTAGCTCAGCTACAATAAGAAATGAGATGGCAGACTTGGAGGAATTAGGTTATCTTGAACAGCCTCACACATCAGCAGGCCGTATTCCTTCTGATAAGGGATATAGGTATTATGTGGATATCCTTATGAAAAATAAGGGTATTAATTCTGAAAAACTGATTAAAACACTTTCAGAAATAACAAAGGATAGACATGGTTTGCATGAAATAGTTTCTAGCATGACTAACATGTTATCTGAATTTACAAAGTATGCAACAATGATTACAGAACCAGAATTTAAAAATATACAAATTAGTGAATTACAGTTAATGAAAGTGACTAATAATAAATTACTGCTTGTAATGGTAACTGATAATGGTTTTGTAAGTGATAAATTAATTAATACAAAGGAAGAACTATCGAGAAGAAAAATCAGATATATCAATAACTTCTTAATTAATAAAATAGAAGATAAAGACATTTCTGAACTAGATAGAGAATATTTTAAAGAAATTGAAAATGAATTAGTTCAAAAAATAAATTTATCACAAAAACTATTTACCATTATTAACGATGAAATCAAGGATTTAATCAAACCAGAAGATGTTAAAATATATATCGGGGGTACTTCTTATATACTTGATCAACCTGAATTTAACGATATAGATTATTTGAAGAAAGTTTTAAATATTCTAGACCATGAAGATACCCTTAAGAAATTAATTACTGCTGAAAATAATAAAAAGTTAGAAGTCCGTATTGGTCATGAAAATGAAATGGAAGAAATGCAACGCTGTAGTGTAGTTATTGCAAACTATTCAATAGGAGATAAAGCAGTTGGGAAAATAGGTGTATTAGGACCAACTCGTATGGAATATCCCCGCGTGATATCAACTGTAAATATAGTATCCGATATCTTAAGCAAAATTATATCAGAGGTGAGTAAATAAATGGTGGCTAAAGAAGACAAAAACTTCGATGAAGAGCAGGAAACTGTTCAAGAAGAAAAACTAAATAATGAAGAAAACAAAAAAGAGACTGTTGATTTAGAAGAAGATATAACTGAAGAAGTAATGGAAGAAAGATTAGATGAAATAAAACAACAACTTACAGAAGTCACTGAAGAAAAAGATGAATACTTAAATAAATTAAAAAGATTAAAAGCTGATTTTGTTAACTATAGAAATCGAGCTAAAAAAGAAAAACAGCAGATAGAAGTTAAGACCAAAATTGAGTTCATAAATTCATTACTGCCGGTAATCGACAATTTTGAAAGAGCTTTAAAGTCAGTTGATGAAGACTCTGAATTTTTATCTGGAGTTAAGATGATTCATAAACAGTTAATAGATGTCCTAAAAAAAGAAGGACTTGAAATTATTGATACTGAAGGTGAAGAATTTGATCCTGCATATCACGAAGCAGTTATGCAGGTGGAATCGGAAGAAGTAGAATCTGGACATGTTGTTGAGGAGATTCAAAAGGGTTATATGATGGAAGACAAAGTTGTTAGACCAGCCATGGTTAAAGTGGCTATCTAGTATACTTTTAAATAAATTATTCAATATAAAAGGAGGAGTCTTTAATGAGTAAGATACTAGGAATTGATTTAGGAACT
>CAYSHP010000002.1:0-106150 GCA_964430875.1 uncultured Halanaerobiales bacterium
CCTAATCAAAAACAAGATTAGGATGGAGTTTTCTTGAGACATTTCAGATAAAATAATTTCATTTTACAAGGAGGCTGCCAATGCAAAAAGTTGTTGAACTTCAAGATTTAGATGGATTATTTAAAGATAATATGACTTTAATGATCGGTGGATTTTTAAACTGTGGTACGGCAGAGACAGTTTTAGAATACTTAAATGATTTTGATTTGAAAAACTTAAATATCATAGTAAATGATGCTGGTTTTAATTATAAAAGTAAAGGTAAATTTTTAGCTAATACAGATATTAAAAAGATGATTACTTCCCATATTGGGACCAATCCAGATATTGGTAAAAAAATGAATAGTGGTGAAATTGATATTGATTTAATTCCACAGGGAAATTTAGTTGAACAAATCAGGTGTGAAGGAGCTGGCCTTGGAGGGGTTTTAACACCAATTGGAATTGGCACAAAAGCAGAAGAAGGCAAGGAAGTAATGGAAGTTGATGGTGAGAAATACATACTTGCTAAACCACTTGCTGCCGATATAGCCATTATAAAGGCCTGGAAAGCTGACGAAAGCGGTAATTTAATCTATAGATACTCAGCCCGAAATTTTAATCCGATTATGGCAATGGCTGCTGATACGGTTATCGTTGAGGCAGAACAAGTTGTCAAAAATGGAGAATTAAATAATAATAATATTGAAACTTCTAATATCTTTGTTGATTACGTAATTGAGAGTGACAAACAGTTACTATAGAACATAAATTGTTATTCCATTTGTAATGAAAGGAAGGGTGAATTAATGTCTGAAATAAAAAGAAAAATTGCGAAGCGAATTGCGCAAGAAATTCAAGATGGAGATGTTGTAAATCTAGGTATTGGAACACCAACTTTAGTTTGTGATTACATATCTGATGATATTGAAGTAAATATCCATTCGGAGAATGGTTTAGTGGGTTTGGATAAAGAAGCAGATGAAGGTTTTGAAGATAAAGATATTATTAATGCAAGTGGTAGGCCGGCTACTATTAAGAAGACAGGAAGTTTTTTTGATACAGCGATGTCTTTTAATATAATTCGCGGCGGCCACCTTGATATGACAGTTTTAGGGGCTTTGCAGGTAGATCAAAAAGGTAATATTGCTAATTGGATGATTCCTGGTAAATTAGTGCCTGGAATGGGTGGAGCTATGGATTTAACAGTAGGTGCAAAAAGAGTTATCTGTGCTATTACCCATCAAACCAAAAAGGGAGATTCTAAAATTAAAAAAGAATGTAATTTACCCCTAACAGCGGCTGGTGAAGTTGATTTAATAGTGACTGAACTGGCTGTGATGAAAGTAAAAGAAAAAGGCTTAATTTTAAAGGAAATAGCGGAAGGGGTTTCTGTACAAGAAGTGGTTCAAAAGACAGAAGCAGATTTAATAATAAGTGATGACTTAAAAGAGTTTTAATAAAAGAATAATAATATACAAAGGGCACCTAAAATAAGGTGCCCTTTGCTAAATTCTATTCATTTATAGTATAATTGCCATTTTCAATTAGTTTAGCTACTCCTCGGTTGACTTTATCCCCCTTGTGGTTGTCTTTATCATATCCGGGTTCTGTATAGGCATATATATTTCCTTCATAATTTCTTAAGATAACTTTGTTTTCAGCCTGTGATACCATATATTGAGGACTTATTGGAATTTTACCTCCTCCACCCGGAGCATCTATTACATAAGTTGGAACAGCCATTCCGGTTGTATGTTGTCTAAGTGATTCAATGATTTCTATTCCTTTACTAACTGAAGTTCTAAAATGTTCAATTCCCTTTGAAAGATCACATTGATATAAGTAATAAGGTTTAATTCTAATATATAGAAGTTGTTGTACTAACTTTTTCATAATAGAGGGTTGATCATTAATACCTTTTAGTAATACAGATTGATTACCGACTGGAATACCTGCATAGTTTAATTTTTCAATTGCCTTTTGGACGGTCTCAGTAATTTCTTTTGGGTGGTTAAACTGTAAGTTAAGATAGATCGGATGGTATTTCTTTAACATTTCAACCAGACCATCAGTGATTCGCTGCGGCATAACCACGGGTGTTCTGGTTCCAATCCTGATAATTTCTACATGTTCAATAGCCCTTAATTTTTTGATAATTTTCTCTAATTTATCATCAGAGACTAATAATGCATCTCCACCTGAAAGAAGGACATCTCTAATCTTTTCATTATTTTTTATATATTTGACTGACTTATCTATTTGATTCATTGGCATTGACTTATCAGTTACTCCGGCAAATCTTCTTCTAGTACAGTGACGGCAGTACATTGAACATTGGTCTGTAATTAATAGTAATACCCGGTCAGGATATCTATGAGTAAGTCCTGGAACCGGAGAATCTACATCTTCATGTAAAGGGTCTTCCATATCAGCATTGCCCATATTAAGTTCTTTAGCGGTGGGGACCGCCTGTTTGCGAATTGGGCAGTCTCTATCACTATAGTCCATCAAAGACGCATAATAGGGTGTTATAGCCATTCTAAGTGTATTTAAAGAAGATTCGATTTCTTTTTTTTCCTCATCATTTATATCAATTACTTTCTGTAAGGTTTCTACATCTGTAATTCTGTTTTTAACCTGCCAGTGCCAATCATTCCATTCTTCTTCTTTTACATCATTCCAAATTTGATACTTTTTATAATTACGCATTGTCTACCTCCCATAAAACAAGAATATATTTATACCAATATATTAAATATGCAATAATCATTCCAGTTCCGTTAGTGTTGAAGATAACGGTTGAATATAATATAATTAAAATTGTTGTAATCTAAAAAATATAGTTAGGAAGTGATTTAATGAATAAAACTCCTCGTGTTAATGTTAATTTGGTTAATATAAAAGAGAATGCTCGTATTTTAAAAGACGAATGTGACAAAAGAGGCATTAATATAACCGGTGTGGTCAAAGGCAGTGCCGGTGATTTAAGAGTGATAAACTCTGTAGTAAAGGGTGGTATTGAAACTTTAGGTGATTCCAGGATGAAAAATATTATTAAGATGAGGGAAGCCGGTTTTGAAAATGATATGGTACTTTTAAGATTACCCCGCCTTTCTGAAGTTAAACAGTTAATTAAGTACGTTGATATAAGTTTAAATTCGGAACTTATTACTTTAGAAAGTATCGGAAGAGCTGCCAAGAAGAAAGATAAAGTACATAAAGTAATAATTATGGTCGATGTTGGTGACTTAAGAGAAGGAGTCCTTGTAAAAGACTTTATGGACTTTATGGAAGATGCTTTAGATATTGATGGTATTAAAATAATTGGCTTAGGAACGAATGTTGGTTGTTATGGAGGGGTACTGCCTACTTATGATAATACTAAGATACTGCTTGATTTAAAGAAAGAAGTAAAAGAAAAATATAATTATGATTTAAAGGTAGTTTCAGGTGGCAATACTGCAACCACCATTCTTTTTGACGAAGAACAGTTACCTGAAGGTGTCAATAATCTAAGAGTAGGGGAAGGTTTAATTCAGGGTACAGATATAACCCATCAAAGAGAGATACCCTTTTTAAATAGTAATAATATAACCTTGACTGCCGAAATTATTGAGTTAAAAGAAAAGCCCTCTATACCAACGGGCCAGATTGGTCATGATGCCTTTGGCAATAAGCCGGAATTTGAAGATAAAGGTGTTAGAAAGAGAGCTATTTTAGCAGTAGGGAGACAGGATGTAAAAGTAGAAGGAATGACACCTATGTTAGAAGGTGTAAAAATAATTGGAGCCAGTAGTGACCACTTATTATGTGATATAACTGACTCCGAAAGAGAACTGCAAATTGGCAGTGAAATTGAGTTTAAACTAAACTATGGTGCAATGTTAAAAGCAATGACTTCAGAATATGTTAATAAAAAATATATAAGTTCTGTTTAACTTTCAAATACTAAATCTCCTTTTTTGTAAACAGATCTGACTTTTAGATTTATTATATCTTCAGACTTTATATTAAAGAGATTTTTATTAAAGGTTATAAAGTCCGCTTTATAACCTTCTTTAATTTTACCTTTAATATCTTCCTCAAAGTTTTGATAAGCAGGCCCTGTGGTGTAAAGCTCTCGGGCTTTTTTAATATCGATAATTTCATTAGGATGCCAGCTTTTTTCCTGAGGTTGGTTCGGCTTTTTCCTTTTAACTGAGGCATAAATACCATATAGAGGATTAATATCTTCAACCGGTGCATCAGAGCTACCAGCTAAATGTATTCCCTTTTCTAAGAGACTTCTCATCCTATAAAGACTTTTTGCTCTTCTTTTCCCTAATCTTTTATCAGCCATCTTATAATCTGAACTAATAAAGGTGGGCTGAATGGAAAGCACAATATTATTTTTCTTTACCCTATCAATCAGCTTGTCATCGAGCATAGAAGCATGTACAATAATCGGTCTTAAGTTTTTATGTGGATACTTTTTATTCATCCTTTCATATATTTTACTTACAATCTCAACTGCTTTAATTCCTATGGCATGGATGGCAGGCTGAAAATCTAGCTGATAAGCACGCTCAACTAACTCTTCTAACTTTTCTTTGTCAAATAGAAGTTCACCTTTAGTAGTAGTATCATCTGTATAATGTTTTCTTAAAGCAGCCGTCCGGCCCCCTAAGGAACCGTCAAACATAAATTTAACAGGACCGGTTTTTAAACCTTTAATATCTTTAGTTTGTTCTCTTATCTTTTTATAATAATCAAAATCATCTTTTTTAGTTACCCTTAGTTGTAGGGTAATATCTAAAGGTATTTCTTTATCATTTGCTAGCTCATAGTAACTTTTAAATATATCTTCCCGATATTTTTTATGTCCTAAATCATCGGTATGAATAGAGGTGATACCTCTTTTTAAGAAATCTTTTGCTGAATTTTTTAAAATATTTTTAAATCTTTTTCTTTGTTTTTCTAATACAATATCATCGATAATTCCAATTGATTCATCCTGGAGTTCACCAGTTGGGTAACCTTCTTTATCCCTTACTATTTTGCCGCCGGCTGGATCTTTTGTCTCTTTATTAATATTAGCTAGTTCAAGTGCTTTAGAATTAACAAAGGCAAGATGTAAGCATCTACGTTTAACTAAAATAGGTATATTTTTAGAAAGTTTATCTAAAACATACCTATCTAATTTTTTTACTCCCCCAAATTGTTCTTCATCCCAGTTAATAACTGTAATCCAGCTATCTTCAGGGGCTTGACCAGCTTTGCTTTTAATCTTATTATATACCTGCTCAATTGATTCACAATTTTTAAGGTCAATACTATCTTTTAAAAGAGAGTAATAAAAATAGTGAAGGTGTCCGTCATTAAAAGCAGGTGTTACATATTGATTATTTAAATCGATTACTTCTGAAAGATTCTTATACTTGCCGAGTAAATTTTTAGTCTTACCAGTTTTTTTGATCATTCCATTTTCAATTAAAAAGGCATCGCTATTTTTTTGGTTAATAAGATTTCCCTTAATAAAAAGTTTTGTATTTGGCATTTTCTCACCTCAATATATTAACTTCCACAAAACAGTTATTTATTCCTTTTTTGCGCAAGAAATTTTTCAATTATGCAAAAAAACTTGCATAAAAAGCAGGTTTAATTTACTATAGATAGAATAAATAAGATAAGCGAAAAATATCAGGGGGATAAATATGGACACAAAATGGATTAATCCTAAAAAAAATTTAAATAATGAAAGTCTCTGTAAGATGTTAAATAATTTAAATGAAGGAATTCATGTAGTTAATAATAAAGGTACTACAATTTTATACAATAAAAAGGCTTCTGAAATAGATGGTTTAAAACCAGAAGAAGTAATTGGGAAAAATTTATTTGAAGTTTTTCCTTCTTTAACTTTAGAAACATCAACTTTAATGAAGACATTAAAAAATGAAGAGAAGTATTTCAACCATAAACAAACCTTTATCAATTACCGCGGGAAAAAGATAATTACTATTAATCACACTTTTCCCATTCTCTTTGAAGATGATACTAAAGGTGCAGTTGAAATTTCCAAGGATATAACCCAAACCGAAGAATTAGTCGATGATATAACAAATTTAAGAAATAAATTAAAAGACAGTAATAATTCTGAGCCTAAAAAGGAAGTTGATAATAATACCAGTTATGAATTTGCTGATATCATAGGACAAAACCCTAAATTCAATAGTTCAATAAGTGATGCTATGAAATGTGCTAGAAGTGATTCATCAGTTTTAATATATGGGGAAACCGGGACCGGTAAAGAATTATTTGCTCAAAGCATTCATAATGCCAGCTGGAGAAAGAACAAAGAATTTATTGCCCAAAACTGTGCGGCCTTACCGAAGGACCTTTTAGAAGCACTCCTGTTTGGAACTGAAAAAGGTAGTTTCACGGGAGCGAAGAGTAAACCAGGCTTATTTGAAATGGCTGATGGAGGCACTATCTTACTTGATGAGATAAATTCCATGGACCTTTCTTTACAGGCCAAACTATTAAGAGTGCTGCAGGATGGTAGAATTAGAAGAATCGGGGGGCAAAAAGAAAAAGAAGTTGATGTAAGGATTATTACCACCATGAATATGCATCCTGACCAAGCCTTTGAAGAAAACAGGTTAAGAGAAGATTTATATTACCGCTTAAGTGTAGTATATATCTATCTGCCGCCTTTAAGAGAAAGAAAAGATGATATCATGCTTTTAACCGATAACTTTATTAATCATTATAATCAGAAGTTTGATAAAAATATTGAAGGCTTAAAACCTAAACTAATAAAGATCTTTAAGGATTACAGCTGGCCCGGTAATGTAAGGGAACTAAAACATGTTATTGAGAGTGCCTATAATGTAAAACAGTATGGAGATAAAATTGATATGGGAGACTTACCAGGATATATCATTGAACGGTTAGATCAAAATAGGAATATCAACAGTAAAGACTATACTGTAGACCGGAAAGTAAAAAATGGTGAAAAGTTACCGGCCTTAGATCAATATTTAGAAGAAATTGAGTTGAATTTAATAGAAAATGCATTAGAAAAGACAAATAATAATATAAGTGCTGCAGCTAGAAAATTAGATATATCAAGACAGTCTTTGCAGTATAAATTAAAAAAATATAATTTAAAAGATAACTAGGAGTGAAAATATATGGATATTACATTAATTTTAGTATTTTTAATTGCCGGCTTTATAATTGGATACTTTAAGCCTTTACCTGATATTTTTTATAGGTTTTCAGGCTATATTACAGAAATAGGTTTAATAATCCTACTTGGTTCGATGGGGGCTAGGATTGGGGTTGATGATAAAATCATCAGTAAATTAGGCGTGATTGGCTTTAAATCATTTATCCTGGCCTTATTTAGTATTATCGGTAGTGTATTATTATTAAAATTATTTTCTAAGTTTATAAAAAACAACTATCAAAAAGGTAAACCTAAAGAGCCGCTTGAAGATAATGAATCTGATCATCGGCTTACCTTGATTATTTTAATTTCGATAATAATCGGAATTATTTTGGGTTTAACTGTATTAAAGGATGGATATTTACCCATAATCGAGGTAATAACTACTTATGCTTTAGCTGCATTACTCTTTGGAGTAGGAGTAGATATCGGCTTAAATAAAGAGGCTTTTAGAGAACTTAAGATTTTAGGGCTTAAAATAATTTTGATTCCTATTTTAATAATAATTGGTACCTTATTAGGTACTTATGTAGCTAGTTTATTTTTAAATATGGTAGCCATAGATGCTCTGGCAGTCGGGGCAGGTTTCGGCTGGTATAGTTTGTCTGCTGTATTAATAACTAAAATACATAGTGTGGAGTTAGGTTCTATTGCCTTTCTAACTAATGTGTTTAGAGAACTTATTACAATCATATCACTACCTTTTATTGTGCGCTATATCGGTAAGATACCCGCAATTGGACCCGGAGGAGCTACTACAATGGATGTTACCTTACCGATTATTAAAAAAGTAGCCGGTGAAGAAACTGCCATACCTGCTTTTATTAGTGGAGTTGTTCTTTCTACTTTAGTACCAGTTTTGGTACCATTTATCTTAAGCCTATAATTAATGGCATAATAATTGCATTTTTTTAAAAAGGGGTAAAAAATGGACTCTAAATTAAGTGAATTAATAATAAATAAAAATATTAAAACGGTCTCTATCATTGGACTTGCCAAAAATACAGGCAAGACTGTTACCTTAAATCAGCTTATTGAAGAACTATATTTAAAAGGATATAAGTTAGGTCTTTTATCTTATGGCCGGGATGGTGAAAGTATTGATTTAATTACTGGACAGGCCAAGCCACCGGTAAAGGTTTATCCGGGCAACTTTTTTATTACAGCTGAAAGAGCTCTCAAAGGTTCTCAATTAAAATATAAAAAAATTACAAGTACAGATATTTCTTCTACAATGGGAAATGTTAACCTTTATCAGTCTTTAAGTGAAGGAGAAGTGCAGCTGGTTGGTATAAATAGATTAAGTCAGTTGATGTATGTTAAAGGTGAGCTGATTAACAGGGTTGACTATCTCTTAATTGATGGTGCCCTAGATAGGAGAAGTTCAGCCTTGCCTAAAATAAGTGGTGCTGTAGTTTTATCAACAGGGGCTGTTATCGGCCAAGATATAGAAGATGTAGTATCTAAAACAAAATATGAGGTAGAAAAACTCAAGTTAAAAACTATTAGTAATAATGATGAACTCATTATTCTTCAGAAGTTTGCTCAAAAAAATGAAAGCATTTTATGGACTAATGATGACGAAATAATTAGTTTTAAAACCCCTACTTCTCTTTTATTGTTAAAAGAGATAAAAAAATATTTAAAAGAAAATAGAAGTGAAGTAAAGTACATATTTATCAATGGTGCTTTTACAAATACAATTAGTCGTAAAATTATAGAGTTAAATTTAGACAAACCAACTGTTTTAATCCCAGATGCAACCAAAATCTTTTTAGACCAGATGGAGTACAATAAGCTATTAAAAAATAATATTTGGGTGAACGTACTTTACCCTCTTAATTTGATTGCCCTAACCATTAACCCCTATAATCCGGAGGGTAAAGATTTAGATGATGATAAATTATTAGATAATATAAAAAACAATTTTAATATTCCTACGTTTAATGTTAAGTCAAAGGAATATTGAAAGGAGGAGTACCTTGGCACTAAAACTAGATTTAGATCAAAAGTTAATTGATCTCTGCAGGAATTATACAGCTGATATTGCAGATGATGTGGAAGACAAGATTGCTAAAAATACAACAACTTCAGTTGAAAGAACTGTTTTAAGATTATTAGGAGTAGATGGCGTAGATGAACACGGCATTCCTCTATCTAATGTTATTGTAGAAAAGGTACAAAAAGAGGAGGAACTTAACAGGGGTATTTCTTACTGGTTTGGTAATGCACTATTACAAACTAAACTTTCAGTACAAAAACTAGCACAAGCTGTAGCTAAAGATGAAGTGGGCCTTTTTAAGCTGCCTAAGGCAAGTAATGAAGAGGTTTATGATTATTTATTAAAGTTAGCTAGAGCCAAAGCTGATGAGATTAAAGATAATGTTAAAATTAGAAAAGAGATGAAAAAAGAACATCCACCTGGACCAAAGCCCTGGCTTTATGTAATTGTGGCTACCGGTAATATCTATGAAGATGTAAAACAGGCTAAAGCAGCCGCCCGAGAAGGAGCCGATATTATTGCAGTTATCAGAAGCACGGCCCAAAGTCTCTTGGATTATGTACCTTATGGACCCACTACAGAAGGTTTTGGCGGCACCTATGCAACCCAGGCTAACTTTAAAATAATGCGGGAAGCTTTAGATGAAGTTATCAAAGAAGAGGGCCATTATGTACAGTTAGTTAATTACTGTTCAGGTTTAGCCATGCCTGAAATTGCAGCTATGGGTGCAATTGAAAGGCTGGATATGATGTTAAATGATGCCATGTACGGTATACTATTTAGAGATATAAATATGAAGAGGACTTTTGTTGATCAGCATTTTTCTAGAATGATTAATGCCTATGCAGGTGTAATAATAAATACGGGTGAAGATAATTATTTAACCACTGCTGATGCTGTAAAAGAAGCCCATACAGTTTTGGCTTCTCAGTTTATCAATGAAGAATTAGGCTTAAGGACTGGACTGTCTAAAGAACAGCTTGGTTTAGGACATGCCTTTGAGATAAATCCAGAGATTGAAGATAGTTTCTTAATGGAACTTGCACAAGCTCAAATGGTAAGACAGATCTTCCCGGATTCACCCTTGAAATATATGCCGCCTACCAAATATATGAATGGTGATATATTTAGAGGCCATTTAATGGATGGAATGTTTAATATGGCTTCTATAATGACCAATCAAAGTATACAGCTTTTGGGTATGTTAACAGAAGCAATTCATACTCCCTTCTTACAGGATAGGGCCTTAAGTATTGAAAATGCAAAACATGTATTTAATTCAGCCCGTAATATTAGTGATGAAATTCAGTTTAAACCGGATGGTAAGATCCAAAAAAGGGCCAATCAGGTTTTAGAAGAAACGGCTGAAATATTAAAAGATATTGCGGACAAAGGGTTAATGAAGTCCTTATCAGAAGGTATCTTTGCTGATATTAAAAGACCAATGGATGGCGGTAAAGGCTCTGATGGTGTTATTAAAAAATCACCGGATTACTTTAATCCCTTTATAGATATCTTTGCAGAGGAGTTGGATCTAGATGCTAGATAAAGATAATATGATAAAAGCATATGGAGATACCTATAATGACGGCAAAATTCAGTTAAGCTTTACCCTACCTGTACAAAAAGGAGTAGAAGCTGAAGAAGCAGCCCGGGTTTACTGTGCTAAGATGGGTTTAAAAGAAGTTGAAGTTGTAGATATGAAAGACTTAAGAGAAGGTTTTACTTTTTTTGTAGTTTATGCGATAGCAGATGTCTTTGTTAATTTAGATAAGATTAATGTAGCTAAGATTGAAACAGAAGAGATGAGCTATTATGAAATTAATGACTATATCAAAGAAAAGATAGGCAAACCATTGACTGTAGTTGGGGCCTGTACAGGTTCAGATGCCCACACAGTCGGTTTAGATGCAATTCTCAATATGAAGGGTTATGCTGGTGAATATGGACTTGAGAGGTACCCTCAGTTTAATACTTATAATATGGGTAGTCAGGTTCCTAATGAAAAATTAATTGAAAAAGCTGTTAAAGAGAAAACAGATGCTATTTTAGTTTCACAGGTAGTTACCCAGAAAAATGTACATATTAAAAATTTAACTGAATTTGTAGAAATATTAGAAGCAGAAGGTTTAAGAGATGACTTCATTTTAGTTTTAGGTGGTCCTAGAATAAGTCATGAATTAGCCTTAGAATTAGGTTTTGATGCCGGTTTTGGTTCAGGTACAAAACCAAACCAGGTTGCATCTTATATCGCGCAAAAAGTATATCAAAATATTAATAATAAATAGTGAGGTGAAAAAGTTGACAGAAAAAGCAATGATTAGAATGAGAATGAGTACAAATGATGCCCATTATGCAGGTAATTTAGTTGATGGAGCCAAGATGTTAGAACTCTTTGGTGATGTAGCAACAGAGTTACTAATTAGAAGTGATGGAGATGAAGGACTCTTTTTATCATATGATGATGTTGAATTTACTGCCCCTGTTTATGCAGGAGATTTTATAGAAGCAAAAGGAGAAATCGTAAAAAAAGGTAATACTTCCCGCAAAATGGAGTTTACAGCCCATAAAGTAATTGCACCCGTAGAAGGAGCCGAATATGACTCGGCTTGTGAAGTATTAGATGAGTCCATTTTAGTCTGTAAAGCAAGTGGTACCTGTGTAGTACCTAAAGAAAGGCAGAGATAAGTACTATGAATAAATTAATCATTACAGCGGCTATTTGTGGAGCAGAGGTAACTAAAGAAGATAATCCTAATTTACCAGTTACAGCGGAAGAGTTAGCCGAAGAAGCCTTGAAAGCAGAAAAAGCAGGTGCATCTATTATCCATTTACATGTTAGAAACCAAGATGGAAACCCTACACAAAGTAAAGAAGTATTTAAAAAGGCTATTGATAAGATGAAAGACAAAGGTGTTAGTGCTATTATCCAACCATCAACAGGGGGAGCAGCTGGAATGACCTGGCAGGAGAGAATACAGCCAGTCTATCTTAAGCCCGAAATGGCTACTTTAGACTGTGGTACTACTAACTTTGGTGATGATATATTTGTTAATGACTTACCCTTGATGAGAAGTTTTGCAGATGAAATGGATAAGTATGATGTTTTACCTGAATTAGAATGTTTTGAAGTGGGCCATATCTATAATGGCTTAAGATTAAAAAAAGAGGGATTATTAAAAAAACACCTTCATTTTGATTTAGTTTTAGGTGTACCGGGTGCTATACCTGCTTCAGTTAAAAACTTGCTTTTTATGGTAGAGCACTTACCAGAAGAAGCCACCTGGACCGCGGCTGGAGTCGGGCGATATCAATTAGAATTAGCCTACCATTCTATTATTATGGGAGGCCATGTAAGAGTTGGTTTTGAAGATAATATTTATTATAAAAAAGGTAAATTAGCTGAGAGTAATGCTCAATTGGTAAAAAGAGTTGTGCGTTTAGCCGAAGAATACGGACGTGAAATAGCTGATCCGCAAGAAGCAAGAGAAATTTTAAATCTTAATTAATGGAGGTGGATATTATTAAGTATAATTTTGAAGGTTTAAGTGCATTATTTATCAACTGTACTTTAAAAAAATCGCCCCGTCAATCTCATACCAGAGGCTTAATAGATGTTTCAAAACATATCATGGAAAAACATAATGTAGATGTAAAAGTAATTAGAGCTATTGATTATGATATTGCAACCGGGGTCTATCCGGACATGAAAGAAAAGAATTGGGATAAGGATGATTGGCCAGCCATACAAAAGAAAGTTTTAGACTCTGATATTTTAGTATTGGGAACACCAATTTGGCTTGGAGCTAAATCTTCAGTTTGTAGTAAAGTAATAGAAAGATTATACAGTTATTCCGGCCAGGTTAATGATAATGGGCAGTATATTTATTACGGAAGAGTTGGTGGCACCATAATAACCGGTAATGAAGATGGTGTTAAACACTGTGCTATGAACATCTTATACTCCTTACAGCATTTAGGTTATCTAATACCACCCCAATCAGATGCAGGCTGGATTGGAGAAGTTGGTCCCGGCCCATCCTATTTAGATGAGGGCTCCGGTGGGCCTGAAAATGAATTTACCAACCGGAATACCACTTTCATGACCTGGAATTTAATGCATATGGCAAAAATGTTAAAAGATAATGACGGTATTCCAGCTTATGGTAATCAACGTACAAAATGGGATGAGGGAGATAGGTTTGATAATCCTAATCCCGAATACAGATAATATATAGGAGGTAATTTTAAATGAAAAAAGGAAATAAATATGGGTTACATAGAGTAATTAAACCACAAGGAGTTTTACCACAACCAGCTGAAAAAATTGATAATAGCATGGAATTATATGATAATGAGATCTTAATTGATGTGGAAATATTAAATATAGATTCAGCTAGTTTTACCCAGATCAAAGAAGAAGTAGGAGAAAATGAAGAAAAAATAAAGGAAAAGATGATGCAAATAGTGAATAAAAGAGGTAAGCACCATAACCCTGTGACCGGTTCAGGTGGTATGTTAATTGGAACTGTATCAGAAATTGGAGATGAGCTAAAGAACCGTGATTTAAAGGTGGGAGATCGAATTGCAACCTTAGTTTCGCTTTCTTTAACACCTTTAAAGATTGAAAAAATCAAAAAGGTTCATAAAGATATTGACCAGGTGGAAGTAGAAGCCAAAGCAATTTTATTTGAAAGTGGTATCTATGCTAAACTACCAGCTGATATGAAAGATACTCTTTTCTTAGCTGTATTAGACGTAGCAGGGGCAGCTGCCCAAACCGCTAAATTAGTAAGACCCGGTGATAATGTATTAATTATTGGGGCTGGTGGTAAATCAGGTCTACTTTGTTTACATGAAGCTAAAAAAAGAGCTGGGGTAACCGGTACTGTAATTGGTATGGGACATAGTGATACTAGCTGTGAGCGAATTAAAGAATTAGGGGCAGCCGATATAATTATTCAGGGAGATGCAACCCAGCCGGTTGAAACCTTAGAAAAACTAAAAGCTGAGACCGGGGGAGAATTAGCTGATATTGTAATTAATAATGTCAATATTCCTGATACTGAAATGGCTTCAGTTTTAACTACTAAAGACCAAGGCACTATATACTTTTTCTCAATGGCTACCAGTTTCACCAAAGCTGCTTTAGGTGCAGAAGGGGTAGGCAAAGATGTAAATATGATTATTGGTAATGGTTATACCAAAGGACATGCCGCAATTTCACTAGAAATCTTAAGAGAAAATAAAAAGTTAAGAGAAATTTTTGAGAGACTATATACCTAAGTTGGAGGAGTTTTTAAAGAATGAGCAATGCACAAAAAGAAGAAAACTATGAAATGCTTTATGACAGTATGAAAGCTTTAATCGAAGATGAACGAGATTGGATAGCTAATCTTGCTAATGTCTCAGCCCTACTTTTTAACCATTTAGATAATGTTAATTGGGCTGGATTTTATCTAATGAAAGAAGGAGAATTAGTATTAGGTCCTTTTCAGGGCAATCCGGCTTGTATTAGAATTGAAGTTGGTTCAGGGGTCTGTGGTTCAGCTGTTGAAGATGGAAAAACCTATGTAGTTGATAATGTTCATCAGTTTGCAGGACATATTGCCTGTGATGCAGCTTCTAATTCTGAAATTGTCGTACCTCTCTTTTATGAAGATAAAATTGTGGGTGTTTTAGATATCGATAGTCCCTTAAAGAGTAACTTTGATGAAGTTGATAAAAAATATTTAGAGAAGATGGTAAAACATCTTATAATTGATTCTGAAGTAGAGACTTATTAATCTGAGATAAGAAGAGGTGAAAGATATTGGATATTAACAAAGACAGATTGGTTATGCAGGCTGTCCAGGGTGCGATATCTCATCCGATGGCTGCTCGTACACCTTATCGTATGGACAGAGAAGGTAAAGGAAGAATTTTACCAGGTACAGGCGGTATTTCCTATAATGTGAGAATTGGAGACCCTGCATTTGGCTGGGCCGGGGATCATATTGAACCCGGTGTTAGCATGAAGATAAGTGATAAAAATAAGTCTAATGATAATTATGGTTTAGGACTTTTAGCCTGTTTAGGGAATAAAGCTCGTATTATTAGTGGAGATGCAGAAGGAACTTATGGTTATGTGACAGGTACACATGGTGGTATCGATCATGTTATTGTTGACTTTGAACCTGAGGTATTAGAAAAACTTAAGATTGGTGATGAGATTTTAATTAAAGCTTATGGACAGGGATTAGAATTAAATGAGTATCCAAAGCTCAGTGTCTTTAATTTAGATCCTAACCTTCTTGATAAAATGAATATTACTCAAAAAGAAGAGTTTATTGAAGTTGGTGTTACTGCTGAAATTCCAGCACATCTTATGGGTTCAGGGATTGGAGCTTCTAGTGTAGCACTTGGTGACTATGATATTACTACCGGAGATGAAGAAGAAATTAAAAATCTTGGGATTGACAAATTAAAGTTAGGAGACTTTGTTTATCTTAAAGATTGTGATAATACTTATGGCCGAGAATTTAAAAAAGGGGCCGGTAGTATTGGAGTTGTAATCCATAGTGACTGTATTAAGATGGGACATGGTCCAGGTGTCACAACTGTTTTAACGGCTAGAGAAAATATTATTAAACCTAAAATTGATAAAGATGCTAATTTGATTAATTATTTGTATGATTAAATAGAAAATTTTTGCAAATTATGGAATCTTGACAATGCTACTCATCAATGCTATAATCAATTCTAACAGTAATAATTATTGATAAGGCATAAACTTTTAAGGAGGAATTAAAATGGTAAAAAATGATATGACTGCACAGAATTTAAGATCTGCTTATGGTGGAGAAAGTCAAGCCTACCAGAGATACATGGTGTGGGGTGACAAAGCAGAGCAAGACGGATTTCCAAATGTTGGCTTACTCTTTAAAGCGATTGCTCATGCTGAACAGGTACATGCAAGTAATCACTTTGAAGCTTTAGATAACTGTATGGGCGATTTCTTAGTTGCTTCCGGGGCAGTATTTGGATTAGGTTCAACTGCTGAAAATTTAGAAGGTGCTAAAGCCGGTGAAGACTTTGAAATTGATCAAATGTATCCTACATACAACTTGGTTGCTAAAGATCAGCAGGAAAATGAAGCAGTACGTTCTTTCCATTATGCTTTAGAAGCTGAAAAGATTCACTCAAAATTATTTGGAGAAGCACGTGAAGCAGTTCTAGACGGCCAAGATTATGAATTAGAAACTGTAAGTATTTGTGAAGTATGTGGACATACTGTAGTGGACGGTACTCCTGATGAATGCCCAATCTGTAATGCTCCCAAAGAAGAATTTAAAGTATTTGAAAAATAATTAAAAATGACATATAATTAATACAGAGTAAAAAAATAAGGAGGAGTTATTAATGTCTAAGTATGAAGTAAAGACCTTAAATGACCCTAAAGATAAGACTGTTTTAGAGAAGAAGCATGTTCCTTTTATTACTGCTCCAGACAGTGTTGAAAAGGGTGAGGTTTTTGAAGTAACTGTTAAAATGGGTAAAGAGATAGACCACCCTATGGAAGAAGGACATTTTATTGAGTATTTTGATGTTTATGCTGGCGATATGAAAGTTGCCAATGTGACATTTACTCCTGAATGTGCAGCAGAAGCTACACTTAAACTAAAGTTAGATGAATCTGTTACATTAACCGTAGAAGAATACTGTAATTTACACGGTTATTGGAAAAATGAAAAAGAAATTGAAGTTAAATAACATAAATAAAAAGTTTTAAAGTATATCCCCTCTTCGGAACGTACGAAGGAGGGGATATTTTTATATGTGAGGTGATTTTGAAATGGAAGAAGTTAATGACCATTTAAAAAAAGGTTTAAAAATAATATTTATTGGGTTTAACCCCGGGATAACTTCTTCAGAAACCGGCCATCACTATGCCCACCCCACTAATCGTTTTTATAAATTACTTTATGAAGCCGGCCTTACACCCCGACTTTATGAACCGGCCGAAGACCATAAATTACTAAAATTAGGTTATGGTTTAACCAATATAGTTCAGAGGCCTACTAAATCAGCCCAGGGTATTAAAAGTGAAGAGTATGATAAAGGCCGAAAAAAATTAATTAAAAAATTAGAGAAATATAAGCCTGAAGTTGCTTGTTTTACCGGGATTGGTGTATATAAGGAATTTTCACAAAAAAGTAATATTAAAAGAGGTTTACAGCCTGACAGTCATGTTAGAGGTGTCAAAGAATTTGTAATATCTTCTCCTAGTGGACTTAATAGAACTCCTTATCAAAAACAGCTTAAGATGTACAAAAAGTTAAAAGAACTATTAGAATAAAGAGATTAACTTGAAAAACAGCTATTAAGTGGTATACTTTAATTAAATATGTTATAAAAAAGGAGGACTTCCTATGGTTGATGAATATACTGACCCTAAGTGGCAGGCAAAAATGAGAGTTAATGTTGATGTAAATAATATGTTTAAAGAATATATCGGTGCACAACACGGTATTAAATCCGAACATGTTGAAAGTATGGAAGAAACAGTTGTTAAAGCTCATCAAAATATTGAAAAACAACACAAAGAAGGTAAATTGGGTTTTATTGACTTACCTGATAAACAGGATGCAGTAGTAGATGAGATCGAACAGTATGCTGAAGAAAATAGAGATAAATTCGAAAATTTTGTTATTCTTGGAATTGGTGGTTCTGCTTTAGGTAGTATTGCCTTACAAAGTGCTTTAAAGCAACCTTATCACAATGAAAAAAATGAAGCTACTCCTAATATTTATGTACCAGATAATGTAGACCCAGAAAGATTTAAAAGTCTTTTAGAGACTCTAGATTTAGAGAAAACGGTCTTTAATGTAATTTCTAAATCAGGTAGTACAGCTGAAACAATGAGTTTGTTTTTAATTGCCCGTCAGG
Organism: uncultured Halanaerobiales bacterium; assembly: GCA_964430875.1. GTDB lineage: Bacteria > Bacillota > Halanaerobiia > Halanaerobiales > M55B127 > M55B127. The sequence continues at coordinate 18,123 of CAYSHP010000002.1, forward strand.
CTGTAGAAGATGTGGTGGGTAAAGATAATATAAGCAAACATTTTATTGCTACAACTAGCAAAGATTCTGGTTACTTAAGAGTAATAGCTAAAAGAGAAGGCTTTAAGATGTTTTATATCCCGGATAATGTAGGTGGAAGATTTTCTGTCTTGACTCCGGTTGGCCTGGTCTTCGCTGCTTTTGCGGGGATAGATATAAGGGAACTATTAGCTGGTGCTACCTATATGAAAAGAATCTGTTCAACTCCTGATATTTGGGAAAACCCTGCTTATTTAAGTGGGTTACTGCAGTATCTTGCCTATCAACAGGGAAAAGTAATGTCTGTTATGATGCCCTATGCCCATTCGCTCAAGGATGTAGCTGATTGGTATAGACAGTTGTGGGCTGAATCATTAGGTAAAGAAAAAAGTAGAGAGGGAGAAACTGTTAATGTGGGCCCAACTCCCATTAAGGCCTTAGGTGCAACCGATCAGCATTCACAGGCCCAACTATATATGGAAGGTCCTTATGATAAAGTAGTTAACTTTATAGAGGTAAAAGAGTTTCATGAAGATATTGAGATTCCTGATATATATGAAGATATTGAAGGGGTTTCCTATTTAAGAAATAAAAGATTATCTGATCTTTTAAATACAGAAAAGAAAGCCACGGAACTTGCTTTAACCAGAAGACAGCGCTTAAATAATACTGTAATTGTACCTAAAGTAAACGAATTTACGATGGGACAGTTATTTTATCTTTTTGAAATGGAGACAGCCCTAATAGGAGAACTCTTTAATATCAATGCCTATAACCAGCCGGGAGTGGAATTAGGTAAACATTACACTTATGGTGTTTTTGGTAGAAACGGTTATGAAGATAAAAAGGAAGAATACTATGATAGGCCTGAAAAGAAAGATAAATATATTATCTAAAAGGAGTAAGCGATTACTTTATGGATAAAGAATATATTAAATATGAAAAAGAGAATAAAGAATATGTGGCTGAGTCCATATTTGTAAGTAAAAAACCGCGTTCACGTGTTATGTTGTCTACAGTAAAAGAGTTAAAACCAGAAATTAATAAACATTCTTTTGATAATGAAAATATCATAGATTACAAAGCGGTTGAAAAGATTGATGGTAAGTACTATCTAATAAGTAAAGAAGACCAATATTATCCTCCTTTAATTGAAAGAGTTAAAAAAGCAGATATTAGTCTAAAAGAAGGTGTTAGGTGGTCCAAGCAGATCATTGAGATCTGGAACTCTAATGAAAATGCCAATGAATTCACAGCTGAAATAAAAGCAAATTATTTCAGGTTAGATGAAAATAAAAATATAAAGCTGATTAATCCCTTTATCAATAAAAAGATCGAACAGTATAGATATCAGGACTTAGATAATGAGTTTGATGAAATATATAGGCCACCTGAAATAATAAATAGAGAAAACTGGGATGAAAAGGCAAGAATATATAACTTTGGTGTAATTTTATATCACCTTTCTACCGGTCAGTTTCCCTTTCAGGGTGAAGATAAAAAAGAAATGTATGATAAGAAAATGACTGGTTCTGTAATTGCTCCCCGGTTTATAAATCCTGATATATCGGCCTCTTTAAGTGATCTAATTTTAGATATGTTGGCTCAAAACAAGGATCGACGCCCGGAATCTTTAGAAAAAGTTATTGATAATTTAGAAAAATTAAGTCAAAATAATACCTATCAAGCTAGTAAAGAAGAAAGAGAGACTAATTTAAACAAAAGCGGTAGTCAGTTTACCAAAAATAGATTAAAAGAAAAAGTCGTCTTTTATTTCAGACACCATTGGGGTAAGACGCTCTTTTTTGGAATCTTAATTGGATTAATCTTCGGAATAGGAATGCTAGGTGGTAATCCCCCTGTTATTACAGAACAGACTACACCAGATGAAGTAGTAGAGTTTTTCTATAGTTCAATAGATAAAAAGGACTCGATAGTAATTGATCAGACAACTACAGCTGATTTAGGTGATTTAGAGACAATGGTTTCTGAGGGACATGTTATGGAGACTATGCGCTCGGCCTATGGTGGTTTACCAGAAGAAGAAAAAGAAGGAACCAATAAGATTTTTGGAATTAGAGATTTAACTGTAAATAAAACCCAAAGAGATGATTATTATATTTATAAAGCAAGCTATATATTCTTTTATCCTCGTGAAAAAGAAATGAGAGAAAAAGAGATGCAGGATACCCTGACTGTAAAAAAAGTGAAAGAAAAATGGCAGATAACTGAAATTAAAGGTAGTATTGTAGAGCTCATTGAAGGAAAATTTGAAGGTTAGGTGATAAAATGAGATTAGATTATGAACATGTAGAAAAATCCCTAATAGAGTGGTTAAAAGGCAAAGTTCAGGATGCAAAAGCAGAGGGGGTAGTTGTTGGCTTAAGTGGTGGCATAGATTCAGCTGTTAGTTCAATACTTGCTAAAAAAACCTTTCCTAATAATACTTTAGGTTTGATTATGCCCTGCTATAGTAATCAACAGGATAAAGTAGATGCCATCAAAGTAGCCAAAAAGTTTAATGTTGACTATAAAATTAAAAAACTTGATCACTTATATGATTCATTTAAAGAATTAGTAGAGGCTGGCCAAAAAGAAAGTAAAGAAAATCTTGCTTTAGCTAATGCTAAACCGCGTCTGAGAATGGTCACCCTTTATTACTATGCAGCTCAAAATAATTATCTCGTATTAGGGACAGATAACTGGAGTGAACTCAAAGTAGGTTATTTTACTAAATATGGAGACGGCGGGATTGACTTAACAGTTCTCGGCCGTTTAGTAAAAACAGAAGTAAGAGAGTTAGCAAAACATTTAGGTGTACCACAAGAGATCATAGATAAAAAGCCCTCAGCTGGGCTCTGGGAAGATCAGACCGATGAAGATGAGATGGGTTTAACTTATGAACAGTTAGACCGTTATATTTTAACCGGTAATGCCCAGCTGGAAGTAAAAGAAAAAATAGAAAATCTTTCTGCTAAAAATAGCCATAAACTAGAACCTATTCCGGTTCCAGCCCGAGAAATTTTGTTAACTTAGCAGGAGAATTTCAAAAAGTATAGTATTATATTATTAAGAGAATAATTTAATATTAGTTGTAAATAGGTGCTTTCAGTAACGCTGGAAGAGAATAGGGAATCAGGTGTAAAACCTGAACGGGCCCGCCACTGTAAGCAGATAGTCGCCCAGATAACCACTTGTTTTTAAACAGGGAAGGTTGGGTTAGACGATAAGCTGTGAGTCAGGAGACCTGCCTATTTATACTCTACTACTTCGGTAACAAGATCAGTAGATGCAAGGGATATCACCAGATCTTTAGCTTCAAGCGAAGGTCTGGTTTTTTTATTTGCCACAAAAAAGAGAGGTGGAAATCTTGAGTCAGATATTTTTGATTATGGGGGGAGCGCGCAGCGGCAAAAGTTCTTTTGCAGAGGAAATTGCTGAAAAATTAAGTAAAGAGGAGGTAATTTATCTTGCAACTGCTCAGGCTTTAGACCAGGAGATGGAAGAGAGGATCACACACCATAAAAAACAACGTCCACAAGCCTGGGAAACTATTGAAGAACCGCTTGCATTAAGTGAAGTTATTGAAAATGTTAAAGATAACAAAACTGTTTTAATGGACTGTCTAACACTATTTATTTCCAACATGATTTTAAAGCAAGCAGAATTAGATAAAAATGAAAATAATTTAACACAAAAATTTAATATTGAACAAGAAATAATAAATGAAATAGAAACTACCATTAAAAAAGCTCGTAAAAATGATCTAAATTTAATAATAGTTTCTAATCAGGTCGGTCAGGGTGTAGTTCCCAATAATGAATTAGGTAGACTATTTAGAGATATTGCAGGTCGGGCTAATCAGTTTGTAGCAGACACTGCTGATCGAGTATTTATGACTATTGCTGGTTATCCTATTGACCTAAATGATATTAGTATGAAGAATAAAACAAATTTTTTGGATAATTTAGAGGAAGATTAAAATGAAAAAATCTATTATGTTTCAGGGAACAGCTTCAAATGTGGGTAAAAGTTTAATGGCAGCTGCTTTATGCCGTGTTATATATAAAAAGGGATATAAAGTTGCTCCTTTTAAGTCCTGGAATATGGCTTTGAACTCCTATGTAACTAAAGATGGGGGTGAAGTTGGCAGAGCGCAAGCCCTGCAGGCAGAAGCATGTAATGTAGATATAGAAGTTGATATGCAGCCCTTTTTAGTAAAACCAAAAGGCAATGAAGAAGCACAAGTAATAAAAAGGGGGCGGCCTTTAGGTGATTTTAAAGGTCAGTACCAAAGTGACAATTATGTAAAAGAGGCTTTAGAAACTATTGAAAAATCAATGGATAATCTATATAAAAAATATAATATACTGGTTATGGAAGGAGCCGGTAGTCCAGCTGAAATTAATATTCAAAATAGAGACTTAGCTAATATGAAGGTTGCGAATTTAAAAAATACTCCGGTTATTTTAGTGGCTGATATTGATAAAGGAGGCGTATTTGCTTCTATAGTGGGAACTATGGAACTTTTAGATGAAAACAGTAAATTAGTTAAAGGGATAATTATTAATAAATTTAGAGGTAACAAAGCCTCATTACAGTCTGGTCTAGAATTTATAGAAAAAAAGGTAGGAGTGCCTGTATTAGGAGTAATGCCTTATTTAAAAGATATAGATCTTCCAGAGGAAGATTCAGTAACCATCAAAGAATATGAAAAAAAGCAGGCAGCTATTAAAATTGGTGTTGTTAACTTACCACACTTATCTAACTTTACTGATTTTGATATTTTAGGTATGGAACCGGAAATAGAGTTAAAATATATAGATAATCCTAAGGATAGTTTGATAAATTATGATGCTTTGATTATCCCGGGTACTAAAAATACCACAGAAGATTTAAGTTATTTAAAAGAAAAAGGTTTAGCGCAAAAAATAAGACAAGCAGCCCAACAAGGCAAGGAAGTTATTGGTATTTGTGGAGGTTATCAGATGTTGGGCCAAAAATTAATTGACCCGGATTTAACAGAAGGTAGCCGCAAAACTATAATAGGCTTATCTTTATTAGATATAAAAACGATATTTAGTTCGGGTAAAGATACTTATCAGATAGAAGCAGAATTAAATCAAAACAATAATAGGTTTAAGGGTTTAAAAGAAGTGAAAATTAAAGGATATGAGATCCATATGGGCCAGACAATTTTAGGCAAAGAAGCAATACCACTTTTTAATATAATAAAAAGGTCCCAAAAAGAGTGTGAGATAAAAGATGGAGCGTATTCAACAAAATTAGCTGTTTGGGGTACATATATTCACGGTATATTTGATAATGATGATTTTAGAAGGGCTTTTATTAACAATCTATTAGAGGGAAAAGGGGAAATAGGTAGTAAAGAATCCGTTAGTTTTAAAAAGAAAAGAGAAAAAGCTTTAAATAAATTAGCAAAAACCTTTCAAGATAATATTGATTTAGATAAATTATTTCAGATAATGGATCTATAAGTTAAGGAGGTTTTCATGTATATCTTAATTGCGGCTGTTACTCTTGATTTATTGATGGGTGATCCTCGGTTTTATCCACACCCTGTAGTTATAATAGGTAAGTTGATTTCTTATTTAGAAAGCAAATTAAGAAAAACAGGCGATAGAAATTTTCTGCAAAAAATTAAAGGGGTACTTTTAGTAATATTAACATTAGGTATTACCTTTGGGATAAGTTTTTTTATAATTAGCTTATTTACCTATTTAAATTATTATTTAGCTTTAATCTTTCAGATACTTTTGTTTTATACAACAATAGCTATTCGCGGTTTACATCAAGCAGGTATGGAAATATATAAAAAGCTGCAGGCAGGTGAAGTAAAACAAGCCCGTCAGAGTTTAGATTTAATTGTCGGCAGAAATACAGAAAACTTGACTGAACAAGAAATTATCAGGGCAGTTGTAGAAACTGTGGCTGAAAATACCAGTGATGGTATTATAGCACCAATTTTCTATTTTATTATCGGAGGACCAATTTTAGCTTTACTATATAAAGCAGTTAATACGATGGATTCCATGTTAGGCTATAAAAATGAGAAGTATAAATATTTCGGCTGGGCCGCAGCTAAACTCGATGATCTTGTAAACTATCTACCAGCCCGTATTACGGCTTTTCTTTTCATTATAGCTGCTATAATTTATAAAAAAGATTATAAAAGAGCGCTTAAAACAATTATAAAAGATGCTAAAAAACATGACAGCCCAAATGCAGGCTTTCCGGAAGCAGCGGTAGCAGGAGCTTTACAAATTCAATTAGGTGGGATTAATAAGTACTTTGGTGAAGTTAGTAAAAAAGCATTATTAGGAACTAAAATAGAAGAGTTCAAGGTAAACCATATTAAAGATGTTACATATTTAATGCACATTGCAACTTATATCTTCCTGTTGTTTTCACTTGTTTTTAAATTCTTAATCAGTTAGGAGTGGTGGAACATTAAATTATTAAAAGAAATTACTAAAAGTATTGGTAACCTGGATGTAAAAGCTATGGAAAAGGCCCAAGAGAGGTTAGATAATCTTACTAAACCTCCGGGTAGTTTAGGCTATCTGGAAGACTTAGCAGTTAAAATGGCTGGTATTACCGGGGAAGTATTTCCCGATATCAGTCAAAAAGAGCATGTTATCATGGTTGGTGACCATGGTGTAGTAAAAGAAGGGGTAAGTGCTTTTCCTCAATCGATTACTAAAGCAATGGTAAAAAATTTTTTAAATGGGGGAGCGGCTGTTAATGTGCTTGCCCGTCAGTATGATGTTAATATTTCTATAGTGGATATTGGGATGGTTGAAAAAGTAAAAGAAGATGGTATATTAAATGCCAATATTAAAAAAGGTACCGATAATCTGTTAGTAGGACCAGCGATGTCTAAAACAGAGGCGGTCAAAAGTATAGAAACCGGGATTGAAATCACTGAAAAATTAATTAAAGAAGGGGCTAAAGTAATTGGTACCGGTGAGATGGGGATCGGTAATACAACTCCTAGTAGTGCAATTATTAAAGCAGCTACCAATCTGAGTCTAGCAGAAGTTGTTGGTTATGGAACCGGCTTAGATGAAAAAGGCTTAGAGAACAAAAAGAATATTATACAAAGAGCAATTAATGTAAATCAACCGAAAGAAGATGATGGTATAGATATATTAAGAAAAGTTGGTGGACTTGAGATAGGTGGAATGGCAGGGGTCATGTTAGCCGGTGCTAAAGCTAGAAAACCTGTCTTGATTGATGGATTAATTTCAGCTGCGGCAGCTTTAATAGCATATTTAATTGAACCAAAGGTTGTTCATTTTTTAATTCCTTCTCATAAATCGGTTGAACCCGGTCATGAAAAATTATATCAGTTTTTAGATATGAGACCAATGTTTGATTTGGATATGAGGTTAGGGGAAGGAACCGGTGCAATTCTAGGAATGGGGATTATGGAATCATCAAATCGGATAATTAAAGAGATGGCTACTTTTGATACCCTTGATTTTTAGAGGAGGTTTGCAATGAACTCATTTTTAATAGCCTTACAGTTTATTACCGTGATTCCGGTAAAAAAGGACCTTAATTACAGCGAAAAAAATATTGCCAGTTCAATGCTTTACTACCCATTAATTGGTTCTATTATTGGTTTGATTTTAGTAGTGATTAATATAGTGAGTACTTATTTCTTACCTAATCTGGTTAGAGATAGTGTAGTATTAATATTTTTTGTCCTTTTAACCGGTGGTATTCATTTTGACGGTTTAGCAGATAGCTTTGACGGGCTTTTTGGGGGTAAAAACAAGAAAAGTATTTTAGAGATAATGGGTGATAGCAGTGTGGGAGTCTATGGTATCTTAGCTGTAACTTTAATATTAATCTTTAAATTAAGCCTTATTAATAATTTACCATTAGGCCAGAGAAATTTAGCTTTAATTATAGCTCCGACCATTAGCCGTTGTGCTATGGTTTGGGCCGTCTATTTATTTCCCTATGCTAAAAAAGAAGGCTTTGGTAAGGCATTTAAGCTTTATCTAACTAAACAAGAAGCCTGGTTAACTGCCATCTATACTTTAATTATTACATTTGTATTGTTTTTCTTTAAAGGTTTAATAGTTTTAATAATATCTTTTGTTTCCTTATATTTCTTAGGAACTTTTGTTGTAAAAAAGATAGAGGGATTAACCGGTGATAACTATGGAGCCATAAATGAACTGATGGAAGTTTTAGTTTTGTTTTTAATAATCTTATTGTATTAAGGAGATAATTTATGGGATATACAGTAAAAGTACCGGGTAGTTGTGGTGAACTAGCCCAAGGATATCTTGACAATAGTAATTTTCTAATAAGCTGTCCGATAGATATTTATAGTGAGGTAACAGTAACTTCTTTTCACAATAAAAGAAGTATTGAAATAGATAGTAAAAAAAGAAAAACAAAAGAGGCTATATTAAAGCTTTTAGATTATTATAATATCAAAGATATTGGCTTACGGGTTGAGGTCAAAACAAAGCTGCCAGAAGCAAAAGGGATGAGCAGTTCCACGGCTGATTTAAGTGCAGCTTTATTGGCTGTGATAAGAGAATTAAAACTTAATTTGGATTTATCTTTGGTTAAAAATATTCTTTTACAAATTGAACCTTCTGATGCTACCTTTTTAAAGGGGATTAATGTATTTGACCATCTTGAAGGTAAAACTATGAAATGTTTAGGAACAATTGAGCCCATACCATTACTGGTTTTTGATTATGGAGGTCAAGTTGACACTATAAATTTTAATGCCCGGCAGGACTTATTAAGCTTAAATAAAGCTAAAAATAAAGAGATAAAAGAGGCATATAATTTAATTAAAGAAGGTATTCAAAGTAGTAATAAAAAGCTGATTGGTAAAGGAGCAACCATCAGCAGTTTAGCTAATCAGATAATTTTAGAAAAAAAAGATTTAGAAGATCTTATAAAATCTTTAGCAAAAACAGATGGTTTTTTAGGTATAAATATTGCTCACAGTGGCACAGTTATTGGAATTATGGTTAGTGGACCAAAACACTTTAATGAAATTATAGATATTATAAGAAAAAAGTATCCTAAATTAGAATTATTATTTAAGACTAAAATAATTAATGGTGGTTTTAAAATCAGAAAAGATGAGGGGTAAAATTATGGAGCAGGAACATGGCGGTAATATAAAAGAAGTATCAGCTAAATTTAATATTAAGCAAAATGATGTAATTGACTTTAGTGCCAATATCAACTTTGTCGGTCCTCCACCTGATATATATAGCAAAATCAAAAAAGAAATTGAGGAGATAACCCGTTATCCAGAATCGAATTCTAATAACTTAAGAGAAAGATTAGCAGATAAATATGGTTTAGATTATAATAATTATGTTTTAGGTAATGGGGCTGTAGAATTAATCTACATTTTGACCAGAGTTTTAAATTTGCAAGAAGCTTTAGTATTAGCCCCAACCTTTTCCGAGTATGAAAATGCACTTCAGGCGGAAGAAGTTGATATAAAGTACCATTATCTACTTAAGGAAAATGATTTTGCCTTAGATATTGATAAGTTAAAAGGGGATTTGCAAGAGAATATAGATATATTCTTCTTATGTAATCCCAATAATCCTACCGGACAGTATATAAATAAAGAAGAGATCAAAGAATTATTAACTCATAATGCAAAAAATAAAATATTTACTGTAATTGATGAAGCCTTTGTTGATTTTTTAGATCAAGATATTTCTGCTTTAAGTTTACTGAAAGACTTTAAGGACTTATTTATTTTAAGGTCCTTAACAAAATTCTATGCAATACCAGGTTTAAGATTAGGTTTTGGGATTGGTAATAAAGAAATTATTAAAAGAATTATGAAAACAAAAGATCCCTGGAATGTTAATATTTTTGCCCAAAAAGCCGGGGAAGTAATCTTAACACAAGACCAGTATAATAAATTAACTAAAAAAGCAATTTATCGAGAAAAAATATTCCTTTATCAAAAGCTAAAAGAATTTGCTAATCTTAAAGTCTTTTATCCGAATGCCAACTATATTTTTATTGAACTAACTGAATCAGATTATAGTGGCACTAAACTTTATAATAAATTAGCAGCTCAAGGAATATTAATCAGAAACTGCCAAAACTATCAGGGTTTAGATGACAATTTTATTCGAATTGCTGTTAAAAGCAGAGAAGATAATAAAAAGTTGTTAAATACTTTAATAAAATACTTATAAATTACAAGGAGGAAAAAAATGAGAATTAAGAAAAGAACAAGTATAATTACATTATCCATAATTTTAACAATACTTATTATTAGTGGAGGGGTGTTTGCCCAAGAGTTTCCTGTTACCATCACTGATGGATTAGGATCTGAAGTAACAATAGAAGAAAAACCATTAAAGATTATCTCTCTTTCCCCACAAACTACAGAAAACCTATTTGCGGTAGGAGCAGGTGAAAATGTAATAGGTGTGACAACCTATGCTGATTATCCAGAAGCAGCCACTAAAGTAGATAAAATTGGTACCATAACAGAACCTAATATTGAAAAGATTGTTGCTATGGAACCTGATTTAGTGATCGCGGCATCAGTTAATAAGATGGAAACAATAAATAGATTAAAAGAACTAAATATTAAAGTGGCCGGATTTAGTGCAAATAGTGTTGATACTGCCATTGAAAATATTAAAAAAATAGGTGAAATAACAGGAAATCAAGATACAGCAGAAAAGTTAACTGCAGATATGTATATAAAGATATCTGAGATGAAAGATTTAATAGATAAAAAGTTAAGTAATAATGATAGACCAAAGGTCTTTTATGAATTATGGAGTGATCCCCTATATACAGCTGGAGTGGATAATTTTATTGATGATTTAATTCATATGGCTGGTGGATATAATATAGGCCGTTTGGCAGAAACTCAATGGCCTCAGTTCAGTCTAGAAAAACTGCTGGTTGAAGACCCCGAAGTCTATATCTCAACACCCCATAGTGCTGAGATGAAGGTTTCTAAAGAAAGTATCAAAAATAGAGAAAGGTTTAAAAATATTGCAGCTATTAAAAACAACAGAGTTTATATCATCGATCAAAATATATTAAACCGGGCTTCACCAAGATTACTTAAAGGCCTATCTCAATTAACAATGGCAATTTGGCCTGATTTAGAAGCAGAAGTAAAACAAATTATAGAAAAATAATTAAGAATTAAGTAAGATTAACCCTCACTTATGGTGGGGGTTAATTTATTTTACCACTATTTAATAGCTATCTTTAATTGATATAGTATAGGTTTTCAATTATAATAATAAAAGAAAACAAAAATAAGAAGGTGTAATTATGCCAACTGAAATAGTTCTGGTTAGACATGGTGAAACAGAATGGAATAAAAACTCTCGATATCAGGGAGTGATGGACGTAGATTTAAATGAGAAAGGTCAAAAGCAGGCTCAACAGCTTTATGAATTCTTAAAAGACGAAGAGTTTGATACTATTTATAGTAGTACTTTAAAAAGAGCTTATGAAACAATACAAGATATAGCAAAATATCAAAATAAAGAAGTTATTACAATTGCTGACCTGATGGAAATTGATTTTGGTAAGTGGGAAGGTTTGACTTTTTCTGAAATAGAAAAAGACTATCCAGATTTAGCAAAAAAATGGGCTAAGGATCCCACCTGCTGTAAACCACCGGAAGGTGAGCATATCAAAGAAGTGGAACAAAGAGTGGGTAAAACCATTGATAAGATTGTTGATGATAATCCAGACCAAAAGATTTTAATCGCTACCCATGGTGGTATTGTTAGGATCGTCTTTGCTTATTTATTAGATTTACCTTTAAGCAGAATATTTAGTATTGAGGTGGAGAATGTTTCTATTTCCCGAATTAAGTTTTATAAACATTACCCGGTAGTTAAGTTATTAAATAGTACTTATCATTTAGAATAATAGAGGATGATTTCTTTGCTTGATATTATATTGACTTCTAATAGCCCCGGTGAAGTTTCTGCCTGGGTTAAACCAGTAGTCAAGAAATTAAATGAATTAAATATAGATAAAAATATTTATGTCTTTACCCCACCCTGTGTTTTTTCTAGTGGGAATGAAGGGCGCGTTTTATCTAAATTAAAGGGGATTACTGCTTCCTTTAATAGTAGAGAGTATTTGAAATATGTTCTATTAAATATAAAACCTAATAATTTTAATCCTGCTAAACAAGGTTTTGTCCTTTTTTTAGGAGGAGACTTTATGCATGCTGTATTTTTAGGCAAAAGGTTAAACTATCCTATATATTCATATACCGAACGGGATTTTGGATTTAAAAATAGTGTAAGAAGATTTTATTTGTCTGATAAATCTATGTATGATAAATTAAAAAATGATGGTGTAAATCCTCATAAATTAAAAACAGTGGGCAATTTAATGTATGATTCAGTTGATCCTCAACTGTCTAAAAAAGAGACCCATAATATATTAAATAAAGCTGATGATGAAATTTTAATTAATTTACTGCCCGGTAGTAGGCCGAAAGAGTTTAATTTTGCCCTACCTCTATTTTTGAATTTTGCAGTAGATATTTCTAAAAAAGATAAAAAATATAAGTTTGTTATTAGTAAAGCACCTTTTATTGACGATAAAGATATTGAAAAAATATTAGAGGATGCAAGAATAAAGGGACAAGCAAAGTATAATAGTGAAGATAAAATAATTAATATTAATGGCTTAGAGATCCAAATCCATGATAAGAATCTACAGAGTATAATGAGAGATTCAGATTTTGCTTTGACTATACCCGGCACTAATAATTTAGAACTAGCTGTCTTAAAGACCCCAATGTTGGTTGTTTTACCTTTGAATAAACCAGAATTGATCCCTTTACCTGGTTTAATCGGTATTATAGGTGAAATTCCCATCTTGGGTAAATTTTTAAAAAGAAAAGCAATACCTAAAATGGCAGCTAAAAGGGAATTTATTTCTTTGGTAAATCTAATTGAACATAGAAAGATAGTACCTGAACTAAAAGGGAATCTTAATAGTGAAATGTTAGCTAAAGAAGTTTTTCGTATTTTTGAAAATAATGATTTAAAAGATATAAAAGAAAGATATAATCAGCTTTTAATTGAAAAAGGTGCAGCTGATAAAATTGTAAAAGATATTATGCAGGATTTAAATAATAATTTTTATAAATTAGGTAAGGGGCAGTAAAGATGCTTAAAAGTATTTTTTTGATAGGTTTTATTCCGATTTCTCTTCTGTTTTTATTAACATTAGCTGTATACCTATATTATATGAGAAGAGCTGAGAAGATAGAAGAAAAAGTAAGTAAAAGAAAATTAAAAAGTGAAAGTGAATATGATAACTTTACAGTAAACAATCCTTATAAATATGACGGAGAATACTATAAAGCTCAGCTGCATGCTCATACTCAAGAAAGTGATGGGAAAATTGCAGTAGCTGATTTAATAAAAAGTTATAAAAAGAAGGATTACAATTTTTTGGCTATAACCGACCATAACAAGATTACAATAAATAAAGATTTTGATGAGGAAAGCTTTATCACAATTTCCGGTGAAGAATTAACGATTATAAATCCTTTCTGGCCATTGGGGAGGCATTTAAACAGATTATTTATTAATAGCAAAACTAATAAAAATAGGTTACAAGATGTTGATAAGATATTAGATGGTGAGGGGATTAATATAATAAATCATCCTGCTACGATCAGTGGTCTGGGTACTCAGCGTTGGGATATTGACTTTTTGTTAAATTTAAATAATATTAGCTTTATTGAAATTGCCAATCATTTTTCTAAGGAAAGTTCAAATATTAAATATTGGCATATTTTGTTAAATAAATATGGTTATCAAAAGCCGATTTGGGCTTTGGCAGTAGATGATGCCCATCGTTTAGAAGATATAGATCAAAATTGGATTATGGTAAAGACGAATAACATATCAGCTAATGAACTTAAAGATGCATTAAAAAGAGGTAGTTTTTATGGGACCCAGGGTCCTAAAGCTAATTTTAATGTCCAGGATAATATAATAACTGTTAACTTAGATAAAGAATATGAAATAAAATTTATCAATGCTGGAAAAAAAGTAGTTAAAAAGGTAAATTCCAAGCATAATAGTTATGAAGTTCAAGGAGATGAAGGTTTTATAAGAATAGAAGTAATAGATCACGAAAACAAACAAAAACTATGGTCACAGCCATTTTGGTTGGCAGAAAAAGATGAGGTGTAAGGATGTTAAATATAAAGCAGTGGCAGAACTGGCAGATAATCTTACTTATTTTAATCATATTATTCCCCCTTTATTCAATTAATTTAGGTGTTAATTCTCTTTGGGACCTAGATGAAGGGGTTTATTCTGAAATGTCGCGGGAAATGCTGCTTAGGGATGATTTTATTAATACATATTTTAATTACAGTCCTCGTTTTGACAAACCCCCTTTAGTTTTATGGGTGACTGCATTTTTTTATAGTATTTTTGGAGTTAGTGAATTAACTACTAGAATTGGACTTGTTATATTTAGCTTTTTAAATATTACTGTTTTATATTATTTTGCTGATCTTTTGTTTAATAGAAGAACTGCTATTATAGCCAGTATTATTTTAGGGACAAGTTTTCAATATGTAATTCAATCAAGAATTTTATACATGGATGTCCCGCTTACTTTATTTATTACAGCTAGTTTAATATTATTTTATCTAGGTTTTAATAGAGATCGGAAATATTATATTTTCATGGGTATATCCTTAGCCTTGGGAACCTTAGTGAAAGGGCCTATTGCAATAGGTTTACCGGGATTAATTGTTTTATTTTATATTGGACCTATTAACTTATTTAAGGAGTTTAAATACAGTAAGACCTGGCTTGCTACTTTAGTCTATTTTATAGTAGCATTACCCTGGCATATTTTAGTATATCTTAACCACGGCAATCAATTTCTAGCAGATTATTTTGGATATCATATGATAACTCGTTTTTCGACTGCTATTGAAACCCACGGTGGCCCTTGGTATTATTACATATTTATTTTATTTTTAGGAATATTTCCCTGGAGTGCTTTTATTCCCTGGCTTTTTCCCATGATTAAAAACAGTTGGCAAACACATAAAGATAAATATAAATTATTAATAAGTTGGATCTTAGTAATATTTATTTTCTTTAGTATTGCAAGTACTAAACTGCCGGGCTATATTTTACCTACTTACCCTGCTTTTGCAATTCTAATTGCAGCATGGTGGGATAAATTATTAAAATCGAGTACTAATATTAAAAAGTTTTTGACATCTAATTCGATAATACTTTTAATTGGAATCTTAATGTTAGTGGGCCTAAATTATATTAGGCCGATGGTGGAAAATGAACTTAGTGAGTATATTGAAGTCTTAGATATATTGATATATTTTCCAATCATATTTATTGTAGGTGGAATCATAAGTTTTTCTGTATATTTTTGGAAAGAGAAAAAATTAAGAGCCCTTTTGACTTATATATTAATAGGGTATATTTCATTGTTAATGATAATAACAATGGTTTTACCCTTAGCTGATGAGTTTAAACCTGCCAAAACTTTAGCTGAATCATTACCTAATAATTTAGCAAGTAATACAAAAGTGGTTAGTTCACTTGAAATGGAACCGGCTAGTTTGGTATTTTATTCTAAGACAGAGGTAAAGTATATTAGAGATGTAAAAAAATTAGAAAATTATTTAAAAACAAATAAAGCAGTTTATGCTTATGTTGATAAAAAAGACTATCAGGAAATTAAAAACAATATTGATTATCTTGAGATAATAAAAGAATATAAAGATATGAAGGTTATTAAAAACTTTAGAGGGGATAAATAGCTATGAATAAAGATATTTCTATTGTAGTTCCTATATATTATGAAGAAGAAAATATTTTTCCTTTATATGAAAGGCTCAAAGAAGTAGTAGCAAATGAGATGGGTCTTGATTATGAAATTATATTTATTAATGACGGTAGTAAAGATGATTCGGTTAAAAATATAAAAAAATTAAGAGAGCAAGATGATGGTATTAAATTAATTAACTTTTCCCGTAATTTTGGTCATCAGGTAGCTGTAACAGCGGGCTTAGAACATACAAATGGGGAAGTTTCTGTTATTATAGATGCAGATTTACAGGACCCCCCTGAACTTATAATTGATATGTATGAGAAATATAAAGAGGGTTATGATGTAGTGTATGCTAAAAGAAAAAGTAGAGCAGGAGAAAGCTTTTTCAAAAAGAAAACTGCTAAAGTATTTTATAGGTTATTAGATTTTATTTCTGAAGTGGATATCCCCTTAGATACCGGGGATTATCGATTAATTAGTAAAAGAGTTGTTGCCCAATTAAATAATATGACTGAAAAAAATCGCTTTATCAGGGGTTTAGTTACCTGGGTAGGTTTTAAACAGACCTATGTTGAATATAATCGTGATGAAAGATATGCTGGTGAAACTGGTTATTCCTTATCTAAAATGATTAAATTTTCTCTTGATGGAATCACCTCTTTTTCTACATTTCCGCTCAAAATAGCTACTATATTTGGGACTTTAATTTCAGGTGTCAGTTTTATATATATTCTAAGAATCATTTATCTAAAATATTTTACGGAAAAGACTATTCAGGGCTGGAGTTCTATAATGGTATCTAATCTATTTTTAGGTGGGATTATATTATTAACTTTAGGGATTTTAGGTGAATATATAGGAAGAATTTATACTGAACTTAAAAACAGGCCTCAATATATAATTAAAGACAAATATGGTTTTAGTGAGGAAGAAAAAGATGCGGAAAGATGATTTAATAAAATTCATTAAGTTTTCAATTGTAGGTGTCTCCAATACTTTAGTTTCTCTGGTTTTATTTTATATTTTATTTGAATTTTTAGGAGTATACTACATTATTGCCAGTACTTTAGGTTATATAGTTGGTTTAATAAATAGTTATTTTTGGAATTTGAGGTGGACATTTAGACATCGACATTCAGCGGGAGTATTAGTTAAATTCATTATAGTAAATGTTATTGCTTTAAGTTTAAAGCTAACTATAATATCAATTTTAGTAGAAAGTTTTCTAATGCCAGAATTGTTTGCTGAAATTATCGCAATGGGTTTTGCTATAGTAGTTAATTTTGGAGGTAATAGATTCTGGACTTTTAGCAAAAATAATTAAGTTGTATTTTATTCTTAACAATAATTAAATTGTAATATTTAAAAATACTAAGGCAGCTAGTTTGCTGGGCTGTCTTATTATTATTTTATTCTCAGTTTTGATTTTTTTTATTATAATATGCAATCATATAAATTATTTAACAGATTAATCGATTGAGGTTATTCCAGATATATTATATAATGTCTTTTGGAGGTATTGAAATTGAAAGCTTATAAAAAATTATTCAGATATATGAAACCATATATGGGGAAATTAATTGGAGGATTTATAAGCCTAATCCTGGTAGGGATAATAGGTTTATTAATACCCTGGTTATTTAAATTTTTAATAGATGATGTTCTTATTGCTGGTAATGAATTAATATTAAATTACATAGCAGCGGGTGCTGTCTTATTATATTTTTTTAAAGGTGTATTTAATTATACCCAAAAATATTTAATTTCCGGTTTAAGCCAGCATGTTATTGTTGATTTAAGAAAAGATATCTATCAACACCTACAAAAACTATCATTAAGTTTTTTTGAGAGACAGCGCACTGGTGATTTAATGTCGAGAATAACCAATGATGTTAATGTAATTCAGACTAGTTTAACACAAGGTTTATCAAATCTTGTTTTACAACCGCTAATGGTTATCGGAATAGTGGGATTTTTACTTTACATAGACTGGAAGTTAGCTATGGTTTCCTTTATAGTTATTCCCTTAATTTCTTTTGCAATAAGTAAGTTTGGTTTTAAAATGAGATCGATAAGTACTAAGATTCAAAATGAAATGAGTAATGTTACTAATATTTTACAGGAAACACTTTCAGCAGTCAGAATAGTAAAAGCATTTAATAATGAAGAAAAAGAAATTCAAAAGTTTTCTAGAGCAAATGATCGCACCCTAGAAGAAAATTTAAAAGGAGTACAGGTTGAAGCCACAATTACTCCGGTTGTAGAATTGATCATTGCTATAGGATCTGCTGCTTTTTTATGGTATGGAGGTCACAAAGTACTAAGAGGAGCCATGACAACTGGTGAATTAATAACTTTCATCGGTTATATCGGACTTCTAATTAGTCCAATAAATATTTTAAGTAAAAGCTATAATCTAATGCAGAAGGCAGTAGGTGCTTCTGAAAGAATTTTTAATCTTTTAAATGTAGACGAAAAAGTTGTTGAAAAAGAAGATGCTATAGAGATGCCACCTATAAAAGGGAATGTGGAGTTTAGAGATGTAAGTTTTAGTTATAAAAAAAGTGACGAAGTATTAAAAAATGTTAATATAGAAGCTGAGCCCGGTGAAATGGTTGCTTTTGTAGGTCATAGTGGAGCTGGAAAAACAACTTTAGTTAATTTAATACCTCGCTTTTATGATGTTGATGAGGGAGAAATTTTAATAGATGATATTAATATAAAGGATGTAAAAATTAATACATTACGCAAACAAATCGGTATTGTGCCCCAAGAAACTGTTCTTTTTAAAGGAACAATAGCTGAGAATATAGCTTATGGAGCAGATCATAAGTCCAGAGAAGAGATAATTGAAGCCGCTAAAAAAGCTAATGCCCATCAGTTTATTTCTGATTTTACTGATGGCTATGATACAGAAGTAGGAGAAAGGGGAGTTTCTCTTTCTGGTGGACAAAAACAAAGAATATCTATTGCGAGAGCCTTATTAACTGACCATAAAATTTTAATATTAGATGAGGCAACTTCCTCTTTAGATTTAAAATCAGAATCTTTAATTCAGGAAGCTTTAGAAAGATTAATTGAGGATAGGACCACCTTTGTTATTGCACACCGATTATCAACAGTTATTAATGCTGATAAGATTATAGTATTAGAAGAAGGAGAGATTGTTGAAAAAGGCAAACATGAAGATTTAATTCAAAAAGAAGGTTATTATTATAATTTATATAAATCTCAATTTGCACAGGGATGATAAAAATGGAAAATAAAAAAAGTATATTGTTTGTAAGTAATGGGCATGGAGAAGATATTATTACAGCCCAAATAATACAAACAATATTCAAAAAAACAAAAAAAGATGACCTTAATATTGATGTGTTACCTATTGTGGGAGAAGGTAACCGATTTAAAGATTTACCGGTTAATATTTTAGGGCCAGAAGTGAAACTGCCAAGTGGTGGTTTTGCACGTAATAGTCTTACTAATCTTTTAAAAGACCTTAAAGCAGGTTTGTTAAGTAAGACTTATAAACAGGTCAGAGATTTAATTAAAAGCAGAAAAGAAGATGAACTATCAGTGGTGGTAGGAGATATTTATATACTATTATTAACTGGAATTTTTAAAGGTGGCAAGATTATATTTTTCCCAACTGCTAAATCAGAATATATTGAGGGGCATTATAAGATAGAGAGATATTTGATGAAAAAATTTGCGAATTTAGTCTTACCCCGGGATGAAAAGACAAAAAATGATCTGAAAGCTCATAATATAAACACAGAATTTTATGGGAATTTAATGATGGACTGCTTTAATATAAATAATATTAAATTTGATATTGATTATGATAAAATTAAGATAGGTATCCTGCCCGGTAGCAGGGAAGAAGCCTATGACAATATGTTAGATTTTTTAAATGTAATTGAGAATTTAGAAGATTTAACAACCGACCAATTCGAATTTTTAACAGCTGTGGCCAACAACTTTTCACTTGCTTCTTTAAAGGAGAAGTTAAAAAATACAAGCTGGGACATTATTGATAAAAAAGACGAATATATTAAATTACAGTTAAAATCTCCAAAAGGTAATAGTAGAATTTCAATTATTTATAATGGTTTTGGAGATGTATTAGATCAAGCCAAACTTTTTATGGGTATGGCCGGCACTGCTAATGAACAGGCTGCCGGTATGGGTAAACCTGTTATTATTTTCCCGGGTACAGGTGCACAGTTTACTTATGAATTTGCAGTTGATCAAAAGAGATTACTCGGGGAAGGTGTAAAATTTGTAGATAGAGATTTTAATAAAGTAGCTTATGCAATTTTAGAACTATTAGAAGATGAAGAAGAATATAAAAAGAGAAGTAATGCTGGTAAAAATAGAATGGGAGATAGAGGTGCAGCTGATAAAACAGCTAAAAGAGTATTGGATTATTTGCAGAAAGGTGATTAGATGGATAAAGTTTCAAAAGTATGGGAACGTATAACTGGTTTTACAATGAACATACATCCAGCTTTTAATTTATTAAATTTAATAATACTTTCTTCTCTTAGATTTAAAAGATTAAAAAATGCTAAATGGAATAAAATAAATTTATATATGTGGGCTGGTTTATTTATAACGGGTATTATAAGTGTAAGCGGTGCTTACGATCTATCACTTGCTTTTTCTTCAGCTTTAATACCCTTCGTTTTTATCTGGCTATATATATTAGGTAAATATATGATTGATAATCCGAAAGTATTTATAAAAGATATGGTCAGAGGTACAACAATTTTAGGGCTTATTACTTTTTTAGCCCGTTATTTTTCCTGGAGATTTGTTTATCATGGTTTTGTAATTATCAAGGGCCAGGGAAGGGCTGATATATTAGGTATAGGAGACAACGGCCTTGGTGTAATAATTCAGGCTGGTATTATTGGAGCTTTGGGTCTTTTAATTGTAGTTAAAAGTAAAAAGGAAAAGCTCTTTTATTTTATTTATTTAATTATAAACCTTAGTGCTTTAATTATTTCTAGTTCAAGAGGAGCCATGGTGGGAACTGCGGCCGGCAGCTTTCTTTTAACTATTTTAATGTCCTGGAAAGTGATTGCCATCATAACTACCTTAGTTGGTATTGCTTTATTTACTAACAATAGTTTTTATAAAAGAGCTCTTTCTATTTTTTCATTAGATGATCGTAGTAATTATATGAGGATTAAAGTTTATGAAGGAACCTTAAATTTAATAAAAGACCATTTCTTTTTTGGAGTAGGTCCTGGTAATTTTGAAACGGTTTATCCTCAATACCGTGTGCCTGGTGAAAAAATACAGGCTATAACTCCTCATAATAATTATTTTAATATAATTAGCGGCTGGGGTATTATAGGGGGATTATTCTTTTTTGGCTGGATTTTTTATACAATAGCCAGGAATGTTTGTAAAGCACATGATAAATATAAGAAGATAATAATTGCTATTTTAATTGCTTTTTGGGTTCATGTAATATTTAATGATTTAGCAACTGCATATTCTGCTATCCTAATGGGCTTACTTGATAATCAAGCATTTAATATTCAAAATAAAAGTTAATTATTAGTATAAATTTCATATGATTAGTTGAAGGCTTAACCTTAATTATTTTGGGTTAAGCTTTTTTTAATATAAATAAGCTTTTATTATTAAATATGAAGACTTATTTAACTTAATAATAAGTATTATGTAATCACTTTACAGAATTTAAAATAATACTTTGATAATATACATATGATTAAAACTAAAGGAGGTAATTATTATCAAAGTCAATAATAAAAAAGTTTACTTTATATTTTTATGGCATGGAGCTTTTCTAGCACTTACCATGTCAATGATAGATTTAAATACAGTACTACCTTCCTTAATATCAGAACTAATTGATTCGAAAATCATTTTCGGCCTCCTTTATTCAATGATTTTGGGAGTACCCCGTTTATTTAATATAATATTTAGTCATTTTTTAAGTTACATTAAATATAAAAAGAAAGTTTTAATTACCGGTATTTATTTAAGGGCTTTTTCATTTTTAGGTATGGCTTTAACCACCTATTATTATGGTAAAGATAATCCCGGCATAGTGATTATCTTCTTTTTTATTTGGATTTTTATGTTTTCGATTAGCGGTGGTTTTGCTTCCCTATCATATAATGAAATTATCGGCAAATTAACTACTAAGGGCCAGCGGGAGAAGATTTTTGCTTCCAAACAGTTTGTGGCCTCTATTATGGCTTTTTCGGGAGGCTTAATTGTAAAATATATTTTTAGTCCCGGCAAGTATACTTTTCCTAATAATTATAGTATATTACTTTTCATTGGTTTTGTTGGTTTAATCATTGCAGCCTTCTCATTTTGGATGATAGATGAAGAACCATCTGTGGTAAGTGAAGAGAAGTTAAAATTAATTAAGTTTTTAAAAAGAGTGCCTAATCTTTTAAGAAACGATCCTAAATTTCTTAAATTTGTTTTAATAGAAAACATGTCTAGTTTTAGTATGATGGTCTTACCTTTCTATATTGTATATGCCAAAGACACTTTTAATTTAGCTAGTGAATATGTAGGTACCTTCCTCTTATTTCAAATTGTTGGTATGATTACCTCTAATCTATTTTGGGGATATATAGGAGATAAAAAAGGTGCTCGCTATGTAGTGCGGGTCTGTATTTTATTAGGCGGAATTATACCGATATTAGCTTTAGTAGCCGGCAGAATGAACCCTGGTATTTATAAATATCTATTCTTTTTGGTAGGTTTTGTAATGAGTGGTAGAAAGATTGGCTTTTTACCCTATTTATTAGATATTGCGCCCGAAGAAAAAAGAACGGTTTATTTAGGAATTAGAGATAGTTTAAATATATTAATAATAATATTGCCTTTATTGGGGGGAGTATTAATCAACTTTTTAGGATATACCTTAACCTTTATTATAGTATCAATTGTAATGTTATTTGCCTTTTTTACTGATCGGCGTGATGAATGTATATTATTGCACTAATCTGTGAGTTATGTTAAGATAGATATGTGCCAAATTGAGAATGAATATCAATATAGATTCAGGAGATGATGTAATAGTGAAAGCTCAAATTGTTTCTTTGGCTAATTTGAAAGCTGGAGAAAGCGGAACTGTATATGAATTTAAAGGTGGAGAAAGATTACGTAAAAAATTAGATTCCCTAGGTATAAGACAGGGTAAAAATGTAAAAAAAGTAAGTGATATGGTTTTAAGGGGTCCTATTACTATCCAGATAGAAAATAGTTCACGAGTTGCCATTGGTCGCGGGATGGCAGAAAAGATCTTGGTAAAGGTTGGTAAATAGGATGAAAGTTATTTTAATGGGTAATCCTAATGTTGGTAAAAGTGTAATTTTTTCGAGACTTACAGGTACCAGTGTAACCTCTTCTAACTATGCCGGTACCACAGTTGAATATAAAAAGGGTTTATTTAAACATCAAGGTAAAAGTGTTGAATTGATCGATGCTCCCGGTACTTATACTTTAGATCCTACAAATAAGGCCGAAGAAGTTGCCGTTGAGATGTTAAAAGAGGGTGATTTAGTATTTAATATTGTTGATGCTACAAATTTAGAGAGAAATCTTAATTTAACCTTACAGTTATTAGAACAGGATATCCCTGTTGTGGTATTACTAAATATGTGGGATGAAACCCATCACAAGGGGATTAATATTGATCTTAAAAAACTGCGGGAAGAACTTAAAGTCCCAGTAATTCCGACTGTAGCAACTACGGGTAATGGCCTCAAACAGGTTTTGGATTATTTAGATTATCGTGAGGTTAAAGAATTTAAAAAGAGATCTTCTGAAGAAAGATGGGTTGAAATCGGACATATAATTAATGATGTACAACATATTGAGCCTAAACACCACTCTACTAAAGAAATAATGGAAGAATATACTTTAAAAACCTGGACAGGTATTCCGATTGCAGCTTTAGTCTTGTATTTAACTTTTGTGGTGATAAGGTTCATAGGAGAAGGGTTGATAGATTACATAGCAAACCCTTTCTTTACAGGTCCTTTTCAAAGATTTTTAATGCAGATTAGTCAATTTTTGACTGAAGGATCTTTTTTACATGATCTATTTATAGGTCAATTAGTAAATGGTCAGATTGATTTTGAACAATCATTTGGACTTTTAACTACCGGTATTTACATACCGTTTGCAGCGGTATTACCTTATATAGTTTCTTTTTACTTTGTATTAAGTATTTTAGAAGATTCTGGTTATCTGCCGCGTTTAGCTGTCTTGGTAGATAATGTTATGCATAAAGTTGGTTTACATGGTTTTTCAATAATTCCCATGATTTTAGGATTTGGCTGTAATGTACCCGCTGCCCTGGCAGCCCGTAACTTAGACAGTAAAAGAGAGCAGTTTATTGCCAGTACATTAATGTCTATCTCCATTCCGTGTATGGCGCAAACGGCTATGATTATAGGGCTAGTAGGTGCTTTTGGCGGTATATATGTATTCTATGTTTTTGCTGCATTATTTATAGTTTGGATTATTGTCGGACTTATCTTAAATTATTTTTTACCAGGTTACAGCAGTGACTTGTTAATTGAAATTCCGACTTTAAGATTTCCCTTACTGGATATAGTATTTAAAAAGTTGTGGATGAGAATTACTAATTTCTTAAAAGAGGCCATTCCTTTTGTATTATTAGGTGTATTAGCAGTTAATGTACTTTACGCCTTGGGCTTTTTTGCTTTCTTGACTCGGATTATAGGGCCAGCTTTTTCGACCTTATTTGGACTACCGAAAGAAGTAATTTCAGCTTTGCTCATGGGTTTTTTAAGAAAAGACTTAGCAATGGGAATGTTAGCTCCACTTGATTTAACAGTCAAACAGCTTGTAATTTCCAGTACAATCTTAACTGTGTACTTCCCATGTGTAGCCACTTTTATTATTCTATTTAAGGAATTAGGCTTAAATAATATGTTAAAATCAGCCGGTGTAATGGTAGCAACTGCGGTTACAGTAGGTACTATCTTAAATATTGGTTTTAATTCAATATATGAATCGGTTGTAACTATGATCTTAATATTTATTATCATCTTTATTTTATATAGATTGACAAGTAAAAAATATGAGCAAATTATGGAATAAAAAGGAGGATTTTAAAAATGTATACAGTTAGCGAAGGAAAAATTAAGTTAGAACACGGTACAATAAGTGAAGGATTAATAGCAATAGCAAGTGGTAAAGGTGGAGTCGGTAAATCAACCGTTACTGCTAATTTGGCTGTTGCCTTACAAAAACAAGGTAAACAAGTAGGTATTATAGATGCAGATGTACATGGATTTAGTATCCCACGTATTATCGGTCTAGAAGAACAGGTAAAAGTTGAACAGGAATCTGAATTAATCCACCCGGCTGAAAAAATGGGTGTTAAAGTAATATCAATGGGTTCTTTTGTACATGAACAAAATCCGGTAATCTGGAGAAGCCCCTTACTATTAGGTGCTTTACAGCAGTTCTTTAAAGATGTGATCTGGGGAGATTTAGATTATCTCTTACTTGACCTACCTCCTGGTACAGGAGATATGAGTCTAAATATTATGCAGAAACTGCC
This sequence comes from uncultured Halanaerobiales bacterium, assembly GCA_964430875.1. Taxonomy (GTDB): domain Bacteria; phylum Bacillota; class Halanaerobiia; order Halanaerobiales; family M55B127; genus M55B127. The sequence continues at coordinate 43,603 of CAYSHP010000002.1, forward strand.
TCATGCTAGAACTTTAATTGTAACTACACCTCAAATTACAGCAACAAATGTAGCCGGTAGGGTTGGACATATGGCTGAAAAGATGGATTCAGATATATTAGGTATTATTGAAAATATGGCTTACTATGAATGTTCTGAATGTGGCAACAAAGAATATATCTTTGGTCAAGGGGGAGGTAAAGAACTTGCTGATTTATTAGATGTTGATCTATTAGGACAATTACCTCTAATGACCCATGTCAGAGAAGGTGGAGATGAAGGTAATCCAGTTGTTAAAAAAGATAGTGATGATGATGTAAGTCAAGAATTTCTCAAGATAGCGCAAGAAGTTATCGATAGGAAAAAAGAATTTGATCCCAGCTTAAAACCAATGAACTTAAAAGGTGGACCTGGTGAGAATCAGTAATATTTATATTAAATAAAGAGGATAAAGATTAAAGCACCTGGTTTTTTAACCAGGTGCTTTTTCTACAACTTAAACAAATAGCATTTAACCAAGTGCAACATCTAAAAGCATCATGATTGAAAACCCAACCATTGCACCTAAAGTGGCAATGTCAGTACCTTCAGATTGAGATTCCGGGATTAATTCTTCAATCACAACATAAATCATGGCACCGGCTGCAAAAGAAAGTGCATAAGGCAAGAGTGGTCTCATACTTAAAACTGCCCAGGCACCAATTACACCTGCTAGCGGTTCAACTACACCGGAGAGTTGTCCATAGTTAAAACTTTTTAGAGCAGAAAATCCTTCTCTTTTTAAAGGTACAGATACAGCGGTACCTTCTGGAAAGTTTTGAATACCGATACCAAGTGCTAAAGCGGCTGCGCCTGCAATAGAAGCAGAAGGTAGGCCAAATGAAGCGGCTCCAAAGGCAACTCCGACTGCTAAACCTTCCGGTATATTGTGTAATGTTATTGCTAAAACTAATAATATACTTCTCTGCCAGGTGGTATGAATACCCTCTGCTTCATCTACTTTTAAACCTAAATGGAGATGAGGCAGAGTTTTATCGACAAGATATAAGAAAGCTCCCCCTAATAAAAATCCAAAGACTGCTGGTACCCAGGGGGTATAGCCTTGGTTTTCGGCCATTTCAATAGCAGGTGCTAGTAGTGACCAGTAGCTAGCAGCAATCATTACTCCTGCAGCAAAACCTAACATAGCGTCGAGTACTTTTCTTTTTACATCAGTAAAAAAGAAGACTAATCCTGCTCCAGAAGCAGTTAAAAACCAGGTAAATAAGGTTGCAAAAAGAGCCTGAGTTACAGGATTAAAACCTTCTAACCATTCTAACATTGATATCAACCTCCAGGCATTATTGATTAAATATATTTACTTTCTATATATTTTAGATTAAAGGATTTTGCTAATTTAATCAAGAATAAAGATTATTAAGAAAAGAGAATATAGGAGGGCGAATAAAATATATGAAATTACTGCAAAAGTTTATCGATCAGGAAATAGGTCTGGCTAACGGCTGCACTGAACCTGCAGCAGTAGCTTATTCTGTAGCTAGAGCAGCAGATTTTTTAAAAGGGGACTTAAAAAAGATTGTCGTAGAGATGGATGGTTATGTATATAAAAATGGGATGAGAACCGGTATTCCGGGCACTAACCGATATGGTGGTAATCGTTTAGCAGCAGCCCTCGGTATTTTTATAGAGGATTCAGCGGACAAAAAACTTACTTTATTAAATGGCTTAAAAGAAGAAACCATTGATAAGGCGGACTTTATTATAGACTTAGTTGAGTTAAAGGTAATCAAGGGTCAAAGAGATTTATTGATTAAGACTGAATTACAGGCTGATAATATAGTTAAAACAAAGATTGAAGATGATCATACTAATTTAACAGAAATAGCTGTTGATGGTGAAATAAAATATCAGAATAAAAATAATAATGATGAGAAAAATATAGAATTAAATCTAAAAAATGAAATTGAAAAGATGAATGTTACCGAAATTATTGATTTAGTAGATAGCCAATATGATAGTTCAATTGAGGAATATTTAATACAGGGTTTAAATATAAATCAAGAGTTAGCAAAAGCTGGTATGAAGGAGGAAGGCTGTGGAGTAGGTAGAACATATAAAACAGTAGCCGGTGATGATTTTATTAGAAATTCGGCAGCTGAGATAGCGGCGGCTGTTGATGCCAGAATGGGCGGAGCACCACTACCCGCTTTAACTTCTTCCGGTAGTGGTAATCAGGGTATTTTTATTACCTTAGGCACTTATTTATCGGGTAAAGAAATAAAAAAAGAAGAAACAAAGATCTTTAAAGCTACTTTGCTGGCACATCTTTTAGCCTATTTTATAAAAACAAAGATGGGAAAACTGTCTACTTTATGTGGACTTTTCACAGCAGCAGCTCCCGGAATGTTAGCTGGTTTACTGTATTTGGTAGATAAAAATGAGATGATTGAAGATGGTATAAACAACTTATTTAGTGACTCCGGCGGAATTTTATGTGATGGTGCTAAGACCAGTTGTGCTTTTAAAGCAATAAGTGCTTATGAACTTGCTCAACGACACTTTAGATTTTTAGATAGCGGCATGGACTGCCCACTGCCGACTGGTTATGTTAATACCGACCTTAAAAAGACATTAGAAAATCAATATGCACTTGTTAATCCCGGCGGAGTATCAGTAAATGATACCTTAATTGAAACAATTAAAGGTAATTTTGCTAAAAAAGGAGTTGGTAAAAAATGAAAATAGCAGTTGTTGGAGGTGTAGCAGCTGGTACAAGTGCTGCAGCTAAAGCAAGCAGGACTAATGAAGATGCAGAGATTGTTTTATTTGAAAAAGGGGAAGATATTTCGTATGCAGGTTGTGGACTGCCCTACTACATTTCAGAAGTAACTAAATCTAGAGGTAAAGTAGTATTAAATACACCACAAGAATTTTCAGAAAAATACGGAGTTGAAGTAAAGATAAGACATGAGGTAACAAATATTGATAAAGATAATAAAGTAATAACCTATAAAGATTTAGAAAATGATACAAAAGGTACTTATGAATATGATAAATTAATTATAACTACTGGTGCAAAACCAATCGTACCACCTATTGAAGGTATTGATTTAGATAATATTCAACCTCTGCGTTCTGTAAAAGATGCAGATCAAATAAAAGAGAAAATGACAGGTGTTGAAAAAGTAACTATTGTAGGGGCCGGTTTAATTGGTCTTGAAATGGCCGAATCGTTTGCAGAATTAGATAAAGAAGTTACCGTTGTAGAGTTACAGGATAAAATATTACCACCCTTTAGTGAAGATATTACAAAATATGTTGATAATCATTTAAGAGAACAGGGTGTAAATCTCGTATTAGGGGATGGAGTAAACTCCTTTAAAGGAGAAGACTCTGTTGAACAGGTGATTACTAGTTCCGGACAAAAAATTGAAGCTGATTTTGTTTTATTATCTTTAGGTATTAAACCAGAGGTTAGTTTAGCTAAACAAGCCGGTATTGCTATTGGTAAAACAGGGGCAATTGAGATAAATGAAAGAATGGAAACTAATGTTAAAGATATTTATGCAGCCGGTGACTGTGCAGAAACTATTAATTTGCTTACTGATGAAAGAGTCTGGGTACCAATGGGCTCAACTGCCAATAAGCAGGGTAGAATTGCCGGAGAGAATGCTGCTGATGGCGAAAACCATCACCTTGGTGTATTCCAAACTGCCATAACCAAAATATTTGATTATACAGTTGCTAAAACAGGTATTGATGAAAACGAGGCAGCTGAAAGTGGTTATGATCCAGTTGTAGTTACGATAACTGGTGCGAACCATGCTCATTATTTTCCTAATTTTAAAAAGATGAAGATCAGAGGGGTATTTGATAAAAATACTCACCGGATATTGGGAGCTCAAATAGAAGGAGAAAGTAAGGTAGATAAAAGAATTGATGTAATATCAACAGCAATCTATAGTGAACTTAGAGCTGAAGATTTATTCCAAATTGATTTAGCTTATGCTCCACCTTATTCTACTCCTAAAGATCCAGTAGCAGTATTAGGTATGGTAGCAGAGAAAAAATTAAATAAATAAGCAAAAAATAAAGTGACCCGAATTTTTAGGTCACTTTATTTAAATGCTATTCACTTATTAAGCCTAGCATTTGTTCATAGGTTAATGCTCCGCTGTGCCTACTTTGAATGATGCTATTTTCATCTAAGACAAAAGTGGTCGGTATACCACGTACTAGATATTTAGCAGAACTAACTGAACCGCTTTTATCAAGTAATGTGGTAAATGAATAATTATTTTTCATTAGATAATCAAAAACTTTATCTTTGTTTTCCTGGACATTAACAGTCAAGACCCTTATTTCTTCATTATTTTTATAAAGTTTCTGAATAGCCGGCATCTCAGCTTTACAGGGTGGACACCAACTAGCCCAGAAGTTTAAAAAGACTTTTTGACCTTGAAAGTCGTAAAGAGTTATTTCATTGTCACTCATATTTCCTAACGTAAAGTCAGGGGCTTTCATACCTACCTGAGCACCTACTTTGACATCTTCATCAGAAGCTGCCTGTAGTTCATAGTTAAAAAGTAGGGTACCAGCTGCAATTAAAACTAAAGTTAAAAACACTATTAAAGTTCTATTTTTTCTTAAAATCATTTTTTATTCCTCCTAAAAACCAATTATATTTAGATTATTGGTGAAAACTAAAATTCCCAGGATTATGATTAATGCCCCACTGACCATATTTATATAGTTTAAGTATTTATTCATTTTTTTAATAGCGGGTAAAACCTTTTTAGCTGCTAAGGCAGTAATTAAAAAGGGTAGGGCAAATCCAAAGGAGTAAATTAATAATAGGAAACCTCCCGTCATTAAGTTTTGACTGTTACCTGCTAAAATTAAAATAGAAGAAAGGATCGGTCCGATACAGGGCGTCCAGGCTAAAGCTATTCCCACTCCTAAAATAAAAGATTGTAAATATTTATTAGATTTTTTGGTAATATTGAGTTTTTTCTCATAATAAAGCCACTTTAATTTAATTATCCCACTGATATGAAGTCCAAATATTATGATGACAACCCCACTGATTTTTCTTATAATTGCCTGATTTTTCATTAGAAATCTACCTAAAAAGGTGGCAGATAGACCTAGAAGGATAAATATTATTGTAAATCCAGCAATGAAAAGCAAAGCTGGTAATATAGAATACTGTTTATCATCCTTTTTTTGATCACTGTAATCTCCCAAAAGAAAAGCTAAATAAGAAGGTATTAAAGGTAAAACACAAGGAGATAAAAATGATAAAAGTCCAGCTGAAAAAGCAATCGCAAAAGATAAATCACCTGTCATTAAATTCACCCACTTTATCTCTATATATTTGAATATTTAAATATATTTTACCATATAGTTATCTAAGTATCAATAATTTAGATAACAGCTTTGAAAAGTTAATTGAATTATACTTATTAGTAAGTTATAATTAATTTAAGTCTTTAACAATTGATAGGAGGAAAATATATATGTCTAAAAACGATAAGAGCTATCAAGCTAAAAATGCTTGGTTAGAAATGGAAGATGTTGAAAAAGAAGAAGTATTTGAATTTAACAAAGAATATGGACAGTTTCTCGAAGAAAACAAGACAGAAAGAGAGTTTACAGCAAGTACTGTTAAACTTTTAAAAGAAGAAGGGTTTAAAGAGATTAATGAATTAGACTCTTTAGAAGAAGGAGATAAAGTATATGGGGTAAACCGCGGTAGACAGTTAATAGCGGCAGTTATTGGTAAGAAAGAATTAAAAGAAGGTTTAAGGATTGTAGCCGGTCATATGGATTCACCCCGTATTGATTTAAAACCTAATCCATTATATGAAGAAGGTGGCTTAGCTTATCTTGGAACTCATTATTACGGAGGTATTAAAAAGTTCCAATGGGTTACAATCCCTTTAGCTTTAAGGGGAATGGTAGTTAAAGAAGATGGTAGCAAAATAGAAATAAGTATCGGTGAAAAAGAAGATGATCCTGTATTTTATATAAGTGATATTTTACCTCATTTAGGTAAAAAGCAGATGGAAAAGAAGATGAAAGAGGCCATTAATGCTCAACATCTTAACTTAGTAGTAGGAAGTATTCCTTTAAATGAAGATGAAGAAGAGGAAAATGGTAATGATAAAATAAAATCTGCCATTTTAAAACATCTAGAAGAAGAATATGATGTCACCGGTGAAGATCTGGTAAGTGCCGACTTACAGATTGTTCCCGCAGATGGCGTAAGAGATGTTGGTTTTGATAGAGCATTATTAGGTGGCTATGGACATGATGATCGAGTCTGCAGCTATACTGGTTTAAGGGCCTTACTTGACATTAATGTACCAGAATATACGGCTGTGACCCTATTAGTTGATAAAGAAGAAATAGGAAGTATGGGTGCAACTGGTATGCAGTCAAGATTTTTTGAAAACTTTGTAGCAGAAATGTCTAGCCGCTATTATGATAGTTATAGTGACCTTGACTTAAGAGAGATTTTAGAAAACTCTAGTTCACTTTCTGGAGATGTAAATGCTGCTTTTGATTCCAACTTTGCAGATGTATTTGATAAAAGAAATGCTGCCTTTTTAAATAAGGGAATTGTTTTAACTAAGTATACAGGAGCACGTGGTAAAGCCGGCTCCTCAGAAGCCACTGCTGAGTTTATGGCAAAGGTACGTTCTATGCTTAATAAGGCAGGCGTTATTTGGCAGGTTGCTGAACTAGGTAAAGTTGATGAAGGTGGAGGAGGAACTATTGCTCAGTTCCTTGCTAATTACAATATGGATGTATTAGATGCAGGTCCAGCTGTTTTATCTATGCACTCCCCATATGAAGTAGTAGCTAAAATAGATGTTTATAACACTTATCTTGCTTATCTAACATTCCTGGAAAAATAACAAAAAATAAAGGGAGGCTTTTTGCCTCCCTTCCTAATATTCAGGGGGATTTCTAATGACTAAATACAGTTTTAGTACCAAAAAATTAATAGCTTATACACTAATCATCATAGCCCTTTTAGTTGGCTATTATTATAATAATTACAGTTTAATAGATAACTTTATTTATGATAATTATCAAAAGCTGGAGTACATATTCTCTTCTCAAAAAGAGGAAAGGCAAGTAACAATAATTAGCATAAATAACCTTACCTATCAAAAATTAGGCGGGACACCAATTGATAGAAAATATTTTGTAGATGCTATTGAAAAACTGAGTAACGATGGAGCCAAAATGATTAGCTTTGACCTTCTTTTTGAAGAAGCTCAGTCTGCTCAGGCAGATAGTTTGATGATTGATCGGTTAAGAGATAATAAAAATATTGTAATGCCGGTCCGTATTGATTACAGTCAGGCTGAGGAAGGTAAAGAAGCAGACTATGTGGTTGAGCAATTAAAAGCACCGCTTTCTTCTTTTAAAAATTTAGTTAAGCTCGGCCATACTAACTTTATCAAAGATGAAGATGGCCTTATTAGAAATTTACCCCCTTTATTTATTGACAATAATACTTCCTACATACCATTAGCACGTAGGACTGCTGAATTGGCTTTAGAAGAAGAAATTACCATAACTGAAGGCAGATATTATATTAATTACATAGGACCAAGTGATAGTTTACCTCAGATACCACTTCAACATTATCTAAATGATGACTATAATCCAGAACTTATTAAAGATAAAATTGTTTTATTAGGTGTTATAGAAGGAGAGCAGAGCAATCAATTTCATTCAATTTTTAATAAAAATAAAACTGTTAGCCGAGTTGAGATCCTATCTCAAATGACAAGCAACTATCTGCATCAAGATTACATAGAAGTAAATGAAAGAGGTAGAAATATATTAATTGCTTTTGTAATCTTATGGTTAGTATTTTATCTTTTTGAAAAAATGCATCCCTTACGTTCATTAGCTGTCTTTACACTTATTTCAGCAATAATAATATCACTTAACTATTTTTTAACTATACAGTTTTATTTTTTCACTGAAATATCAATATACTTAGTGGGTTTAGTTGTACTATATTTTATAAGTATTATTACTTGGTATGAATTTAACCGCAAACGTAAATATGAAATAATCAATAAGTTAAAGCCTTACTTTTCTGATTTTCTTTTAAATAAAATTGTCCAAAATCCTGAACTTTTTAAAGATGAAGGCGATAAAACACCTGTTACGATGATGTTTTTTGAGTTTAACAACTTTAACTGGTATTCTGAGATGAATACCCCTCAGAAAGTTGTAGAAGATTTAAACCATTATTATAGAAACATTGCTAAGATTATTTTTAAATATGATGGAGTTATAGATAAATATTTAGGGGATGGAATGCTTGCTTACTGGAATAAGGGTTTTGAACAGGAGAATCACCGTAATAGAGCTGTCAAAGCCGCTATTGAGATTATGAACTATATTGAAAAAGAAAATATTGAATTAAAACCATCGATTGCTTTAGATTCAGGAAAAGTGATTTTAGGTGATATCGGTTCAAAAGAAAGAATGGACTTTAAGGCTATTGGTAATATAGTGCATAATACAACTGAACTGGTAGAAGTAACAGAGCCTTATGAGATATTAATTGGGGAAAACACCTATTATGGTCTTTCAGATATTTACAAAAAGCTGGAATGGAAATATAAAGAAGTTGAAATCGAAGGTGTAAAAAGATCATTTGTGGTATACAGTTTAAAGGAGTTTAAGAGCTTCTCTAAGGGGGAATAGTAAATGAAAAAAGCCATAGTTGTTTTCTTAATCTCCCTATTACTTTTAACCACTTTTCCTACAACTTTTGCACAAGAAAAGAATGAAGAGCTTAATATAGAAATCAACAATTTAAAGGGTATCAGTTATCGTAAAACAGATCAGGGCTTTTTTGAATTTTTTAAAGTACAAGTTTGGACCAGACTTTTAGATAATGCTAATATCAAAGAGGGTGAAACACTTAAAACTGCTCCCGATAGTATACTCACCTTAAATTTGGGGTCAAATAATATAGTGGAATTAAAGGAAAAATCTATATTAAAGATTGCAGAGTCAATATCAACTCAAGTCCAAAACCTTTCAGTACAGAAGGGTAAAGTAATTATAAATTCCAATATTAATCCTGAACAGGAATTTAATATTGAAGTTACAACTCCCAATAGTATTATTAATGGTACACATGTCTTATTGAATGTGGAAGTTAACAAATATAGAACACTAATTTCAGTGCAACAAGGAGAAGTTACCCTTACTGAAAAAACAACCTTACAGGAAATAAACTTAATCCAGGGTCAGTTAGCCATTGTTGAAAATAATGAGATTAAAAAATATGATCCAGTTGCAATGAATGAAAACCAAAATAGTTAATTTAAGTAAAAAATATTAAAATTAAGAAAAACAGGCTATTAATTCTTAGTAAATTTATATTGATATTTATCTTTATTTATGGTATATTTTGACTAGGTGAAAGGATTTTAAAATTTCATATATGAAATGTTAAAGGCAAACTAATCGTGAGATTAGGACGCAAAGCCATGGGTCTTTAAAAGACCGCCAGGTTACCATAATTTGAGTCTATGGCTATTATAAGCAATAGGCTTTTTTATTTTTATAAGCAAATATTATGTGCCCTGGGAAGTAACAATTAGTTGTTTTTAATATATTTCTAGACTTTTTAACTACAAAAGGAGGAAAATCATGTTAAAAAAGAGATTTTCAATTATTGCATTAACACTGGTTATGGTTTTAGTTATGGTTCCAACTATATTTGCACAAATTGAAGGTATTAATTTTGAGGATTATGATTTGGATTTATCTGAGGATGAAAAGGCTGCGGTAGAATCTGCTCTAGAAGATGCTTATGAAAACTATGATGAAATAACTAAAGAAGATATTTTAGAAGTATTAGAAGATTTAGAAGAAGATGCAATAGAAGATGTTGAAGAACCTGAAGAAACAGAGGAAGAAGATGGTATCGGTCAAGAATTATCTGCCTTAATTAAAGAATATAAGTTAACAGAGGAATGGAAAGAAAAAAGGGGTCAAGGTCTATCTAAAAAAATTCATGCTTTCTTAGATGAAAATAATGTTAGAGATGAAGAGGAAGAACCAGAACAGGAACAAGACCAGGAGCAAGATACTTTAGAAGATGAAGAGGAAGTACAGATGACAACTCAAACTCAGGAACAAAATAAAAAAACAGTTGAGGCAAAAGAAAAAGCAAAAGAGAAAAAAGATAAAGGAAAAGATAATGGCAATAAAGGAAATTCAAAAGGTAAAGGCAAAGGCAAAGGCAAAGGCAAATAAATTAAAGATATAAATAGGGTATGATTTTAAGGTGGGTCAACTTCTTGAGAATATTTCTCAAGGAGGTGGCCCATTTTTATTTTATATAGAAAAATAATATATCTATGATATTTATAATATCAGCAATTATCTAGGATTATATAAGACTAATTGATTAATTGTAAAATATTTAACTTTATTTTTCTGAGATTCTAGTATAATAGTATATGTCGAAAGTTGAAATATGCAAATTACCTAAAAGGAGTGGTCTTAGTGCCTAAAATTAACGAAGATGAACAACAACAGATCAGAGAACTATTTGATGGAAAAATGGAAGACGAAGTGTTTATTCAATTCTTTACATCTGACGATGAAGAATGTCAATATTGTGATGACACTGAAGAGATATTAAATGAACTTAAAGATTTATCTGACAAGATTAACCTAGAGAAAAATAAACTAGGTAATGGTAATACTGAAAAGTATGGGATAGATAGAGTTCCAGCCATCCTATTTACAGATAAAGAAGGTAATGACTCTGGTGTACATTTTTATGGAATTCCAAGTGGTCATGAATTTAATACATTGATTGAAGGTATTGTAAGTATGTCTAATGGTCAAACTGAGCTTTCTGAAGATGTTATTGAAGAATTAAAAAATATTGAAGATGATATACTATTACAGGTATTCATTACACCAACCTGTCCTTATTGCCCAAGAGCGGTAAAAGTAGCTCATGAAATGGCAATGCACAATCCTAAGATTAAAGGTGAAATGGTTGAAGCAATAGAATTTCCTGATTTATCAAGTAAATATGAAGTTTCAGGTGTGCCCAAGACAGTTATAAATAGTGGTAAAGCAGAACAAGTTGGTGCAGTACCTGCTAAAACCATTTTAGATAAAATTAAAACAGCTATTTAGTAATTATTATTTAATTTCATTATAATTTTTAAGGAGGTTTCTAATAAGATGAGCAAAAAACCAATAGAAGTAAATGATGGAAACTTTAGAAAAGAAGTTTTGAGATCAGATGTACCAGTTTTAGTAGACTTTTGGGCTGACTGGTGTGCTCCCTGTAAAATGGTAGCTCCAGTTGTTGAAAAGCTTGCTAGAGAATATTCTGATGATATTAAAGTGGCCAAACTGAATGTTGATGAAAATCAGTCAACAGCTTCTAGATATGATGTGATGAGTATCCCAACTCTAATAATCTTTGAAGACGGTAGAGAAAAAGATAGAGTTATCGGATATGCTCCTAAAAACAAGTTGGCTTCCAAACTAGGTTTAAGATAATATAATATTTTATAAAAATCAGCAGGGATTTCCCTGCTTTTTTTTATTTTACCCCAGAAAAATTTACTATATTTAGTGAAAATATTTATTAGTTATGATATAATTCTTGTGAGTAATATTCAGTACAAGTTCACAAATTTTCTGAGGGGTGGTATTTTGCAAAAAGTCCTTATTATTTATTCAAAAGAAGGAGATACAAAGGATATTGCTGAGGGAATTGCTGAAGGTGCCAAACAAAATGGCTACAAGGTCGATCTTCAGGATACTGAAAACACAGGGAAACCTATCTCCTTTTTCCCATATGACCTTGTAATTGCCGGAGCACCAACCAAGGGAATATTCCGGGGTAAGATCCCTTCAGATTTACCGAGGTTTCTACAGGAATGTAAGAGAACGGGTGGCCAAGATGCAATGGCATTTGTAACCCCCCGCTTTTTCGCAACCAATAAAGCTTTGAAGTTAGTCATGGGCGAACTGGAAAGATTAGGATGTATCGTTAAAGATTTCAGGACAATTAAAAATAGAAAAGAAGCCGTAAAGTTTGGTAAGGCTTTAAAACTATAATTATCTACATAAATGCCACAGTGGAAACTGTGGCTTTTTTGGAATTATAAAAACAGTTGGGGTATGATATGATGAAAAAAGTAAAGATTAAAGTTAATAACAAACAAAAATTTCCTGATGGTCAAAAAGATGAAATAAGTTATCAAGGTAAAGGGGAATATAAGTATAAAAATGGCAAACATTATTTAATCTATAATGAGACAAATAGAGGGTTAGAAGATGTTAAGACCATTGTGCGTCTGAATGAAAAAAACAATAGGATTTTATTGAAAAGAGCCCAACCTAAGGAAATGAGACAGGTCTTTGATGTAAAAGAAAAATGTAATTTTTTATATAATTTAGGTAATCATAAAATGAGGTTTACTACAGATACCAAAAAACTTCATATAGAAACGAGCCCCCAAAGAGGCGAAATAAATATTAATTATGACTTACTGCAGCACGGGGAAGTTTTTACAAGTAATCAACTAAATATTAAATATAGTTTTATTGATAAGGAGTGACAGATATTATGAAGAAAAACATTATTGATAATGTAGAAAATGAGTTAATAGAAGCAATTCAAGAAGGTTTAGTTGAAACCTTAGAACAAGAAGGAATTCAATTAGAAAAGATCCCGGCCATTAAAGTAGAGGTGCCGAGAGAAAAAGAACATGGTGATTATGCGACTAATATCGCCATGGTTATGGCTAAACACTTCAAAAGAGCCCCTCGCCAGATAGCCGACTTACTTAAAGAAAATATAGAGAGTGATTTAATAGAAGATATTTCAGTAGCTGGTCCTGGCTTTATTAACTTTGATTTAAAAGACAAATGGCTTTATGAAACAATTGATTTAATCGATCAATTACAAGAAGATTACGGGAAAGTAGAGTTTGGACAACAGAAAAAAGTACTAATTGAATTTGTTAGTGCTAACCCTACGGGACCTCTGCATGTGGGTCACAGCCGGGGTGCGGTTGTAGGTGATATGACAGCTAATATCATGGAAGCAGCTGGCTATAATGTAGATCGAGAATACTATTTTAATGATGCTGGTAATCAAATTGATATCTTAGCTAAATCAACTTTAATTAGGTATAAACAACTTTTTGATATTGATGTTGACTTACCCCAAAATGCTTACCATGGTAAGTACCTAATAGATATTGCGCGTCAACTTAAAGAAAAATATGGTGAAGAACTTTTAGCTAAAGATGAAGATAAGCAGCTTAATATTTGTAAAGAGTTTGCTTTTGAAAGTTTAAAAACCAAGATTGAAGAAGATCTCGAATACTTTGGAATTAAGTTTGATAACTGGTTTTATGAAAGTACATTACACGACGGAGATATTGAAGAGGCGATCAATATCTTAAAAGAAAAAGGATATACTTATGAAAAAGAAGGTGCTTTATGGTTAAAATCAACCGAATTTTCCGATGATAAAGACCGTGTTATTATTAAATCGGATGGTTCATTAACTTATTTAGCAGCAGATATTGCTTACCATTTAGATAAAATTGAACGGGGTTATGATAAATTAATTAATGTCTGGGGCGCTGACCACCATGGTTATATTAACCGGGTTAAAGCTTCTATACAGGCCCTTGGTTATCCTAAAGATATTTTAGAGATAATAATTGTGCAGTTAGTTAATCTAATGCGTGATGGCGAAAAAATACCGATGTCAAAAAGGGCCGGTGAATTTGTGACCATGACCGATGTCATTGATGAGGTTGGTAAGGATGCTGCCCGCTACTTTTATATCATGCGCAGCTCGGACAGCCACTTTGACTTTGATTTAGAACTTGCCAAAGAACAGTCTAGTAATAACCCGGTTTATTACATTCAGTATGCTCATGCTCGTATCCACAGCATTTTAGAAAATGCTGAAGATATAGATTTAGAAAATGTAGATTATGAGTTATTAGATTCAGAAGAAGAAATTGACCTCATAAAGTTAATGGCCCGTTATCCGGAAGTAATTAAGGATAGTGCGGAAAGCAGGCAGCCCCATATTTTAGCTAATTATGCTTATGATTTAGCGAATGCTTTCCATATCTTCTATAATAAAAGACAGGTAATTACAAGTGATAAAAAGTTAAGTAAAGCAAGATTAAAACTGGTAGTTTCACTCCAACGGGTATTAAAGAATTTATTTAATGTACTAGGTATTGAAGCACCAGATCAGATGTAGAGAAAATTTTTGAAAGGAGTTGTCAACTGTGACAAGATATATTTTCGTAACAGGAGGAGTTGTTTCTGCCCTGGGCAAGGGTATTACAGCGGCCTCACTCGGTAGACTTTTAAAAAGCCGGGGATTAAATGTGAGTATTCAAAAGTTTGATCCGTACATAAATGTGGACCCCGGTACAATGAGTCCCTACCAGCACGGAGAAGTCTTTGTGACCAGAGATGGAGCTGAAACAGACCTTGATTTAGGCCATTATGAAAGATTTATAGATGAAGATTTAACCAGTAATAATAATGTTACTACCGGTCAAATTTATGGTTCGGTTATTAAAAAAGAAAGAAGAGGTGATTACCTGGGAGCAACCGTTCAGGTGATCCCTCATATCACAGATGAAATCAAGGAAAGAATAACCAGAGTTGGTAAAGAGACAGATGCAGATGTAGTAATTACAGAGATCGGTGGTACGGTTGGAGATATTGAAAGCCAGCCTTTTATGGAGGCAATCAGACAGTTAAAAGGAGATTTAGGTAAAAATAGAGTATTTTATTTACACTGTACCCTGGTTCCTTATGTAAAGACAGCCGGCGAACTAAAAACCAAACCGACTCAACACAGTTTAAAAGAATTAAGGGGTATTGGTATTCAGCCTGATTCCTTGATTTGTCGTTCTGACCGTCCCTTAACAAAAGAAGTTAAAGATAAAATTTCTCTTTTTGGTGATATTGAAAAAGGAGCTGTAATTCAGGTAGTAGATGCAGAACATATATATGAAGTTCCTTTAATGCTGGAAAGAGAAGGTTTAGCTGAGATTGTAATAAAAAAACTTGAAATTGAAGAGAAGGTACAAAAACCTGATTTAGATGAATGGAAAAATATGGTCAAAGCAATGAAAAAGTTAAGTAAAAAAATTACAATAGCTATTGTTGGCAAATATGTTGAACTTCCCGATGCCTATATCAGTATCAGTGAAGCCTTAAGCCATGCAGGAGTGGTTAATGATAGTGAAGTTGAAATTAAGTATGTTTATTCGGAAGATTTAGAAGAACAAGAAGATCTAGCCCAATACTTTAAAAATGTACAAGGAATCCTGGTACCCGGTGGTTTCGGACAGCGCGGTATAGAAGGTAAGATTAATGCAATAACTTATGCCCGTGAAAATAAAATACCATACTTTGGGATCTGTTTAGGCATGCAGTGTGCAGTTATTGAATATGCCCGTAATATATTGGACCTAAAGGGTGCTAACAGCTCTGAATTTAATCCTGATACATCTTATCCCGTTATTGATTTAATGCCGGAGCAAAAAGATATAGAAGATATGGGTGGTACAATGCGCTTGGGTATTTATCCCTGTCGCTTGACACCCGATACCGATAGTAAAGACTTATATAATGAAGAAATCATATATGAAAGGCACCGCCACCGTTATGAGTTAAATAATCAGTATCGAAATGAATTAAAAAACAGTGGAATGCAAATGGCAGGTATCTCACCTGATGAAAAATTAGTTGAAATTGTGGAAGTTAAGGATCACCCCTGGTTTGTGGGAACCCAGTTTCATCCTGAATTTAAATCAAGACCAAATAGGCCGCATCCTCTCTTTAAAGGATTTGTAAAAGCGGCTTTAGATTATAAATAAGAAAGGCACCGCCAAATTACAAGGAGGTATACCATGAATAAAAATTATGTGGAGGTCGATTATGCACCTCCCCTGGCCACTGTATTCTTATCAAGGCCTGAAGTACTTAATGCCTATAATGAGAAAATGTTAGACCAATTTTATGAAACGATTGAAGACTTATTTAATGATGAAGATATTAAAGCCGTTATTCTTACTGGACGCGGCGAAAAATCGTTTACTGTGGGAGCTGACTTAAACTTACTAGAAGAATTATCTTATGAAACGGCGGAAGGTATTGCTCAAAAAGGGAAAGCCATTTGTGATTTAATTGAAGAGACAGAGAAAGTGGTTTTAGCAGCGGTAAATGGACATGCTTTAGGTGGAGGTATGGAACTTACCTTAGCCTGTGATCTACGTATTGCCAGTACGAGAGCTCGCTTTGGACAGCCGGAAGTAAGTCTTGGCTTAATCCCTGGTTTTTCTGGTACCCAAAGATTACCGAGAATTTTAGGGATCGGTAGAGCCAAAGAACTACTGTTTACCGGTAATATTATTGATGCTGAAGAGGCTTTTGAAATAGGCTTGGTAAATAAGTTAGTTACTCCACGCGATCTATTGAGGGAAACTAAAAGTATGGCAAAACGGATTACAAAACAATCCTCTAGAGCAGTTGGCATGATTAAAAAAGCAATTAATTATGGTTATTCACATGGCTGTGATAAAGGTAAAGAATTTGAAACTAAATCCTTTAAAGAATGTTTTAAAGACCAAGAACATACTGAGAGAATTAATAAGATGAAGGAGAAACTTAAAAATTAGGTGATTTAAATGGAAGGTAAAAGGACAATCTTATTTGATTTAGATGGAACATTACTACCAATTGATATGGATAAATTTATTGAAAAGTACTTTCGTTTACTATCAGGTCATTTTGCAGATTTATATAATCCAGAGTACTTTGTAGATGTTATTAATAAAGCTACTGAAAATATGATCAAAAATGACGGAAAACTGACTAATAAGGAAGCTTTTGAAAAAAAGTTCTTTGAATTAATTGATTTACAGGGAGTCAGGGAAAAAGAAATCTGGGATCGGTTCTATGATTTTTATGATAATTATTTTCCTACTTTAAAAAATCATTTTGAACTTGATAAATTAGGGGCTGAAATTGTTAAGGCAGCTACAGATAAAAACTTTAATATTATAATTGCAACTAATCCGCTTTTCCCCCGCAATGCAATAACAGCCCGCTTGGAGTGGATTGATTTGAATCCAGATGACTTTAACTATATTACTTCTTATGAAGAGATGCATTACTGTAAGCCAAATATAAATTATTACCGGGAGATAATGGATAAGACTAATAATAATCCTAAGGACTGTGTAATGGTAGGTAATGACATGCGTGATGATATGGTAGCAAAAAAATTAGGTATAAAAACATTTTTAATTGAAGATTTTATGGTAAAAAGAGATGAGGTTTCAATTGAACCGGATTGGCAGGGAACTCGTACAGATATTATTAATCATATAAAAAATTTATGAGGTGAAAAAAATGAAAAATATTATTAATACCGATAAAGCCCCAGCTGCAATTGGCAGTTACTCACAAGCTGTAAAGGCTGGTAACACAGTTTATATTAGTGGTCAAATTCCCTTAAATTTAGAAGGTGAATTAGTAATGACTTCTATTGAAGATCAAACTGAACAGGTTTTAAAGAACTTGCAGGCTATATTGCAGACAGCCGGCGGTGACTTCGAGAATGTTGTAAAAGCAACTGTATTTACCGATGATATCTCCTATTTTGGCGAAATTAATGAGGTTTATGGTAAGTACTTTGATGAAGAACCACCAGCTCGTGCTTTTGTAGAAGTAGCAGCTTTACCAAAAGGTGTCAATGTAGAAATTGAGGCAATTGCTGTAATATAAGTGAAAAATAATAAGCTTTCCCCCTCATATACCAGTATTTTTAAGATGTAATGGAGGATTTTTAATTTGATTAGAGAATTAATAACCTGAGGGGGTGAGCCCTGTTATAATTTAACAGGCATTCTTATGTTAATCGATAAAACGATTGAGATCGCTTTACGCTGTCACCACTGCGGCCGTCTAGAAAAAACAAAATTAAATATTTTTCAGGTTCGTGATGATCATTTACTTGACCTAAAATGCTCTTGTGGTTCTACTAAAGCAAGAGTAAAGGCAAAAAGCGATAAATATATTCGGTTTGAATATAATTGCTTTTTATGTGATGATTACCATCGCAGGGTCATTAAAAAAAGTGAGTTCTGGTCAACAGGGTCTTTAAAAAACCTTAAATGTTTAAATACCGGCCTAGAAATAGGTTATTACGGTGGGACAGACCTTATTGATGAGGAACTTAATAAACAAAAAAAGGAATTAAAGATACTTGCAGATGAACTAGGTTTAAATGATTATCAGGAACCCGAACTATTATTAGAAGTTTTCAATATTGTACACGATCGGGCTTCACTCTCTAAACTATACTGTGAATGCGGTAGTGATGATATTGATGTTAAACTCTATTCAAGTAAGGTAGAGTTAACGTGTAGAGAATGTGGAAGTGTTCTCAATATTTCAGCTGAAACTGAAGAACAGCTTAATGAGATTAAAAATAAAGGAGATATAGTAATTAAAAGTATAAGTGGGCCTGAAAAAAATTGGTCTGACAACAAATACAAGGGGGAATAATAAAATATGGGTTTAGTACCAATGCATGAAATTTTAAACAAAGCAAACGAAGAGTATTATGCTGTGGGCGGATTTAATATTAATAATATGGAATTTTTACAAGGTATCATTTGGGCAGCAGAGGAAACAAATTCACCATTAATCTTACAGGCAAGTGAAGGTGCTATCCGATACATAGGTATGGATTATGTGATTAATATGGTCAAAGCAGCTGTTAAAGATACTCATATTCCAGTAGCACTACATTTAGACCACGGCAGTAGTTATGAAGTAATTATGAAATGTATTAGAGAAGGATTTAGTTCTGTTATGTTTGATGGTTCTAAATATTCTTTTGAAGAAAATATTAGGCTAACCCAGGAAGTAGTAAAAGCTGCTCATAGTGTAGGAGTAACTGTGGAGGCTGAACTGGGTAAAATTGGTGGTTCAGAAGATGATGTTAAAGTAGATGAAAAAGATGCAATGTTTACCAAACCAGATGAGGCAGAAGAATTTGTAGAAAAAACAGAAGTAGATGCCTTAGCAATTGCAATTGGTACAGCTCATGGTGTATATAAGGGGAAACCTGAACTCGATTTTGATAGATTAGAAGAGATTAAGTCCATTCTAAATATGCCTCTTGTACTACATGGAGCTTCTGGAGTACCTGAAGAAGATATACGCAAAGCTGTAAAATTAGGTATCAATAAAGTAAATGTAAATACTGCTTTTCAGCAGGCATTTACTGCTAAAATAAGAGAATTATTTGAAAATGACCCCGAATTATATGATCCAAGAAAGTATTGTGGACCAGGGCGAGATGCTATCTCGGAAGCTGTCAAAGAAAAAATTGAGATGCTTGGCAGTAAAAATAAAGCTTAAGTGAAAATTATTAGGGGTATCCAGCTGGATACCCCCTTAATCCTTCCTAAATCCCACCATTTTTAATATTCCCTTAGATATTTTACTGAAAGGAGTAATATATGCTAAATATTTGGTTAGAATTTATAATTATGGCTGCCCTGATTATTGTATCAGGTACCTATCTTTCTAGATATGGTGATGTCATATCAGAAAAAACCGGTTTAAGTCAGGCAGTTATTGGTGTAGTATTAGTAGCAATGGCTACCTCATTACCTGAGTTAGTGACAAGTTCTACTTCTGCAATTATTGATGCTCCAAATATTGCCGTTGGTAATGCCTTTGGTAGTAACACTTTTAACTTATTGATCCTTGGTATTATAGATGTAATGCATGAAAATAAATTACCGCTTTCTTTTAGCCTGAATTACTCCCATGTAATGACTGGTACCTGGGGAATATTGTTATCAGCTGTTGTTGTTATTTCGATAATTATAGCAAACTTTACTGAATATAGTTTTGGGATTTTTGGTATTGGGTTAGATGCGATCGTTTTAATTGCCACCTATTTTGTTGCGATGTTTTTAATTATTAGATTTGAGAACAAAAATCCTTTAGATGATAATGTGAGAGAAGAAGTTCCTTATTTAGACACTACTTTAAAAAAAGCAATTATTGGTTTTGCAATTTGTGCTGCAATAATAGTCTATGCTGGTGTTAGATTGGCGATAACCGGTGATAAGATAGCTACTTTAACCGGTATTGATCAGACCTTTATCGGAAGTATTTTAGTAGCAGCAGCAACTTCACTACCGGAATTAGTAACAGCGATTTCTGCTGTCAAGATTAAAGCTTTTGATATGGCTGCCGGTAATGTTTTAGGTAGTAATATATTTAATATGAGTATTATATTTTTTGCTGACTTATTTTATAGGGACGGTTACATTCTTTCCTCAGTCCGTATGTTACATTTGATAACTGCTTCAATTGGTATTATCATGGCAGCTATCTTTTTAGTAGGACTGTTTTACAAATCTAAAAGAACTTTTCTGGGCATGGGTTGGGACTCAATTGCAGTGTTCGCAGTATATTTACTAGGCTTTTATCTTTTATTTCAACTTGGCATTTCGATATAACTTCAAAAAAGAAAAAGAGGTGTAATACATTTGTTAAATATTAGTGATTTAGAAAAAAAGACAATTACAGAACTACATGATCTGGCTAAAGACCTAGATATTTCGGGTTATACTACAATGCGTAAAAAAGACCTCATTTTTGCTATTTTAAAGAATGAAACAGAAGAAGGCGGCAATATCTTTGCAGAAGGTGTCTTAGAGATTATTCCAAATGAAGGATATGGGTTTTTAAGACCTTCTAAATATGTACCTTCCAGTGATGATATCTATATTTCCGCTTCTCAGATTAGAAGATTTGATTTGAGGTCTGGCGATGTTGTCTCAGGTCAGGTACGTGAACCAAAAGAAAATGAAAAGTATTTTGCTTTACTTAGAATAGAAGCAGTTAATTTTCAGGATCCCGAAAAAGCAACTGAAAGAGCTTACTTTGAAGATTTAACCCCTTTATATCCAAATGAAAGATTGAGGTTAGAATATAACCAACAGGATGTATCTACGAGATTAATGGACTTAATTGCTCCTATCGGTAAGGGCCAGCGTGGTCTGATAGTTTCACCACCCAAAGCAGGTAAAACTATTTTACTTAAAAAGATAGCCAATAGTATAAGACATAACTATCCGAATGTTAAGTTAATGATTCTTTTAATCGATGAAAGGCCGGAAGAAGTAACCGATATGTCAAGATCAGTTGACGCAGAAGTAATTAGCTCTACTTTTGATGAATCTCCTGAACAACATATTCAGGTAGCTAAACTTGTTTTAAAGAAAGCAAAAAGGCTAGTTGAACATAAATATGATGTAGTCATATTATTAGATAGTATTACAAGGTTAGCCCGGGCTTCTAATATCACGGTACCACCAAGTGGACGTACCCTCTCAGGTGGACTTGATCCTTCTGCTATGTATTTTCCCAAAAGCTTTTTTGGAGCCGGTAGGAATATAGAAGAAGGGGGCAGTTTAAGTATTCTTTCTACTGCATTGGTTGATACAGGCAGTCGGATGGATGATGTAATCTATGAAGAATTTAAAGGTACAGGTAATATGGAGCTGCATCTAAGCAGAGAACTAGCAGAAAGAAGAATCTTCCCTGCTATTGATATTCAAAAATCTGGTACCAGAAAAGAAGAATTAATCTTAGATGATGAGGAACTAGAAGTAATGTGGGGACTTAGAAAACAGATCGCCCAATCAAGGCCTTATGACATTATGGATACCTTTATTAAGCAGATTAAGAATACTAAAGATAATAAAGAACTGCTGTCAGCTTTACAGCAAATTACAAAAAATAACTAAAAATTTCTTGATATCACAGCTGCTTTCAGGTATAATGGCAGGTGGCTGGATTGATGGTTGCATAGTAAAATTTACTATGTTATAATAATTCTAGCTGTAAAGAAGTGACTAAAATTACACATAGATAATAATGATAATGACTGTTTAGAAAGAGGTGAAATATATGCAGAAAGAGCTACATCCAGAATTTACAGAGACTACAATTACCTGTGCTTGTGGTGAAGAATATAAAACAAAATCCACTAGAGATAATATGCGTGTTGAGGTATGTTCAAGCTGCCATCCTTTCTATACCGGTAAGAAACGTAGAGCCGCTAAAGGTGGTAGAGTTGAAAGATTTAATAAAAAGTATGGTTTTTCTGAAGAAGAAACAGAAGAAGAATAGTTATTTAATTAACAATTATGCAGGGCCCAAGCTCTGCTTTTTTCTTATTTAATAAAAAATAAGTAATTAGAGGGGAGCATAGTTGGATGTATAAGATTAACAATAGTGGCTGGATTGAAGTAATTACAGGACCTATGTATTCTGGTAAAAGTGAAGAACTGATCAGGAGGATTCGCAGGGTAAAGATTGCAAAGAAGAAGGTTAAAGTTTTTAAACCTTTAATTGATGATAGATATAGTGAAGGTAATGTTGTTTCACATAGTGGAGATAGAATTGAAGCAATTCCAGTTGATCATCCTGAAGAATTATATGAAAGACTTGAAGATGACATAGAAGTAATTGCAATAGATGAAGCCCAATTTTTTTCCGAAGAAATTGTAGATATTTGCGAAAACCTTGCTGATAAAGGCAAGAGAGTGATTGTAGCAGGACTAGACCGTGACTTTAGAAATGAGCCCTTTGTTCCGATGCCCGAAATACTATCAAGAGCAGAGTATATTGAAAAACTACATGCAATTTGTTTGCAATGTGGTGACCCTGCTACCAGAACCCAGAGATTAATAGATGGAGAACCTGCTTCCTACAATGACCCTATAATTTTGGTAGGAGCAACTGAAAACTATGAAGCACGCTGCCGGAGCTGTCATGAAGTCAAAGACAAACCTTAAAGGAGATACCTATGAAAAAAGATGTTGATTATGGTGGTCAGGCTGTCATCGAAGGTGTGATGATGAAAGGTTTAAACCGCCTGGCAATCGCTGTAAGAAAACCTGATAACTCAATAATCGTAAAAAAAAGGGACCTTACTCCCTTAAGTGATAGATTTAAAATGTTCGGTTGGCCTTTTATAAGAGGTGTAGTAGCTTTATTTAGTTCTCTAATTTTAGGTATGCAGTCTTTAAGTTTTGCTGCAAATCAAGTAACTGAAGAAGATGAAGAACTAACACCTTTAGAGATGGGACTAACTATTTTAGTTTCCTTGGGATTAGCAATCTTATTATTTGTTGCTTTACCGGCCGGCATTATTGCCTTAGTTCAAGAATATATCGAATATGATGTGGTCTTGAATTTAATAGAAGGCTTAATAAAAGTTTCTGCTTTTTTATTATATATTATAGCTATTTCAAGACTTGAGGACATAAAAAGAGTTTTTATGTACCATGGAGCCGAACATAAAGTTATCCATAACTATGAATCAAAAAAAGAATTATCTATAAAAAATGCGCGTGAGTTTACTACTATGCACGCTAGATGTGGGACTAACTTTATCTTTATAGTTATTATTTTAAGTATTTTATTTTTCTCTTTTTTCGGGAGACCACCGTTTTTATACAGGATATTATACCACCTCATGTTGCTGCCTATCATAGCAGGTACTTCTTATGAAGTAATTAAGCTAGCCGGTGGTGAAGAGGTAAATCCTTTAATAAAAGCTTTAGCGACCCCTGGGTTATTACTACAGAAACTTACTACCCGTGAGCCTGATGATGATATGTTAGAGGTGGCTATTACAGCACTTAAGGGGGTACTGCCCGAAGAAGAAAGAGGTGAAGAAGAAAATGTTTGATCTTGAAGAAAAATTAGAAGAAAAATATGAAGAATACCAAAAATTAAATAAAAAGATCAGTGATCCAGCCGTAATGAATGATTCAAACAAATATCAAAAGTTGTTAAAAAGACATGCTAAGTTAAAAGAACTTATTGAATATTATAAAGAATATAAAGAGATAAAAGAAGGTATTAAAGAAGCGGAAGAGATTATCGAAGAAGATGACTCTGAAATGCAGGAACTTGCTGAAATGGAACTTGCGGAGTTAAAACCGCGTTTAGAAGAGCTTGAAAACAAACTGCCTATCATGTTATTACCTGATAATCCTGATGATGAGAAAAATGTAATCGTAGAAATTAGAGCTGGAGCCGGCGGAGATGAAGCCGGCTTATTTGCCGCCGACCTTTTTAGAATGTATACTCATTATGCTGAAGATAATAGTTGGAAATGGGAATTAATGAATGCAAATGAATCAGGAGTTGGCGGATTTAAGGAAGTTATCTTTTCGATAGAAGGTAAAGAAGTATATAAAAAGCTTAAATATGAAAGTGGAGTACACCGTGTTCAGCGTGTACCCTCAACAGAATCTAGTGGACGTATCCACACTTCAACTGCAACTGTAGCTGTACTGCCGGAAGCAGAAGAAGTAGATGTAGAAATAGATACTAATGATCTAAAGATCGACTTTTACCGTTCCAGCGGGCCAGGCGGTCAGAGTGTAAATACGACTGACTCCGCCGTTAGAATAACACATGAACCTTCTGGTTTAACCGTTTCCTGTCAGGATGAAAAATCACAGCATAAAAACAAAGCTAAAGCGATGCGGGTTCTACGTGCTCGCTTAAAAGAAAAAAGAGAAAAAGAAAAACAAGCAGAAAGAGCTGAAGCTAGAAAAAGCCAAATTGGTACCGGTGGAAGAAGTGAAAAGATTAGAACCTATAACTTCCCCCAGGGAAGAGTAAGCGACCATCGGATTAATCTAACCGAACACAAATTAGAACAGATCTTAGATGGAGATTTAGATATTATAATTGAACCATTAATAGAAGAGGATACCATGAAAAAGTTAGAGAAGGTGTAATAATTGAATATCAAAGAAGTTTTAGTTAATACAGAAAAATACTTTAAAAAAAATGATATAGACTCACCCCGACTAGATGCAGAAGTCCTACTTGCTGAACTTCTTGGTATGGAAAGAATTAAACTTTATGTAAACTTTGATTATCCTTTAAAAGATAAAGAAATTTCTAAATATAGAGAAATGATAAAAAAACGAGCTCAGCATATTCCGGTAGCATATATCATCGGACATAAGGAATTTATGTCTTTAGATTTTGATGTGAATCAAAATGTTTTACTACCCAGACCTGAAACTGAAATTTTAGTCGAATATTTAATTGATTACTTTCAAGAAAAGGATATGGATAGTATAAATATTGTGGAGGTAGGTACCGGAAGTGGAGCCATTATGGTTAGCCTGGGACACTATTTAGATAATGCCAGAATATTAGGTGTTGAAATCGAAGAAGGGGCTATAGAAGTAACCAGACAAAATATTGACAAATTTAACTTAGAAGACAGATTAAAAGTAACTAAAGGCGACCTTTTGAACCCTTTAATTAAAAGGGAAATAAGTAATGTAGATCTTTTAGTATCCAATCCTCCTTATATAAGTGAAGAGGATATGGATAAACTACCGCCTGAAGTTAAACAAGAGCCCGATAAAGCTCTTTATGGAGGTAGAGAAGGCCTAGATATCTATAAAGATTTAATACCGCAAGCAAGGAAGGTTTTAAAAGATAATGGGATGATAGCTCTTGAGATAGGTTATAATCAGGCTGAGGCTGTATCTAATATACTAAAAGAAAATAATTTTAAGGACCTTGAGCTAAGAAAGGACTATGCAGATAAGGATAGATTTATCATAGCATATAAGGGGTAGGAAAATGTATAATACAGAGATTGAAAAAATTACCCAAAATTTAATTAAAGAAGAGAAGATAGATGAGATTAAAAATTCTTTAGCTATAAAAAAAGCAGTTGAACTCATTTTACAAGATGAAGTAGTGGCCTTCCCGACTGAAACTGTTTATGGTTTAGGGGCAAATGCCTTAAAAGCAAAAGCGGTAAATAAAATTTTTAAAGCAAAAGGCCGCCCTTCGGATAATCCTTTAATTGCCCATATTGCTTCAGATAAACAACTACCAGAATTGATTGCAGGAGATATACCGGAAACTGTCAAAAAATTAATTAAGCGATTTTGGCCTGGACCGCTCACCATTATTTTCAATAAAAGTAAATTAGTACCTGATATTACTACAGCTGGTCTTAATACAGTGGCTGTCAGAATGCCTTCCCACCCTGTTGCACTTGCCCTAATTCAAAAAGTAAATTTACCTTTAGCTGCCCCGAGTGCTAATTCATCTGGTTTTCCTTCACCTACAAAAGCTGAACATGTATATAATGATCTAAATGGAAAAATCCCCCTTATAGTTGATGGGGGAATTTGTAATATAGGGGTAGAATCAACAGTTGTGGAAATAAAAGATAAGGCTGTAAATATTTTGAGGCCGGGTGGAATTACTAAGGAAATGATAAAAGCAGTTTTGGGTGTTAATTATCAGGTGGAAACTGTGAACCAGGTGGAAGTTAAAACACCAAAATCACCGGGTATGAAATACAAACATTATGCACCTAATACACCACTTTGGATTGTTAAAAAAGATAATATCAACAGGGTTTTAAAACAAAAAGAAACCAATAATAAAAAGACATTACTCTTACTTTCTCATGAGACCTTAAATAGCCTAGATTTAGATACGGTTAATGCTAGTGTGAAAGATATAGGTTCAATTAAGGATTTGGGATATATAGCAAAGCAATTATTTAACTTACTTAGAGAAGCTGACCAAAATGATTTTGAATTAATTTTGATCGAAGAGGTACCCAATAAAGAGATTGGTGAGGCTGTCATGAATAGATTAAAAAAAGCAGCTGTCAAAATAATTTAAGTAAAGGAGAATAATTAATGAAATTATTATTTGTCTGTACAGGAAATACCTGTCGTAGTCCGATGGCTGAATATTTTGCTAAAGAATATATCAAAGAAAATAATATTGAAGATATTGAAGTTAGTTCAGCTGGTATCAATGCTGCGATAGGAGAAAAAGCAACTCAAGAGGCAATCGAAGTCATGCAAGAAAAAGGTATTGATATTATGAAACACAAAAGCAAAATGTTGATGGAAGAAGATTTAAAAGAAAATGATAAAGTATTTACAATGACCAATAGTCACAAAGAAGTTATTGAAGATATGTATGATTATGATGAGGTGTATACTTTAAAACATTTTGTAAAAAGTTGTGAAGACTGTGATATTCTTGACCCCTATGGTTATGATGTTGACATATACCGTGAGACCAGAGACGAAATTGAACAGGCTGTAAAAAAACTTCTAAATAAGTTGAGTAAGTAGTAAAAAGGCAGGAAAAAATAACTTTATCTAGAATATTAAAACTTAGAATGTCAGGTATAATTTATACTACATTAAAAGGTAATATGTATTAATTATTAATTAACTTATTCTTAATGCTTTTAATTATCATCAATCTATTTTGTTTATTAGCCTTTGAATTGTTGGTAGGACTTAAGACTAAATTTTAAGAACGCGAAAGGGGCGAATATTAACCAAAATGAGCGAGACTATACTTATAGAACATCCTTTAATTCAACACAAATTGACCTTGATTAGGGATAAAAGCACAGGGCCGAAAGAGTTTAGAGAATTAGTCGATGAAGTTTCTACATTGATGGTGTATGAAGTGACTAGAGACCTACCTTTAGAAGATGTTGAAGTTGAGACCCCAATTTGTAAAGGTACTTTTAAAAGGATAGCAGGTAAAAAATTAGGTATTGTACCAATTTTAAGAGCGGGCTTAGGCATGTTAGATGGAGTACTTCAGTTAATCCCAACTGCAAAAGTAGGACATGTAGGACTTTATAGAGATCCTGATACTTTAGAACCGGTTGAATATTACTGTAAATTACCTACAGATGTAACGGAAAGAGATTTATTAGTTGTAGATCCCATGTTAGCGACCGGTGGATCTGCTTCTGCAGCAATTGATTTTGTGAAAGATAGAAATCCCAGGAATATAAAATTAGTAGTTTTAATTGCTGCTCCCGAAGGAATTGAAAGAGTACAAAAAGAACATCCAGATGTAGATATTTATACTGCTGCTATAGATGAAAAGTTAAACGATCATGCTTACATAGTACCCGGACTTGGTGATGCCGGTGATAGGTTATACGGTACAAAATAAATGTAAGTAAAGAAGGGAACAAAAGTGATATCGAAATTTATATTGATTTTTGTATCCAGTTTAATAATAAGCTATCTTTTAACACCCCTGGTAAAGAATGCGGCTAACTTTATTAATGGATTTGACCATCCGTCAAAAAGACGCATTAACACTAGACCTATTGCTAATACCGGGGGGATAGCTATTTTTTCCGCCTTTATGATCAGTTATTTCCTTTTTAATGATCATTCTCTGTCTACCTATGGGATTATGTTTGGGGCTACCTTTATTTTTATATTAGGACTTATAGATGATATTTTTGAAATTTCCCCCCTGGTTAAGCTCATGGGACAGATTGGAGCGGCCTCTATATTGATCTATTATGGAGTGCAGATTAATTTTATTACTAATCCTTTAGGTGGTATGATTTATTTAGGATATTTTAGTTTTCCAGTTACCATTCTTTGGGTGGTAGGTATTATTAACACCGTAAATTTAATAGATGGTCTTGATGGTTTAGCTGCTGGTATTTCTATAATTGCTACGATGACTCTTTTTGCAGTAGCAATGCAGGAGTACCGTTTAATTCCCGCCGTTTTGGCTATCGCTTTAGCCGGTAGTTTAAGTGGCTTTTTAAAGTATAACTTCCATCCCGCTGAAATCTTTATGGGTGATTCAGGCTCAATGTTTATCGGTTTTATTTTAGCAGCTATTTCTGCAACTGGTGCCCTTAAAAGTGCAGCCGCTGTAACAATAGTTGTTCCGATCTTAGCTTTAGGTGTCCCTATTTTTGATACGATTTTTGCGATTATAAGAAGGGTATACCATAATAAACCGATCGGTGAAGCAGACCAAGGCCATATCCACCATAGATTAATGGCCTTAGGTTGGAGCCATAGACAGGCAGTTATAATTGTATATGGTAGTAGTTTGATGTTAGGAGCAACAGCATTAATCATTAATGGTCTTAATATCAAAAACGGTATGATCCTATTTGGTCTGGCTGTAGCAGGAGTTATCTATGGGGCCTGGAAGCTCGGCATCTTCTCCAGAGAACTTTCACATGATAGTCAACCAGTAGAAGAAAGCAACTAAATACTTTACAAATAACTTTAATTGTGATATGTTTAACAATAATCAGGCGGAAAATATAATCATGATTATTACTGTAATTCCAATAATAGTAAGAATATTTTTTCAATATATTTTTGTAAATAAAAATAAATACTCATTAAATCGCAAAAAGTAAATATATTATATTTTTTTAATTGGAAATTAAAAATTAACTATGATATAATAACTGACTGTAGAGTTCAAAAAATACGTACAGCCCGAGGTAATAAAAATGAAACCACAAGACTGGCGTAAAATTATGAGAACAATGGGGCTTTTAACCCAGCTCGGTATTGTTATTATTGTAAATATTGGAGTTGGTTTTTACCTTGGTCTAAAGTTAGACCAATGGTTAGGATATACATATTTATTTAAAATTTTAGGTATCGTCATCGGAATTGGGTCCGGTTTTTATTCAGATTATCAACTGATAAAGGGATCAATGGAAGAAGATGATGATAAGCAAGATTAATTTTTTTTAAGAAAGGAGATTTCTCTATGAATCCCGGTCCAAAAGTCGTAACTCATCTATTTGGGAAATCATATTTACCCATTACTGATACCCTGATTGTTGGCTGGGTATCTGTTGTTTTAATCCTTATATTATCCAAATATTTAACCAGTAATTTGAAAATTAGACCTGGTAAAAAACAAAATATTGCTGAGTTTTTAATAACAGCAATTCAAGGTCAGATTGAACCGATGCTTCCGGGAGAAGGCTGGAGGTTTTTACCTTTTATTGCTACTATATTTATTTATGTAGGTGTAGGCAATCTAATGGGTTTATTACCGGGAGTGCCAAGTCCTACTGGAGATCTAAATACTACATTAGGTCTCGCACTTGTTGTGTTCTTGACAAGTCATATTGAAGGTATGAGAGAAAAAGGAGTCTGGGGATATATTAAAAGTTTTGGACAACCAGTTATCTTTTTACTACCCTTAAATGTTGTAGGTGAACTGGCTAAACCGATTTCACACTCCTTCCGTCTTTTCGGGAATATAGTTGGTGGTGGAATTATCATAACTTTAATTTATCAGGCAGCTCCAGGTTTAATCCCAGTACCAATTCATGCCTGGTTTGACTTCTTTATTGGTTTAATTCAGGCGCTCATATTTGGTATGGTTGCTATTGCTTATATCTCTGTAGCAAAATCTTAACTTAGTAATTTCTTTTTGGCAGAAGGGAGGACACTTTATGATAGAATTTTCACCAGAGACTATTGAAATGATAATAAGAAGTGTTTCCGTAATTGCTGCTGGCCTAGCTCTAATAGCAGGGGTAGGACCCGGTGTTGGTATGGGTTTTGCTGCTGGAAAAGCTACTTCTGCAGTAAGAAGGCAGCCGGAAGCAAGGGGAGCTATTGTAACTACTATGCTCTTAGGACAGATAATTTCTGGTTCAACAGGTATTTACTCTTTAGTTATTGCTATTTATTTGGTTTTCACTTAAAAATAGTTTTGAGGTTTAAGTTATGAAGTATATTAATGATCCGGGTCGAATGCAGATCGAAATAATAAAAAAAACATATTTAATAGCGAGTATTCCTATACTCTATTCATTAATTTCAGGCAATTTTGAAAGCTTATTAGGCTTTATTTTCGGCTTGGTAATAAGCACATTAATTTTGAGATTAAGAGTTATAAACATACAAAAAGCACTTGATATGTCAGAAGGGAAAGCAGAAACTTTTATTAGAAATAGGTACTTTATTGAGTACGGAATCTACTTTGTTGTGTTAGTAGTAGCAAGGAAAAATCCTTCTTTAAACTTTTTGGCTACAGCTGTAGGGCTGTTCATGATGAAATTTACTGTAATCATGTGGGCAATCCTCGATATGGCCAGAGGAGGATTGAATAAAAAATTAGAAGAATATAAAGATTTAAAAGACGACAAATTTGAGAAAGGGGGAAAATAAAATGGTAGAATTTTCACCACAAGTTATTGACACTATTATTAGAGCTGCTGCCCTACTAGGAGCTGGATTTGCCATGATTGCCGGTATTGGTCCTGGTATTGGTCAGGGTTATGCTGCCGGTAAAGCAGTAGAATCTGTAGCACGCGATCCGGAAGCAAGAGGTAATATTATTACTACTATGCTTTTAGGTCAGGCTGTAGCAGAGTCAACTGGTATATATTCCCTGGTTATTGCGATTGTTTTAATTTTTACAATATAACGGAACATATGAGAGGGAATTTTTCCCTCTCTTTTTAGCATTCATTTTTATTATAATTATTATTTTCCCATTTTGACATTTTTCATTTCACGGGAGGTGAAGGACTTTGGTTGAAATAAACACAACCTTATTATGGCAGGTATTTAACTTTTTTGTACTTATGTGGTTACTAAAAAGATACCTTTATGGTCCTGTCAAAGAAATTTTAGATAAAAGAGAACAGACTATTAAAAATGAAATAGAAGAAGCAGAAGAAAAGCATGCAGATGCGATGGAACTAAAAGAAGAATATAGATCTGAACTTAAAAGGGCCAGAGAAAAATCTTCAGATATAATTGATAAAGCGGAAAAAAGAGCCCGGGAACGTGCCAAAGAAATTATAAACAATGCCAAAGAGCAGGCTGAAAAAATTGAAGAGGATAAAATGAAAGAAATCCAACAGGCCAAAGTAGAAGCCAGAAAAGAGATCAGAGATGAGTTTGCTGATGTGACCTTAAAGGCTGCTGCTCAAATGATTGGCAGAGAGTTAGACCGCGAAAAACATGAGGAACTTATGACTCAATACATTGAAACACTTGATCAGGAGAAATTGGGTGATGTTCAGTGAAGAAAAATGAAATTGCCCGACAATACAGTAAAGCCCTCTATGAAATAGGTGAAGAAAACAATAATCTTTTTGATCTTTATGATGAACTGAAAGACCTTCATAAAAAAATAAAAGAAAATGAACATTTAAGTGAAGCCCTTTTTCACCAAAGAGTATTAGTAGAGGAAAAACAAAGAGTATTTAAAAGAGTGTTTGAAGATAAACTATCAGATGATATGTATAAGTTTATGATGCTTTTAATAGAAAAACGCAGAATATATTTTCTTGAAAATATTGTTGAAGAGTTTCGCAGACAGGTATATAAGCATGAGAATATTATCACTGTGGAAGTAACAACTGCAGTTGAAATGAGCTCTGAAATGAAAAACAGATTAAAAGAAAAATTAAATGAACATGTAGATAAAAAGATTGAAATGGAAGAATATTGTGATCCCGATATAATCGGAGGTATGATCATTAAAATAGGAGACTACCTAATTGATGGTAGTGTCAAAAGTAAGTTAGAATCCCTTGAAGAACAAATAAAGAAAATTCCATTACAGGAGATTGGGGTGTAATATGATATGGAACTCAGACCAGAAGAAATTAGTTCTATTATAAAAGAAGAAATTGAAAATTATGATAAGAAAATCGAATCCGTCGGCGTGGGAACTGTATTAGATGTTGGAGATGGTATTGCCCACGTATATGGACTAGAGGATGCCAAGTCCAATGAATTATTAGAGTTTCCAAACGGCGTATATGGTATGGCATTAAACTTAGAGGAAGATAACATAGGTGTTGTTTTATTAGGTAATGAAACAAAGATTAGTGAAGGCGATACAGTAAAAAGGACCGGTAATGTTGTAGAAGTACCGGTAGGAGAAGAATTATTAGGTCGTGTTGTTAATCCCCTTGGTCAGCCACTTGATGGTAAAGGTGAGATTAATACTAATAAAACTAGACCGGTAGAGAAAAAAGCACCGGGTGTAATTGAAAGACAGCCGGTAGAAGAACCACTTCAAACTGGTTTAAAAGCGATTGACTCTATGGTACCAATCGGAAGAGGTCAGCGTGAATTAATTGTTGGTGACCGTCAGACCGGTAAGACTGCGATTGCTATCGATACAATTATCAATCAGAAAGATCAAGATGTGATCTGTATTTATGTTGCAATTGGACAAAAAGAATCATCTATAGCAAGGTTGACTGAAGAATTACAGGAACGTGGCGCTATGGACTATACTATAGTTGTTAGTGCTTCTGCTTCCAAACCTGCTCCTATTAGATACCTAGCTCCCTATGCAGGTTGTGCAATGGGAGAACACTTTATGTATGAACAAGATAAAGATGTTTTAGTAGTTTATGATGATTTATCCAAACATGCTGTTGCTTATCGTGCCATGTCACTACTTTTAAGAAGGCCACCTGGACGTGAAGCTTATCCTGGTGATGTTTTTTACTTACACTCCCGTTTACTTGAGAGAGCGGCTAAATTAAGTGATGAAAGGGGAGCTGGTTCACTCACAGCTTTACCTATAATTGAAACTCAGGCCGGAGATATATCTGCCTATATTCCCACCAATGTAATTTCTATCACTGATGGCCAGATTTATCTAGAAAGTGAGTTATTTTTCTCAGGTGTAAGGCCTGCAATTAATGTTGGTACCTCAGTTTCAAGAGTTGGTGGTAATGCACAGATTAAGGCGATGAAAGATATTGCTGGTACTTTAAGGCTTGACTTATCACAGTTCAGAGAGTTAGAGGCTTTTGCACAGTTTGGTTCAGATCTTGATGAGGCAACTCAACAGAAACTTGCAAGAGGTGAAAGAATAGTTGAAGCCTTAAAACAGCCGCAGTATACACCCATGGATATTGAAAAACAGATCATTATCATTTATACAGTGATTAATGGATATCTTGATGATATTCCGGTAAGCAATGTAGAGAGATTTGAAGAGGAATTTCTTACTTATGTAGATAATAACCATGAATATCTAAAACAAAAGATCAAAAAAGAAGAAGAGTTAACTGATGAAATTGAAAATAAACTTGTATCTGTAATTGAAGAATTCGAAGAAATCTTTGAAGTTAAAGAGGAAAGTATTGTTAAAACTGAAGATGAACTTATGCAAGAAGAATCAGAGGAAACAGAAACTGAAGAGGAAGAAGAATAAGAATAAGAAAGAGGACCTTTTAAAGATTGAGGTGAATGTTTATGGAAACGATGCGAGATATTAAGCGTCGTATAAGTAGTGTTAAAAATACTAAAAAAATTACGAGAGCTATGAAGATGGTGTCTGCTGCTAAATTGCAGAACTCTCAGAAATATGCTCGAAATGCTAAACCTTTCTTTAATAAAACCAGAAAAATACTTTCTGATGTATATAAATACTCTGGGATTAAGGATGAGCATCCTCTTTTAAAAAAATCAGAGGGGAATAAGAAACTTCTGATTTTAATTAGTGGAGACCGTGGACTATGTGGTGCTTATAATGCAAATGTTATTGAAGAAGCAGAAAACTTTTTAAAAGAAAATCCTGATACAGAAATTTATTCATTAGGAAGTAAAGCAAGAGACTACTTAAAAAGAAGAAACTATGATTTTATTAAAGAATATGATCAAATTGATGATTATCCTAGTTTCTATTTTGCACGTCAATTAACAGATGAAATTATAGAGATCTTTAAAGGTAAAAAGTTTAACCAAATAAATGTAGTATATACTCATTTCAATTCTGCCTTAAGCCAAAATGTTAAAAATATTACTTTATTACCTATTGATTCAGATGAAATTGATAAGGAATTAACTGATAAAGGTGAAGAGGCTAGTGAAGAACATGTAGATTATATCTATGAACCATCTGCAAAAGAAATATTAGATTTACTATTGCCTAAATATATTAATAATACGATGTATTCAATATTATTAGAATCTAAAGCAAGTGAGTTTGGTTCTAGAATGACTGCAATGGACAATGCTACTCAAAATGCGAATGAAATGATTGATGATTTAACCTTAAAATATAACAGAGCCCGTCAAGCTTCTATCACAACAGAAATTACAGAAATTGTGGGCGGGGCTGAAGCATTGAAATAAAGGAGGAGTTTTCGTGAGTGACGACCAAAATTTAGGTAAAGTAGTTCAGGTTATCGGACCGGTAGTCGATGTTGAATTTCCAAGTGGTAACCTACCTGAAATATATAATGCTGTTGAAGTTATTAGAGACGAAGATGAAGATAATAATCTCGTAATAGAGGTCATGCAGCAGCTCGGCGACAATAGAGTGCGCTGTGTTGCGATGGATTCAACTGATGGCTTGGTACGAGGAATGAAAGCTGTTGATACCGAGGAAGCAATTAGTGTTCCGGTTGGTGAAGAAGTATTAGGTCGTATGTTTAATGTTGTCGGTGATACTATTGACAATGAAGGTGAAGTTGGTACAGATGAAAGATGGCCTATACATAGAGAGGCCCCTGGATTTGAAGAACAGCAGACTTCTACTGAATTATTTGAAACCGGTATTAAAGTTATTGACCTATTAGCTCCCTATACCCGGGGAGGTAAGGTAGGACTATTCGGTGGTGCCGGTGTTGGTAAAACCGTTTTAATCCAGGAGTTAATTAATAATATTGCTTTAGAGCATGGTGGTTATTCAGTATTCTCTGGTGTAGGAGAAAGAACCAGAGAAGGTAATGACCAGTGGTTAGAGTTTAAAGAAGCAGATATATTGGATAAAGTTGCTTTAGTATTCGGCCAGATGAATGAGCCCCCGGGAGCCAGAATGAGAGTTGGACTTACCGGACTTACTTTAGCTGAATACTTCCGTGATGAAATGGGTCAGGATGTATTATTATTTATTGATAATATCTTCCGTTTTATCCAGGCCGGTTCAGAGGTTTCTGCTTTATTAGGTAGAATGCCTTCTGCGGTTGGTTATCAACCAACTTTAGCATATGATGTTGGTGCTTTACAGGAAAGAATTACTTCCACTAAAAAAGGTTCAATCACATCTGTACAGGCTATTTATGTACCTGCTGATGACTTGACTGACCCTGCACCAGCTACAACTTTTGCTCACCTGGATGCTACAACTGTTTTATCCAGACAGATTGTTGAGAAGGGTATTTATCCTGCGGTAGATCCCCTGGATTCTACATCCAATATTATGGATCCCCGTATTATTGGGGAAGAACATTATAAGGTTGCCCGTGATGTTCAGGAGATCTTACAGGAGTATCAAGACTTACAGGATATTATAGCAATTCTAGGTATGGACGAGTTATCTGAAGAAGATAAGATCGTTGTAAATAGAGCAAGAAGATTAGAAAGATTCTTATCTCAGCCTTTCTTTGTTGCTGAACAGTTTACCGGCCAACCCGGTACTTATGTAGAGTTAGATGATACAATTAGAGGCTTTAAAGAAATAGTAAATGGTAAACATGATGATCTACCAGAAGAAGCTTTCTATATGGTAGGTACTATTGATGAAGCCATTGATAAAGCTGAAAAATTAAGAGCTGAAGGTAAGGCTAGAAAAGAAAAGTCTGAAAAGAAACAAGGTGAATAATCATGGCACCGGAAAAAAAGATCTTGTTGGAAATCATAACACCTAAAGAAACTGTATATAAAGAAGAAGTTGATGGTGTAGAGGCTCCGGCTGTGGATGGTTTGATTGGCATTTTGCCCAGACATGCTCCGTTAATTACTGCTTTAAAAACAGGGGTAATAAGGGCTAAAATTGATAATAAGGAACGCTTTATTTCAGTGAGTGAAGGAATTATGGATGTTAAACCCGATCAAGTTAACATAGTGGCAAGAACTGCTGAACTGCCCGAAGAGATTGATCTTGAAAGAGCTAAAAAAGCAAAAGAAAGAGCCCAAGAAAGACTGGAAGAAGAAAGCTCAAAAATTGATCATTATCGGGCCGAAGGTGCTTTAGAAAGAGCTATTGCCAGAATTAAAGCAGCTGAAAAACATCACAGCGAATATTATTAATATTTGAAATCCAAGTCCCATATTAGATGGGGCTTTTTCTTTTTTTATATTTTATCTCCTAATTATTATTATATTCAGTTATTTAATACAGTTTAATTAAAATAACATATTTCTTTGACATTTTGTTTTTAAAATAGATGTATAAGTAGAATTAAGAAAAAAATCAAAATAATGATTAGGCTATATTTATGATTAATTTTGCTTTGATATTTGAAAAAGAAATTGAGATAAAACTGATACTTTCCCCCGAGAAATCGGGATTTTTTATAAATAATTATAAAAGGGGGATAATTTGGAATTTTTAATAGCAAATTGGTTTAAATATGCACTAGGTTTTGTTGAAAAAGTACAAAAAATATGATATTCTTACTAAGAATGTAAAGACTCTAAATGAAGGTCTTTTGATACGAATACAGAATTAATTATATAGAGATTTTTTTGGTAATGAAAGGAGCATATAAATTGGCCAAATTTGTTATTAATGGGGGTAATACCTTAGAAGGTGAAGTAAAGATTAATGGTGCCAAAAATGCTGCTTTACCAATACTGGCAGCTGCTTTATTAGCAGATTCTCCCAGTATTTTGAAAGACATTCCAGATTTGAGAGATGTTTCAAATTTATGTGAGATTATCAAAGGTATGGGTGCACGTGTAAAAAGAAGCGGTCATACTGTTGAAATAGATCCTAAAGGTTTAGTCAGTTATGAGACAGATAAGGAGTTGGCAAAAAAATTAAGGGCTTCTTACTATATCTTAGGTGTCATGCTGGCCAAACATGGTGAAGCTAGGACTTCCCTGCCAGGGGGCTGTAATATTGGTAATAGGCCTATTGATTTGCATTTGAAAGGCTTTAAAGCCATGGGAGCAGATGTCTCATTAAATCATGGAATTGTTGAGGTAAAAGCAGATAAATTAGTAGGGGATAAGATATATCTAGACTATCCCAGTGTAGGTGCTACTATTAATATAATGTTAGCAGCGAGTTTAGCAGAAGGCAAAACTGTTATTGAAAATGCAGCTCGAGAGCCTGAACTTGTGGATTTAGCTAACTTTTTAACTGTTATGGGCGCAAAAATCAAAGGTGTAGGTACTGATATAATTAAAATTGAAGGTGTTGACAGCTTAGAAGGTAAAGAACACAGGATTATTCCTGATCGGATTGAAGCGGGCACATATATGATTGCGGCTGCTTTAACAAAAGGGGATGTCTTTGTTAAAAATGTTTTAACTGAACATATAAAATCTTTGATAGCCAAATTACATGAGATGGGACTGGAGATGGTAGAAGATATTTCCGGTGTAAGAGTTAAAGGTAATGGCAGATTAGACTCTGTCGATGTTAAAACCTTACCTTATCCTGGTTTTCCAACCGATCTACAATCCCAGATGATGGTACTTTTAACTCAGACTGATGGCACAAGTATAATAAAAGAAACGGTCTGGGAAAATAGATTTATGCATGTAGATGAATTAAAGAGAATGGGCGCTGATATAACGATAGACGGCCATAGCGCACTCATCAGGCCGAGCAGTTTATCAGGTGCAGAAGTAACTGTCACTGACCTAAGGGCAGGTGCTGCCCTAATTTTGGCCGGTTTGATTGGTGATGGCCATTCTGAGGTTAGAAAAATTCATCATGTAGAAAGAGGATATGAGGGTATTGATCAAAAATTATCCAGTTTGGGTGCGGATATTAAGAGAGTGAAATAGTGATTTAATCTTTTGAAATCCTGGAACCTCATTCCAGGGTTTTAATATTTTTTATTAAATTTAAAAATTAAATAGAGGTGTAAGTATTATGGGAACAGAAAACGTTTCTGAACTAGCCCAAATTGAAAGTTGGATGGTTCAAAACAATGTTGCAGATAAAGAAATTTTTGTTCTAGGTATTCTAATTTTCCTATCACTTTTGGTTATATTTATGGCAAAGAAGTATCAAATTCCCATTGTAGTAGGTTATGTATTTTTAGGTATTTTACTTAGTACAGATGTAATTCATTGGATGCCTTTTTTAACTGAGGCTCAGAAAGAATGGTACAATTATTCTCTGGAAAGTATAAGCTATATTACAAATATAGCACTGGCCTTTATAGCTTTTACAATTGGTAGTGAATTGTCGGTTAAACTTTTAAAAAAGATGGGGAAAAGTATTGTATATATAGTTTTACTTGAAGCTACAGCTGCTTTTACACTTGTATTTTTAGCTGTAACAGCTTTAGGTAAACCTATATATATAGGTTTATTACTCGGAGGTATAGCTTCTGCTACTGCACCCGCAGCAACCGTTATGGTGTTAAAGGAATATAAAGCAGAAGGGCCATTAACTTCCATGATTATGGCTATTGTAGGTATTGATGATGCTATTGCTTTAATCTTATTTAGTATTGTCGAACCAATTGCATATGCTAGGCATTATGGTTCAGAGAGCCTATCATTTTTGACCAGTGTTTCTCAACCATTGATGGAGATAACATTTTCTGTATTATTAGGTTTGGCTTTGGGTTATATTGGCCAAAAAGTAATTACCCAGACAGAAGACAAAACAAAAAAGATTATGACTTTAGTAACAAATGTAATAGTAGCTTCCGCATTAGCAATATACTTTGATCTTTCACCTTTAATTACCAATATGGTGGTTGGTTTTACTTACCGTAATTTTGCACGCAAAAATTTGGGTATTGCTGATTATTTAGAAACAATGACAACACCCGTCTATGCAATATTTTTTATCCTAGCCGGAGCTGAGATCCAATTAAGTAATGTAGTTTCTGTAAGCTTCTTAGCATTAGCATTTACATATTTATTAGCCCGTATGGCGGGTAAAGTTGGAGGAGCATCACTGGGTGCAATTATTGGTAATGCACCTGAAAAAATCAAGAAGTATGTTGGATTAGGTTTGTTTCCACAAAGTGGGGTTGCCATTGCTTTAGCCTATATGGTACAGCAAGATTTTGCCTCAGACCCCCATGTTGGAACTTTAATCTTTAATACTCTCTTATTTACAGCAGCCTTAACTGAAGTTATTGGACCATTTGCTACTAAGTATGCTGTATTTAAAGCGGGTGAAGCAAAAGCAAGTTAAAAATCATATATAAAAAAATGAATATTATTAAAATAAATGTTTACAGGTTTATCAAGGAGGTAAATTAATAAATGGGTTTATCAAAAAAAATAGGTATTGATCTAGGAACTGCCAATGTTTTAATATATGAAAAAGGTAAAGGAGTAGTTGTACAGGAGCCTTCTGTAGTTGCAATAGATAAAAATAATGATAAAGTATTAGCGGTAGGTAAAGAAGCCAGGCGTATGTTAGGACGTACTCCCGGTAATATTGTAGCAATTAGGCCTTTAAAAGATGGCGTTATTGCAGATTTTGAAGTTACAGAACTTATGTTAAAACACTTTATTTCAAAAGTGGTAAAAAGAAGATTTCTGTTTAAACCGACAATTATGATCTGTATACCAGAAGGTATTACAGGAGTAGAAAAAAGAGCTGTCATGGAAGCTGCTTCTCAGGTTGGTTCCCGTGACACCTATCTAATAGAAGAACCTTTAGCTGCTGCGATTGGAGCCGGTCTACCGGTAGAAGATCCTAGTGGTAGTATGGTTATAGATATTGGGGGCGGTACCACTGAGATTGCTGTAATTTCCATGGGTGGTATTGTTGTTAGTGAATCCCTTAGAATTGGGGGAGACAAGTTTGACGAAGCATTAGTAAGATATATAAGAGATAAGTATAATATGGTGATTGGAGAAAAGACAGCCGAGGAGATAAAGATGGAAATTGGTTCTGCCTGGATAGATGGTGAAAGCAAAGATTATGAAGTGCGTGGTCGAGATTTAATGTCTGGTATGCCTAAAAATCTCACTGTTTCTTCACCGGAAACAGTAGAAGCATTTAAAGAAAATATTACTTCTATTGTAGAAAGTGTCAGACATGTATTAGAACAAACCCCACCGGAATTATCCTCAGATATTATGGATAAAGGTATTATTCTTACTGGTGGAGGTTCATTGTTACATGGTATGGATACACTTCTTTCCAAAGAAACTAAAATACCGGTTTCCTCAGCTGCTTCACCACTTTCCTGTGTAGCAGAAGGTACCGGAATAGCTTTAGAAGAAATTGATAGGCTTAAAGAAGTATTGACCTCAAGCGAGATGCTGAAGTAGTAAAGAAAGTGGAAGGGATTTGATAATTTGAATAGACATATTAAAACCTTAGTTGTTTCATTAATTTTCTTAGTAGTATTTAGTGTCCCTATTTCGGCAGAAAAACCTCCGGTTATGATGGTAGATGAAGTTAAATCAGGTCAGACCGGTTATGCAAAGACTGTATTTGAAGGTACCAAAATAGAAGAGTTTCCCATTGAAGTTATCAATATTATAGAAGGTCAAAGTATTGATACTGACTTAATATTGATTAAGGCTTCTGGTGAAAAAATAGCAAAAGCAGGCGGGGTTGCTTCTGGGATGAGCGGGAGCCCAGTCTATATAAATGATAAATTAGTAGGCGCTATCAGCTATAAGTGGCAAAATGCTGATCATGAATATGCTCTTGTTACACCTATTTTAGAGATGCTTGACATCAAAAAAGAAGAAGATAAAGCATCTATCAGTGAAAGTATCAAGGCGGCAGGTACTCCAATTATGGTAGGAGGTTTAAGCGGCAGGGCTTTTGATAGATTAAAGTCAAGTTTAGATATTGCTGACAGCCGTTTTGTTAGTAATTCCAGTACTACAAAACAAGGTACTGCCGATTTTGAATTAAAAGCCGGAAGTGCAGTAGCTGTGCAATTAGTAAGAGGAGATGTAAGTGTTGCTTCTATAGGGACAGTTACCTTAGTTGATAATGGGGAAGTTTATGCATTTGGTCATCCCTTTATGAATAAAGGCAAGACTAATTACCTAATGAGCGGAGCTTATATCGATGCCATAATACCCAGTAGGACAAATCCATTTAAGATTGGTAGTCCTTTGGATAAACTATTAGGTGTAATTGAAAGTGATAGAAATGCCGGTATTTTCGGTAGATTAAATAAATTTCCTAATATTATTCCTTTGACAGTTACAGTAGAAGACAAGAATTTAAATCAGACCAAAGAGGTAAGAACCCAGATTATCAACGATGAAAAGATGTTAGATGAACTGGGCAGTAGTATAATACTGCAGTCCATTGATAGTACATTAGATAGAATTGGTTACGGAACTTCTAATGTTAAAATAACTATTATGGGTTCTAACTTACCGGATGGTAAAATTGTGAAAGAAAATATGTATTACAGTAGTAATGACATCGCAGTTTCGACCTTAAGTGATTACTTTAGAATGATGGATATGATTACGAGAAATCCTTTTAAAGAGATAAATATATTTGATATGAAAGTAAATGTAGAAGTAAGTAAAAACCATGATATTGCTTTGATTCAGGAAGCAGAAGTACTAAATAAAGAAGTTTACCCGGGTAGTGAATTAGATGTTAAAGTGATCTTAAGACCTTATAGAGCGGATTCAATTAGCCGTGAACTCTCAATTAAAATACCAGAAGATATTAATACCGGTATGGCAACACTTGCCATTAGCGGTGGATACGGCGGCCTTCCGAACAGAAGAAATCCGCAAGAAGATAATGGTAATGATTTAAACCATACGGTAATAGAAGGATATAAGAGTTTTGATGAAATGATTAAAGATTATCTTGAAGCTCCGATGAATAATGAATTAACATTACAGGTTTATCCTTCCCTGATTTCACGTGGAGAGATCAGTACTGAACCACCTGCAATTGAGCAAAAAGAAGAACAGGCTGAAGAAGAACCGGATGAAAAAGCTGATGAAAGTGAAACTCCACCGAGTTCTAATAAGCCTAAAGAAAAACCAGAGATTAAAAAACAGGTCTATACCGACTTTGTACTGGAAGGAAATTTAACCCTTGATTTTGAGGTGAAAAAGATTCCAGAGAAAAGTGAAGATAAAAATATCCCGGAAGATAAAAAAGAATAACTAGTTCATCATAACGGCTTTAAATTTTTTAAGAAAGCTGGAGGATAAATATGGATTATAGAAATATTTTAATAGTAACTTTAATAATATTGATACTAGCTGCGGGATATTTCTTTTATAAAGATGTGGAATTAAACCCTCAAAATACAATTGTTAATTATATAGAACAGTCTACAGGGTATGAAATTAGGTATTCATCAGCTAAATTATGGCCTCTTAATGAATTAACTGTTGAGGACCTTAATTTAGTTGGTGATAATTTTAGCCTGAAAGTACCAAAAGTAAATGTGAGTTATTCTATCTTTGATTACTTTAATAAACAAAAGTCTGTTCCAGAGATTGTTAAATATATAAAATTAGAACAACCGAACTTAAGCTTTAATAGTACTGAGAGCGAAGATAATAATCAGTTTTCATTTTCGGAACTTACCGATAGTATTTTTGCTCAAACCGATGAGCTATATATTAATATTAAAGAAGGCAATATAGCAATAAAACAGGCAGACCGTAATTATAAATTGAGTTCATTAAGTACAGAAATAAAGATAGATAGTGGTCTCAAAAATATTAAAGTAGATATCAAAAAAGGCTTAAAAACAAGTGGATTGATTTTAAATAAGTATCAACTTCAAAATTATACTACTAAAGATTTTAGAATCTCAGCTGAACTTAATAACGAAAGCTGGGATTTATATTTAAAAAATGATAACTTAAAAATAAGTGAGTTCAATGCTTTATTTAAAGAAAATATTGCTGGACAACTTGCTGATTATCAGATTGAAAACTTAACTGGCACTGCTAAGTTAGATTTACATCTAAGTGGTGTAAAGGAAAATATTGAAAGTTATCAAACGAATCTTATAGTAACAAACTCAGGTTTTGACTTTAAATTAAAAGACAGCTCCTATCAGGAAAGTATAAAAGTTTCCGAGGGGTCTTTTCATTTAAATTCAAAAGAAAATAAGTTGTATTTAGAAAACCTAAACTTTGCCTTTAATGAAGTTAACTATAATTTTAAAGGTCTATATAATCTTAATAAGCAAGATTATTCAGGTCAATTAAAGACCGAAAATTTTCAAGTTAATAGTGATTATCTTAACAACTTTATGCAAGAAAATTTACCGTTTGACTTTTCTACAAACGGGACGGTTTCTTTAAATATCGATGGTAATCTAGATAATTTTAACCTTATCTCTAATCTTACCCTTAATAATCTAGACCTCAGGGGGCAACAGTTTTCTGATATTAGAGCAAAAGTTCGCTATATAGATAATACTATTTACCTGGATAGTTTAAGTGTAGATACAATAAATAATGCAGTTTTAAATGCCAGAGGAATTTATGATTTGGCTAAGGGAAGTTATAATCTTAAACTAAAGGGAGATAAAGTTCGACTTAATACTTATCTAGATGATCAGTATATAAGAGATTTTGTAGGCCAATATAATTTAGATAAGTATTTAAATGGTAAAATTGACTTTAATCTTTCTACAACAGGTCGTAAAGCTATAAGTGATAATGTAGTAAA
Organism: uncultured Halanaerobiales bacterium; assembly: GCA_964430875.1. Taxonomy (GTDB): domain Bacteria; phylum Bacillota; class Halanaerobiia; order Halanaerobiales; family M55B127; genus M55B127. Next base: position 88,141 of record CAYSHP010000002.1, read on the forward strand.
GGCAGGTTTTAAATATACTCCTAATCGTGAAAGTATTTTAAGAGAAAATGGAGTCCGATTAATCAGCGGTGATCTGCTTTATGAAAATAATAAATTATTTCTAAAAGAAGGTAATGTTAATTTTAATGAAAACCAATTAAACTTATTTGGTGAGTATAACCTAAATAACCAGGCTATTTATGCTAAGTTGCGAGGAAAAGATATTGGTTTTGCAGTATTAAACAATTATTTTAATATGAACTTTGCCAAAAATGAAGAGTTTAATATTAATACCTTGATTAAAGGAAAAATTGATGATCCTCTAATTAAAGGGGAAATCAATAGTAAAGTGGTTTCCTACCAAGATTATACAGTCCAGGATATTGCTTTAGACTTTTCTTGTTCGGAAAGAAAATTAAATATAGACAATCTGAACTTTAAATTCAATGAGATCAACCTTAATGGACAAGGTGAAATTGATATTAATGAAGATTTTAATTTGGCTCAATCCGAACTTGCTTTTAATTTAGAAGCTGAAAAAATCAATTATAAAGATTTAGCCCGATATTTTGAGCAAGAGCTTCCTATAGAGGGAGATATAAAACCAAGTATTAGTATTACAGGTAAACTTGCTGATATTAAAGCAGCCGGAAACTTTGTTTCAGAAAATACTCTAGTCAGATATGATGGCCAGGAGTTTGAATTTGATCAAATTGAAGCTACTCTAACAGGTAGTTTAGAAGAAAACCGTTTAGAATTAGTTAATGCAGTAATTAGAAAAGATGACTTTCATACTGTAGTAAGTGGCTTTTATCAAAATGAAAATATTGTCCTAAATTTTAATGCCGATAACTTTGCAATGGAAGAACTCAATCTAATTGAGAATACTTCTGGTATATTTGATATTGAAGGTAAGTTAACCGGTAGTATAGATAATCCAAACTTATCCTTTAATTTTATCTCAAATAACTTTAGATACAATAGATTTTTATCTGAAGAATTTACTGGTCAAATCACCTATAATAATGATACAATAAAGTTTAAAGATATAAAATTGAACAGAAGGTCTTCTACTTACTCATTAGTAGGTAGTATAGATGGTTTAAGAGATAATAGGAATTTAGATCTTAAGATAAGCACGGATCGGGGTAATGTAAGAGAACTTATGTCCATTATGGAATATAATATACCCTATAGTGTAAACTATCCGTTTAGTGGTTCAGTCAATATAGAGGGGGATTTATCTGACCCCCAAGCTATTTTAGAGCTATCGTTAATCAATAACTTTAAAAATATTATTGAAATAAATGGTAGAGTATCTAATAAGATTGACCTACAAATAAAGGGAGAACAAGTTCCGTTAGAGCTTTTTAAGTCAGCTAATCTTTTAAACTTTGACTTTGATTATGAAGGCAAACTTAACTTCAATGGGCAAGTATCAGGCAGCCGTGAAGAGTTTGAAGTCAATTTGGATACCAATTTAACAGCCTTAAAGATCTTAGATATTCAACTTGATGATATAAATGGTAATCTAAAATATACTAGTTCCGGCCGATTAAGCTTTGAGCAGAATTTAAGCCAGGCGCAAGGACAAAGTATTGCAGCTGAAGGTGATATAAGAGTAAATGAAAGATTTATACCAGAAATAGAAATTGATATAAATAATTTTAGTCTTAATCAGATTGGTCAAATAGATGGTAATATTGGCACCCTTAATGGTAGTATTGACGGTGGAGTGATCTTAAGAGGAGAGATGCAAAATCCTCAATTAAATGGTGAGGTAGCTTTAAACTTAAGCCGACTGGCTATTGATGGGATTGCTAATATAAATAGTGTTAAAGGACTTTTAAGCTTTGATGAAAGAAAGATTACTTTAAATGATATTAAAGGTAAATTTGGGGAAGGGGCTTTTAATATAACCGGTAATATTAATTACATGAACCGGGAAAATTTCTGGGAAGTAAGATTAAAAGGTGAAAGTTTTAGATTTAAGCGAGGTTCCTTTAATGGATACTATAACCCAGATATTAGAGTTTTAAATGAATTCAATAACCCTTTAATATTTGGTGATTTAAGGCTATATGATTTTGTAGTAGACAGTGAACTAAATTGGCCTGAGTCTGAATCAGAAACAGAGACGCAAAGCCCCTTATTTACACCGGAGTTAAAGTTAAATCTGATTCCAGGCAAAAATGTTTACTTTAGAAGTGAAAATATTGATATTCAGGTGGAAGGAGGTAGTTTACAACTCAATTATCAAGAAGAAGAGTTGACTTTTTTAGGCAGACTATCAAGTAATCAAGGTACAATGGATTACTATAACAATAAATTTATTGTTGATAATGTAACTGCTACCTTTGAAAAATACAGTGATAATATTCCAGTAATACACCTTGTAGGTAGCACAGTTGCAGGTGGTACAAGAATATTTATTTATGTAGATGGACCGGCTGACAACTTAAATATCAGCTTTGGTTCCCAACCAGAACTACCACAAGATAAAATCATAGCCTTACTGACCAGAAGAGGTGGGTTAAAAGGTTTTACCTCTAATGGTCAAGTTGAACCGGGTTCTTTAGTTGAATCAGAACTGTTTAGATATGTAGGAGAACAGGTCCAACTTAACTTTGTACAAAAAGTCGAAAGAAGTTTAGCCAATATATTTGAATTAGACCGTTTTGAGATAGATACCTACTCCTTAGCAGGTGAGCAAGAAGTTACGGTCTATTTAGGCAAGGATTTAACAGAAAAACTATATTTACAGTACACAGGTACTTTTTCTCCGGAAATTAGAGATAATGAGCTAACCTTTGAATATGATATTAATAAGTATCTGAATTTAGAAGGTGGCTGGTATGGAGAAGATGATTATAGATTTTTACTAGAGACAACAATTGAATTTTAAATGGAGGAGGAAAACAATGAAGAAAAGATTTATCTTATTAGCATTATCTGTATTATTAATTACAGTTATAGCTTCACCGATTATATCTGCCCAGTCACAGGAGCAGTCCATAACAGCAATTGAAATACAGGGTAATGAAAATATAATGAGAAGTGAGATCTTATCAGCAGTAGAAATTGAGGTTGGAGATCAGTTTAATAGTGACCAGATTAAAAGTGATATGCAGTCCATATATGATTTGGGTTATTTTCAAGATGTAAAAGTAAATTTTCAAAACTTTGAAGGTGGATTAAAAGTAATCTTTAATGTAGTTGAAAATCCTAAAATCCAAGAGATCAATATTGAGGGATTAGAGGTTTATGATAAAGCCCAAGTAGTTGAATGGATGGGAGTCAGTCAAGGTAGTATATTAAATGTAAATAAATTAAATTCAGGTTTAAAAAATGTAATTACGAAATACCAAGATAATGGATATATTATTGTTAACTTTACAGATGTAAACATATCTGATAAAGGTGTCTTAAATGTCGTATTAGATTTAGGACATATAAATGATATTAAATTAAAAGGTAATTTAAAAACAAAAGATTATGTTATCATGAGAGAGATAGGTCTTAAAAAAGGTCAGGTTCTTAATATTAATGATGTAAGAACTGCTTCACGTAATATTTATAAATTAAACTACTTTACCGATATTAATCCCGAATTAAAAAGAATTAGTGAAGATGGCAATGAAGTGAACATAATTTTTAATTTAACTGAGAAAAAGACGGGTAACTTCAACTTTGGAGGGGGTTACAGTTCAAGAGATGGTTGGTTTGGTTTTGTAAGAGTAAAAGAAACCAATCTAGGTGGTAATGGTCAAACCATTGGTTTTGATTATCAGTTTGGTAAAAACGACTATTATAATCTGAATTTCCAAGAACCATACTTAATGGGTAATCCGACTTCATTTGGTTTAAATGTATATGATAGATATACCGACAAAGAGAATTATACAGAAAGATCTGTGGGTGGTAGTGTAAGTCTTGGCCACGATTTATTATATGGATGGCGCGGGACTTTAAGATATAGGTTGGAAAATACAACTATTAATGCCCTAAGTTCTGAGTATGAAGATAGTGAAACTGAATTAAGAAGTGTGACCTTTTCAGTTGATAAGGACACTACAAATTACCCATATAATCCAACTTCCGGCCGTAATGATACTTTATCCATCGAACATGCCGGTAACTTTCTCGGTGGAGATGCTGATTTTACCAAGTATAATGTTGATTTAAGAAGATATTATCCTGGTTTTACGGGTGAACAGTCCTGGGCTTTAAGGCTTAGAGGTGGATATTCAACTGGAGAACTGCCTCTTTCTGAAAAGTATAGTCTTGGTGGTTCAGATACCTTAAGGGGATATGAACTATATTCCTTTACAGGTGATCATTCTTTACTTACCCAGATTGAATATAGGATTCCATTTATGGATAATTTAACTGGAGTTATTTTTGCAGATGCCGGCCAGACTTGGGACAAAGGTGAAAATATCGTAGTAGATGATTTAAATCTAGGTAAAGGGTTAGGTGTAAGAATAAATACCCCAATCGGACAGATTAGATTAGATTATGGTTGGAATGATGAGCAAAAAGGAACTGCCCACTTTAGTCTCGGCAATACATTTTAAATAGCTGGAAGGAGTAATATATATTGAGAATAAATAACAAACTAATTATTATTTTAATAGCGATGGTTGTTATAGCAAGCAGCCTATTACTCCTCTATAGATACATTAACTTTGAGGAAGAGGAAAATAAGTATAAGGATAAGATCGGCTATGTTAATATCCAGACTCTTTTTAACAGGCATCCTCTTAAAAAAGAAGCAGAAAATACCTTAAATAATTTAGCGCGAGACATGCAGTTAGAGTTAGAAAACAAGTTAGAGGATACCACAAAAGAAGAACATCAGCAGTTAATAAGTGAGTATCAGCAGAGATTATCAAAAAAAGAAAATGAGTTAATTGATAATATAGTAGAAGACATTAATCAAGAAATAGATAAAGTAGCTGCTGAAAAAGAAATGAAGGTTGTCATAAAAGAACAGGATGTAATAAAAGGTGGTTTCGATATCACTCAACTTGTTCTACAAAGGATTGAAAGTTCTAAAAATTAATCAGGAATGGAGGTTTGATTTATGTTAAGAGAAATAATAAGCGGCCTGCTTATTGTTTTGATTATAATAACAGGAATTTTTGCCTATATTATCCTTTTTGATGTCAAAGAGATCAAATCTCCATCCTTAACTTTAAATAAAAAACAGTATGATATTGAAACTGAAATAGATGATAAGCAGTTTAAAAAGAGGTTAATAAAGCCTTTTAGTGCTTCTGTAAAAGCTCAACAGGCCTGGTTAGAAACTCATCAGGAATTCGACCAAGAATATAAAAATATTTTAGATGAATTACTTAACAATCAGGACTTACTTTTCGTAGAAGAATATAAAGATGATATTGAGCATAAAAGAGAACAACTTGAGCATGGATTTATTGATTTCAAAGATAAAATTAATAAAATAACAAATAAAGAAATTGAATACTATTCTTCTATGATAGATTATGAGATGGAACAGTCTTTAGAAAAACTACGCAAAAAATATGATGAAGAGTTTGCTGAGTATGAAGAACAAGTTCAACAGGAAAGAAGAAATGAACTATTAAATTATAGATTAAAGTTAGAAACATTAGATCTATCAGAACAAGAGGCCCAAAAGCTAAGAGAAAAGATTGAAGATATAGAGTCGGCTAAAAGTATTAAGATCAATAATAAGTTAAATGAAATATACTATGGGCTTCGGCTTAAGACTGAAAAGTTATCTAAAGAAAAAGAAAGAAAAAAAGCCGAATTAGAAAAACAGTTTAATAAAGAAAGAGAAAGACAGATTGCCCAAAAGAAAATAGAACTTGAAAAAGTTTTGTCACTTTTTCAAAGAAATCGATATGCAGCCTTACAAAATCAGATGAATGAATTTGCAGTAGAACTTGAGCAAGAGAGTGAAGAACTACTGCAAAAAAGAGATGCAATTAAAGAAATAGTACAAAATGACTTAGAAACTCTTAATAAAACTTATTTGGACCTTACTGAGGAGAGAAATTAAATGTATAAAAATATAGCTATTGTTCTGGCCTTAATTATTATTGCTTTAGTGGCATATTATGCTTTTTATTCTATTGAAAAAAAGATTGGTGTAATCGATATGGAAAAACTGCTCAATGAAAGTAAGCGGGCAGCTGAACTACAAAGCAACCTTGAAAACAAGGGGAAAGAACTAGAAGAAAAATATGAAAACCTTGAGGGTGAAGATGTTAACTTAGAAGAGAAAAAAGATCAAATATCTATGGAATATGCCCAGGCTAAACAGGAGATAGAAAAACAGTTAAATAATGAAATTGATAAAGTAATCAGTGAACTCAATAAAAATAATGAGTACCAGGTAATACTATATAAAAATAAAGTATATTATGGTGGAGAGGATATTACAGATAGAGTAATCAAACTTTTAGATGAAAAACACTCTGAGGTTGATGAAAATGAATCTGAATAAAAAGGATGCTAAAAACCAGTATACCTTAAAAGAAATTTTAAACTTTGTGAACGGGGATTATAAAGGCTTTTTTGCAGAAACCCATATTTTCACAGGTGTTTCTTCCATAGAAAATAATAAAGCAGATAAAGTAACTTTTGCAGAAGATAAAACCCATATTAAAGAAGCAGAAGTAAAAGCAAAAGGATTAGTTATTGTTGATACAGATAAAAAAAGCAGTATTAAAAACAAATTAATGGTGAATAATGTTAGGCTTACCTATGCTAAGATAGCCGGGCTTTTTGCCCCTATTCCTTACCATAATCCGGGTATATCTGATTCAGCAGTCATAAAAGATAATGTCAAAATTGGTAGTGGGGTATCAGTTAATGCCAATACATATATAGGTAATAATTCCGAAATCGCCGATAATGTTGTACTAGCTCCCGGAGTTAAGGTGGGAGACAATGTAAAAATAGGTAAAAACACTATTATTCATCCCAATGTGGTTATTGAAAGTGACTCTATCATCGGACAGGATGTTTCTATAGAGGCTTTAACGGTTATTGGTTCAGAAGGGTATGGATATATTTCTACTGAAGAAAAACATTACCATATTCCCCAACTGGGTAATGTAGTAATTGAAGATGAAGTTGAAATTGGTGCAAATGTGACCATCGACCGCGGCACACAAACCTCTACTATTATTGGCCGGGGTACTAAAATTGACAATCAGGTTCAAATAGCCCATAATGTAAGGGTAGGTAAGAACTGTCTTATTGTTGCAGAATGCGGTATTGCAGGTAGTTCTGTGCTTGGTGATAATGTAGTATTAGCCGGTGGGGTAGGTATTATTGACCACATAGAGGTCGGTGATAATGTGAAAGTAGGCGCTGCCAGTATAGTTACTTCTGATATACCAAGTAATTCATTTTATTTAGGCAATCCTGCTCAAGATAAGATGAAAGAGCTTAAGGCTAGGGCGCTTAGAAACAAATTACCTGAATACAGAAAAGCCTTAAGAAGATTAAAAGAAACTGATAAGTAAGAAAGGATGTATCTATTGTCTGAAGATAAAACTCAACAGCAGACAATTAAAGAAAAAGTAAGTATCGCGGGTATTGGACTTCATTCTGGTAATGATGTTCAGTTGAACTTATTACCTGCTCCTGTAGATAACGGGATAGTATTTAAAAGAACCGATATAGAGGGAAATCCTCAAATAAAAGCAACGGTAGGAAATGTGGTCTCAACAGAGCGGTCTACAACTATTGGTAATAAGAATTTTAAGATTCAGACTGTAGAACACCTGATGGCTGCTTTAAGGGCTTTCGGGATTGATAACATTGTAATAGAGATTAACAGTGATGAACTACCAGCTTTAGATGGTAGTGCAAAACAGTACAGCAAACTATTTAGAGAAGCTCAGATTGTTCAACAAAACAAAAAAAGAAACGTATTTAAAATAAAAAGGAGCTTTTTTTATAAAAGTAAAGATGCTTACCTAGGAATTTTCCCTTCTGATAGATTTAAGGTAAATTATCTTTTAAAGTATAATCATCCTGTTATTGGTACCGAATATTTTGAATATGTATTTGATAAAGAAAGTTTTATCAAAGAGATCATGCCGGCCCGGACTTTTGGCTTTGCTGAGGAAGTGGAAAGCCTTAAAAAAAGAGGACTTGCTTTAGGAGGAAGTTTAGATAACGCTGTTTTATTAAAAGACAATAGTGTGGTCAATGAGCTTAGGTTCAAGGATGAATTTGTAAGACATAAGGTTCTTGATTTAGTAGGTGACTTATATTTAAACGGACCGCTTATTGGTGAGATTATTGCTATTAGAACAGGCCATACAGACAACTATAAGATAAACCAGATGATTAAAAAAAGGAAAAAATAAAAATTTGGGGTGTAAAAGATGTATAACATAGAAGAGATCTTAGACATTTTACCACACAGATATCCATTGCTTTTAGTGGATAAAATATTAGAACTGCAAGAAGGAGAAAAAGTAGTAGGGCTTAAAAATGTAACATACAATGAAAACTTTTTCCAAGGGCATTATCCGGAAAAACCAATTATGCCGGGTGTGTTAATAGTGGAAGCTTTGGCCCAAACCGGTGGTTTTTTAATGTTAACCAGTTCAAATAAGGATACGGAAACTCTCCCTTATTTTGCTGGAATCGATAAAGCTAAATTTAGAAAGCCTGTACAACCGGGAGATCAGTTAAAGTTAGTATGTGAAGTTATAAAATTAAAAGGAAGAGTAGCAAAAGTTAAAGGTGAAGCTTATGTAGGTGAAGACCTCGTAGCTGAAGGAAGGCTACTTTTTGCAATGAAATAACTAAGAAAGGAGACCTGTAATTGTGACTATAGGAAATGAAGATAAAAAGGTATTAAATTTGGCTGACAAGTATCAACAAGCATATATCCATCCTCAGGCTGAATTAGGTAAAAATGTGGAGGTAGGACCCTTTTCAACCATTGGTCCACAAGTTAAAATAGGAGATAATACAAAAATTGGTTCTCATGTTATTGTAAGAGGAGATACATATATTGGAGAGGGCAACCATATATTCCACGGAGCTTCCCTGGGCAGTGTCCCGCAAGAATCTAATAATGATGACTATCTCTTTATTGGTGATAATAATACCATACGTGAGTATGTTAGTATTGAAAGCGGCTCTGCTAGAGGTAATGGTGAAACTAAAATAGGTAATAATAATATGGTTATGGCTTACTGCCATATTTCTGCTAACTGTAACTTATCCAGTAATATAATCATGTCTAATGCTACTTCTTTAGGAGAAGAGGTTATGGTAGAGGACCATGCTGTCATAGCAGGCATGACCAATGTAAAAAAATTTGTAAGGATTGGTAGAGTTGCAATGGTTGGCGCTCATTCTAATGTCTTAAAGGATATTCCTCCATATATCATTGTGGATGGCCATCCAGCTCAGGTATCAGGGATAAATATAATTGGGTTGAGAAGAAATGGAATGAAACCCGCTGTCAGAAAAGAAGTTAAAAAAGCATATAAAATACTATACAGGTCGGATTTAGATATGGAAGACGCAATTACCGAAATGGACAATAAATTAAATGCTGATTCTGAAATCGAACATTTTTTGCGCTTTTTAAGAAATGTTCAACGCGGTATCTGCAGATAAGGGAGTACAAAAATGGATAAGATAGGATTAATCGCCGGATATGGTAAACTACCTTTAATTTGGGCAAAACAAGCTAAAAAAAATAATGTAAAGGTACATGCATTTCCTGTCTCAGAAGAATATACTATTAATTTAAAAGATTATTCAGATACAATAGATTATGTTAGTTTAACCCAACTTGGTTTTTTAATCGAAAAGTTAAAAGAATATGAGCTTGATAAAATAATCATGTTAGGGAAAGTGAATAAAAAGTATTTTTATGAAAAAGATAATTTTGATCAACGCATTATCAAAATATTTCAAACTAGCCCTAACTTAGAAGACAATAGTATTTTAAAGAAGTTAGTAGCTGAATTTAAAAAAGAAGGAATTGAAGTAGTCAAGCAAAGTCTCTTTTTAGATGATTTATTAATTAAAGCTGGTCAATTTAACAATGTAAAACCTGATAAAATGCTTATAGAGGATATGAAATATGCCTTTAAAAAAGCAAAAGAAGTTGCCAATGTAGACATTGGTCAGACCGTGTTGACTAAAAATAAGGCTGTCGTTGCAGTTGAGGCATTAGAAGGTACCGATCAAGCTATTAAAAGAACTGGTCAATTAGTAAATGAAGGTGCAGTTATGGCTAAGGTTAGTAAAAAAGGCCATGATTTTAGGTTTGATATACCAACTATAGGTCTTGATACAATCGAAAATTTAATTTCCATAAATGCCGCTGGTTTAGTTTTAGAGAGCAGCAGTATTTTAGTATTGGACCGTGCAAAGATTAAGAAAATGGCTGATGAAGCAAATTTATCTATAATAGCGTTATCTCTTAAGGAGGTCTAACATGACCGGTAAAATAATGGTAGTAGCCGGTGAAATTTCCGGGGACCAACGGGCAGCAGAAGTAGTAGAGCAAATAAAATATTTTAATCCCCATATCAATTTTTTCGGTATGGGCTCAGATAAATTACGAGAACAGGGAGTCGAAGTGGTTATTGATCCCACTGATATAAATTCTATTGGCTTTGTAGAAGCAATTAAAAACTATAAAATACATAACCAAAACTATAGAGTATTAAAAGATATGGCAGAAAAAAGAGATCCAGATGTATTTTTTCTTGTAGATTACTCCGGATTCAATATGAAAATGGCTCGTTTAGGAGCTAAAATGGATATTCCAGTCGTAGATTATTTTCCGCCCTCAGCCTGGTTATGGGGGGAATGGCGAGCTAAAATAATGTCCAGATATAATGCCCTTATTGCGGCTAATTTTCCTATGGAACGTGATATTTATAGGAAAAATGGTGCTCATACTGAGTTTGTAGGTCACCCTCTGGTGGATGAAGTTGAAGTAAATAAAGATAAAGAAGAATTAGAAGAAGTCTTCGAAATAAAGGAAAATGAAATTCCGATCGCCTTATTGCCGGGCAGCCGGCAAGAAGAGGTGGAAAAATTATTTCCACTAATGGTAAAAGCAGCCGAAAAACTTAAAGAGGACAATAATAATTATGTCTTTTTAATACCTTCAGCAAATCCAAAATTTAATGAATTTATGGAAGAAACTCTCATACATTACCCTATTCAGGCTAAAATAATTAATAACCACATACATAAAGTATTAAAGTTAGCTCATTTTGCAATTGTGACTTCTGGTACTGCTACCTTAGAGGCCATGTTATTAAATACCCCGATGGTTATTATATATAAGATCAGTGATTTAACATATAAAATAGCTAAATTATTGTATAAAAAAGAATATTTCGGTATGCCTAACATCCTGGCGGGCAAAGAGATCGTACCCGAGATCGTTCAGGATGATGTAACCGTTGAAAATATATATGAGAAATCCCATTACATACTATCAAAACCATATTTAATGAAGGATATTAAGATTAAAATGGTCTCAATTGCTGAAAGGCTTGGTCCTAAGGGGGCAATTGAGAAAACAGCTAAACTTGTTTTAAGGGAAGGAAATATTGATGTACTTCAAAGATAAAAAGATAATTTTTGCAATTATTATAATAATAGTTATTTTTATTGGTATTACTTTTTCTATATACCATGAAACAACCCGGGTTAGTCAAGAACCAAATCAAGAGGGTAATAATACTGAACAAGCAGAGGAATACCTTAAACAGATCGATTTAGTCTTGTTTAACAAAGATAAAAGTATAAAATGGAATTTAGATAGTGAAAAACTAAAAAGAGAAGATGATGGCAATATCTATGATATGTCTGAACCTAATTTTAAAGCTTTTGAAGATGAGAAATTAATATATACCGGCAAAGGTAGAAAAGCTGCATATAATAACAAGCAAGAAGTAATTAGTTTAAGTGGTAGTATTAAAATTAATAAAGATGAACTTTTATTAGAAACCAATACTATTATTTGGGATCAAAGTAATGATACAATCAGAGGAGAGCAAGGGGTTACCTTAACTTCTTCTGATTTGATTATAACGGCTGAACGGTTTTCAGGGCCGCTTTCTTTAAATAAGTTGACTTTTTATGGGACAGAAAATTCACAGGCAAAAGTTGAATGGAGGTAAGTTCCTCAAATGAAAATTAAATTTAGTTATAAAACAGCTATTATATTATTTATAATATTTATGTTTTCTTTTTCTTTTAATATTTTAGCACAGCAAAACTTAACTGCCGATAAATTAACCTTTGTAAAAAATGAAGCCGGTTCAAATATTATTGAAGCGACTGGTAATGTAAAGATGATTTATAATGAAACTACAATAACTGGTGATTATGCAAAGTTTCAACAGGCCGAACAGGTAATTAATTTTGAAGATAATGTAAATATTACGATGGATAATAGAAAGTTAAGTGGTGATAAACTCACTTTTAAAATGGAAGAAGATTATATGGAAATGGATGGTGATGTACTTATAGAGTCTGAAGAGTTTCGAGCTGAAAGTAATAAACTAACATATGATAGAGAAGCGAAAATTATGAATTTTATTGGTGATGCTTTTATTGATTATAATACGATTTCTGCTAATGCTGATAGAATCCGTGTCCTAGAAGATGAAAATAAGGCGGTCCTAACAGGTGATGTATCTGGACAGCAAAATGGAAATCAATTTAAAGCAGATCAGATTGAAATTTTAAATAAAGGTGATAAGATTGAGATGACAGGTAGTGCTCAACTTATCTTTAATTCAGAGGAGTAATTACTTAATGACAATAATTGCTGAAAAACTAGTAAAAAAATATGATAACAGAAGGGTGGTAAATGAAGTAGACCTGACGGTTAACAAAGGCGAGATTGTTGGTCTTTTAGGACCCAATGGAGCAGGTAAAACTACCACTTTTTATATGATAGTGGGTTTAATTAAACCTGACCATGGTCAAATTCATTTAGATGAGTTTGATTTAACTCATCAACCAATGTATCAAAGAGCTAAAAAGGGAATTGGTTATCTTGCCCAGGAACCTTCTGTTTTTCGTAAAATGACAGTATATAATAATATTAAATCGATATTACAGCTAAGAGATTTAAGTGAAGAAGAAATGAAAAGTAAAGCCGAAGAACTTATTGATGAATTTCGATTAAATAAAATAAGAAACAGTTATGGATATCAACTATCTGGAGGAGAAAGAAGAAGAGTTGAAATAGCAAGGTCACTAGCCATAGAACCTTCTTTTATTCTTTTAGATGAACCATTTACTGGTATTGATCCGATTGCGGTCAGTGAAATACAAAAGATAATCATCTATTTAAAAGAGAAAGGTTTAGGAGTATTAATTACCGACCATAGTGTAAGAGAGACCCTTAGTATAACTGATAGAGCCTATATTATGTATGAAGGGGATATCTTAATGTCCGGTAATTCAGCCGAAATTGCTGATAGCAAATTGGCCAGAGAATTTTATTTAGGTGATGAATTTCAGATCTAGTTGATGTTAAGGAGGTAAACTTTTGAAGTTAGTTTATAAATATATATCAAAAGAACTTATAGCCCCCTTTTTATTTGGGGTAGCAGCCTTTGTGGGCATCTTTATAGGAACCGACCTACTCTTTAGATTAACTGATTTTTATTCAAATTGGGGAATTGGGATAATAACCTTAATTAAATTATTTTTTCTCAGTTTACCTTCTATAATAGTTTTAACCTTTCCAATGGCAACCCTCTTAGCTACAATCATGGCTTACAGTAGAATGTCTAATGATAGTGAGATTACTGCTTTTAGAGCCGGAGGAGTAAGTATCTATAAATTAGTTATACCGGCTTTAATTCTAGGCTTAATAATGAGTTTTGTGGCAATCGGACTTAATGAATATGTGGTACCTAAGTCAAATTATTTATATGACAGGATAGTATGGGAGTTTAAGCATGGTGAAAAACTGCCTTCTACTCAGTACAATCTTTATTTAACACCGATTGATAATGAAAGTAACCGACCGGATTATATATTATATACACATAAATTTGATGGTGATACAGGAGTTATGACAGATGTCTATTTACAGGATTATGATGGTGGTAAACCTACGGTTTTAATACAGGCTGAAAGTGCAAAGTGGTTAGAAACCGGCTGGAAATTTTTCGATGGTAAGATCTTTTATTTAAAAACAGGTGAAAGAATTCCGGCCTTAGAGTTTGATGAATATAATGCAGTTCAGATCTTTAACAGACCGTCAGAAATTTCAAAATTAAATAAAAAGATTTCTGATATGAGTTTCAATGAATTAAGGGAATACATTAATCTAAAAGAAAGTCAGGGCAGAGTGACAAGAGAAGAAAGGGTTAAACTACATCAAAGGATATCAATACCCTTTGCTAGTTTCATATTTGCTCTGTTGGCAGCTCCTTTAGGTATCAAGCCGGGGCGTTCTAGCGGTTCAGCCGTTGGTTTAGGCTTAAGCATTATTGTGATATTCATATATTATATCTTAATGACAGTTGGTGATGCTATGGGCTCACAGGGTACAATTACACCCTGGTTAGGGGCTTGGCTGCAAAACATTGTTTTCTTAATTATAGGTAGTGTATTACTGTATAGAGTTGCCAGTTAAACAGGAGTGTAAAAATTATGAGTGGAATTAATATAATGATATTAGTATTAATATTTAGTGGTATAATCGCCTATATTGGTGATAGGATAGGGATGAAGGCCGGTAAAAAGAGAGTCTCTCTCTTTGGTTTAAGACCGCGTTATTCTTCGATAATTATCACCGTTATGACGGGGATTTTGATCGCCCTGTTAACAATATCTATCTTACTATTTACGTACACCAATTTAAGACAGGCCTTATTTAATATTAATGATGTATTAGATAGACTACAGAGTTTAAATCAAAAGTTAGAAGAAAGGGATCAAGAATTAAAACAGCTTAAAACTGAAATAGATCAGAAAACTTCGGAGTTAGAAAACTTAACCAAACAGCGTGATCAGTTGACGACCGAATTAAAAGAAACTGAACAAGAATATGAGCAGACTAAACAAGATTTGGAAGCTGCTCATCAAGAAATAGAACAGCTTAAAAAGACAAGAGAAGAGTTACAGAAAAACATTGCTCTTTTAGAGGAAGAAAAAACATCGCTTGAAGAACAGGTCAATGAACTTAATCAAAAGATAAGTACTTTAACTAAAGATTATGAAGAAGTTAAAGAATTAGCTACTCAGTATAGAACCGGTATGGTATATTATATGGGTAAGAATATAGTTTATCAAAAAGGAGATATAGTTTATTCGAAAGTACTAGAAGCTGGTCAGTCTCAGGATGAAATTATAGAAGATTTAAATAAAATGCTGGATGAAGCCAATAAAGTAGCCAAGGAAAAGAATATAAAAGTTGATGAACAGACTGGACGTGCTTTAAGAATTCAGTATGAAGATATTTCAAATGTGGCCAAGATATTATTTAATATGGAAGAAGGTCAGAAAGTCATTGTCAGCCTTGTGGCTAGTTTCAATGTACCAGAAGATGACTGGCTGTCGGTTAATTTCCTACTTAATAGAGATTTTATAGTATTTCATGAAAATGATGTAATTGCAAGTAAAATTATTAATGCAAGCTTATCTGCAGAAGATATTGAAAATGAATTAGAAGCATTATTAAACACTATAAATGGCAAAGCCATTCAGAAAGGTATATTACCAGACTCACAAGGACAGGTAGGCTCTCTTGATTTCAGTGAATTCTATACAATATTAAATAGGATAAAATCAATTGAAGGAGAAATTAAAGTAGAAGTAATTGCTACTGAAGATATATGGAGAGAAGACCGGTTAGGAGATAATATAAAATTTAATATTCAAAATCCAATAAAAGGAGATTTGAATGGTAATGCTAATGGGAATTGATCCAGGTCGAAAAAAATGTGGTATAGCTATTGTAACTGAAAAAGGTGAAGAAGTTGAAAAAGAGATCACGGAAACTTCCAATTTGAGTCGTAAAATAGAGCAGGTATTAAGCCGCTTTTCAATCAGCAAATGTATTCTAGGTAATGGTACCTATGCTGATAAGGTATTTAATATCTTGCAACTGCTAATGAAGGAAAAAAAGATAATATTTATAGAAGAAGAAAACTCAACTTATATTGCAGAACAGCGATATCTAAAAGAAAATCCTCCATTAGGATTAAATTTTTTAAATAAAATAATTAAGTTTAAACCCAAAAGACCTCTTGATGATTATACAGCAGTTGTACTTGTTGAAAAATATTTAAAAAGAGAAAAAAGTTAATGTAAATAAAGAAAACCCTCATCGGTAAATAAATACCAATGAGGGTCTTTTTTATACTTTTTATAATTTAATTAAAAGCTCATGCCAAAGGAAAGACTCAATTTAGAATAAGTTAAATCTAATTTAGTTACTGAATCATCCCATGATCCATTATTAAATGAATAAAGTAGTTCAGCGTTGTAATTTTCCATACTTACTCCAATACCAGCAGCATAATAAAAACCCCCACCTAATTCGGCGGTTCCATCTTCACTTGCTTTAAAATTGTCATTTCCACTTAATAAATTGTAACCTAGATGACCTACTAGATAAGAGTCTTGTGCCATCTCGTATTTCAATAAACCATAGAGAGGTACAAAGCTAAATGTAGCATCTTCATTATCTTTTAAACTGCGTGAGAGTTGATATGCAATACCTCCACCATAGCTTATTTTATTTTTAGCCGGCATTAGATATTCTGCATCAACAGTAAATCCTGTAGAAATATCTTCATCAGGAATTGAACCGCTTTCTGGTGTAAAGGACATATTACCACCCAAATCAAAATCTGCACCAAAAGTCCAGGTGCCTTTTTCCGCCATGTGACCAGCAGCTAGTGCACTACTACTAATTAGCATTAGAGATAAAACCAAAATAAAGATACTTAATTTTTTCATTTAAATCCTCCTTTTTAGTATTTGTGTATTTTTTTACCATATTCATATAATTATTGATTGATATCAAATATCCTTCTTTTTTGTGTTCTATTCATTTAAATATTTTTTCTTTGAGATATTAAATTTTTATTAAGACTAAGATCGGTGAGTAGGAATTCACAAAGTAATCTAAAAAAAGTTATATTATAAACTATTAAATTTATTTAAATATTACAATAGGAGGAATAACAAATGAGAAAGTATTTAATAATAATTTTAATGTTGGTTATGGTATTTAATCTATCAGGTTCTGGTTTAGCTTTTGATAAAGAAGTACCGGTGGTCACCACTACTTATTATGATATAACAGATAGTTATTTAAACCGCGTAATTAATGAGACAGATATTTATAACAAGGGTAATGCTTTAGGTTATTCTTTATGATTATCTGATGATCTAACAAAACATCAATTTAAAGGGAGATATTATTTTAATAATAAAACCTATATTACCTTTTATTCTTATGTAAATGAAAATATTGATCCCGGTGAAAAGATTACTGGAATGTTTGGCCATGAATTCTATAATCAACAAGACTGGATTGCTAGTTTTGATCTAGGTATAAGTTATGATAATGATCTTTATGGCTTTATCAATACTAGTAAAAGGTTAAATAAAAAAGTGGTATTACACAATAATTTAAGATTAGCATTTTTAGATAATTATACTGGTAAGGCTTTTTCTTCTGGTTTCACCTACAATCTAGAAAATAATAATAAATTATAAGTATCCTTTCTTAGAGATGGCTATACAAAAGAATTAGAAAATATTGCTGATGATATGATTTTAAGAGCAGCTTTAAAAACCAGATTAACTGATGAGTATAATAATGTTGTTTTTGTTGAAAATAAATTTGGGGATGATAATTTAAGTATTACAGAACAATTAATTTATAATCCACCTAGAGATTTTTATTTAGAAGGAGCCTTTAGTTTAAACACTGAATATACCAGTCAACTTCTCCCACCTAATCATAAACAAGATTAAAAAGGAGCTTGTTAAATAA
>CAYSHP010000003.1:0-102793 GCA_964430875.1 uncultured Halanaerobiales bacterium
ATATTTTTTTTAGCATCTTAACTAATTTAATATGACTATCTTTCTTATGTTTAATGTCGAGTAAGCGGAATTATATAACTCCGGCTATGGCTGGATTAGTAGGGTTTAAAGGTTTACAATTTTTGTCTTTAACAAATACTTTCATAATTAAAACTTCCTTAGAAACTATAATTTTACAACCTGTAAAGGTCATCTCCGCTAATGCGGGTTGGTTCTCCTCGCTAATGTCTGTATAGGCATAGGTTGTAATGATGTTGCATATCTAGGGATGACAATATGTTTCGTCCATTACAACTTCCAGAGCCTAGGACTGGAGAAGCATCCTAGGGTGTATATCAAAACACTCAATACAGGACGTAGTTCATCTGCCTTCACCTTTGAGAAGACATCACTAAAGCTAATCTCCTACTCTACTATAGAGCTTTTCCAAGCTACATCTGAATCTTTAGTTTGATTCAGATGGAGTAGTTGACTATTGCACCACTTATACTATAAATGCTTATTCCTTCCCTTTCAATAAAAATACACCCTCAAACAGGGTGTATATAAAGGGTTAATTATCTAATTGCTTTAATGCATGTTTAGCTGCTTCTTGTTCAGCTTCTTTTTTACTTTTACCTTTTCCAAAACCGAGTTCTGTATCTTCAAAATTTACAACTACATAAAATTCCTTATTATGGTCGGGACCTTTTTCTTTAACTACCTCATATTCTGGTCTGTCATTACTATTTTTTTGAATTACTTCCTGCAGCATTGTTTTATAATCTTGAATATAATTACCATTATCAACTTCAAATATAAAAGATTTAAAATTGTTAATAATAAATTCAAAAGAAAAATCAAAACCCTTATCTAAATAGATTGCACCCAGTATAGCTTCCATGGTATCAGCTAATATTGAATCTCTGCTTCTACCACCTGATAATTCTTCTCCTTTACCTAAAAGAAGATATCTGCCCAGATTTAAATCTAAAGCTTTTTCAGCTAAAACAGGTGCACTTACTATAACAGACCTAATTTTAGCTAATTTTCCCTCTTTATAGTTATCATACTTATTAAAGATATAAGTGCTAATTGATAAGCTTAATACTGAGTCACCCAAAAATTCCAATCTCTCATTATCTTTGATTTGTAATTCAGAATTTTCATTTGCAAAAGATTTGTGGGTTAAAGCTCTAAGAAGTAATTTTTTATTACTAAATTTAATATCTAATTTAGACTCTAATTCTTTTAACTTGTTTTTTGAAAAATATTCTGTCATCTAAGTTTCACCACACCTGTCATAATAATTTCTTTTCAAAGGGGGCATAATAACAATATTAAGTATTATCCCCCCTGGTTTTTATATATTAAAGTTTAAAGATTTTCCTCAATATAATCAACTGCATCAGATACAGTTGCGATCTCCTCAGCGTCTTCATCAGGAATTTCAATATCAAATTCCTCTTCTAATGCCATGATTAATTCCACAACATCTAATGAATCAGCACCAAGGTCATCAATAAATGAGGCATCTTCAGTGATTTCTTCTTCAGAGATTGCAAGTTCTTCAGAAACTACCTTCACTATCCTATCAAATACTTCTGCCATCATTTTTCACCCCCTTTCACATTAACATACCTCCATCGATATTTATAGTTTGACCATTTACGTAATTAGCTAATGGAGAAACCAAAAACATTATTACATTTGCTACATCTTCAACTTTTCCAAATCTATCTAAAGGTATATTTTTTAACATATCTTCTTTTACTTTATCTGGAAGCTCTCCAGTCATATCAGTGTCAATATAGCCGGGGGCTACAGCATTAACATTAATACCCCTTTTAGAAACTTCTTTGGCCACTGACTTTGTAAAGCCAACTACCCCTGCTTTAGAAGCTGAATAGTTAGCCTGTCCAGCATTACCCATTAAACCAACTACAGAACTTAAGTTAACTATCTTTCCATGACGCTGTTTCATCATATAACGAATAGCTTGTTTTGTACAGTTAAAAGTCCCTTTCAAATTGACATTAATGACATCACTGAAATCTTTTTCCTTCATTCTTAAAAGCAGACCATCTTTTGTTATCCCGGCATTATTTACTAAAATATCAATCTTATCAAACTCTTTTACCGTACTTTTAATCAAATTTTTGGCATCATTCATTTCTGCCACATTACCTTGAATTACTAAAGCTTTTCTACCTAATTCTCTTATTTCATTAGCAGTGGATTCGGCACTTTCCTTATCATTATTATAATTAACTACAACATCAGCACCTTCTTCTGCTAATTTAATAGCAGTAGCAGCTCCAATTCCACGGGAACTACCAGTAACTATTGCAACCTGATTTTTAAGTAACAAGATATCATCTCCTCATTATTCGACATAAAGGGAACTAACATAAAAATTCAAGTTATCTAAATAAAGTCCTGTAAATTTTTCAATAGATTTATTCAATCTCTCTTGTACTGAATTTATGTAATTTATTATCTCTACACCATATTTTAATATAATTTCGATATTAACACAAATTTCATTATCTTCTTTTTCAATTTGAATTGAATTAATTTCGGTAATATTACTTTCTTTATTTAATTCAAATGAAATTAAATCTCTAATAACATGGTTATATATAATGAGGTTGCCAAAATAAGAAAATTTTGGTCTCACAATTGTTTTCTCTTTTTTAATAGAACTCTGTCCCTTACCAAAAAAAAGCTCTAGGGAATGTATAAAATAACCGGGGAATCTCGATTTTACTTCTATCTTGGGTACAGGAATCACATGTTTACCTTCATTTTTTCTTGTATTTATTGCTTTTTTTATTTCATCTTTATTTGCTATCTCATCTATTTTAATAATTTTATCTATTCCATCTAAATTTAAATTAGAGACTATTCTTTCAATCATTCTCATTGAAGTACCCAATACTAATATTTTATTTTCATTTACCTTTTTTAATGCTTCTTTTAATTCATTTAGATGATCCTCTTCTAGTAGGATAGCAGTTCGTATAGCTTGTATTTTCCTTTTATCCCTTTTAGCTGATTTACCTGCTAAAACGCGTCCTTTATAGATCATAAGGCCGTCATCTAGGATTAAAGGTATATTATACTTATCAGCTACAAAAGCGGCTCTATGGCTTTTTCCTGAGCCACTGACTCCTACCAGTGCATATACATACAATATCTACACCCCTTAAAAAATATTCTTAAATTTACTATAAATGAAATTTATTAAAATTTCAAGTTATTCCATAAAAAAACCGCTGCCTTTTTACAGACAGCGGTTTCATTTACTTGCTATGCTGCTTACTTTTCTTTTTG
This sequence comes from uncultured Halanaerobiales bacterium, assembly GCA_964430875.1. Classification (GTDB taxonomy): domain Bacteria; phylum Bacillota; class Halanaerobiia; order Halanaerobiales; family M55B127; genus M55B127. The sequence goes on from CAYSHP010000003.1 coordinate 3,316, forward strand.
AATTAATTCAAAAATATTTTCAGGAATAACCGGCATTTCTTTAATATGAATACCGATTGCATCCTGTACAGCATTACCTACAGCAGAGGGAACAGAAAGCATTGGGTGTTCAGCTACCCCACGTGCACCATAAGGTCCATCTTCCTGAGCATTCTCGATAACAATAGGTGTAAGTTCTGGAATATCAGCAATTGATGGAACTTTATAATCTGTAAAGCTGTTTGTTAATAACCTTCCATCTTCACTAAACTGATAACCTTCCATAACTGCGGATCCATAACCCTGAATTACTCCACCTTGAATTTGACCTATTACATTTTGTTCATTAATAACTTTACCAGCATCAAAGGCAGAAGCTATTTTAACAACTTCAAATTCTCCGGTTTCTTCATCCACGATTACTTCTACACCATGAGCACCATAAGTCCAGTCCAGTGCAGGTAAACCCTGACCAGTTTCTGGATCAATATTGGTTAATCCTTGTGCAATGTAATTACCTCTTGAAACTAAAGGACCTCCAATAGCATTACCATTTGGATAAGTATATCCCATTGCTAATTCTTTAAAGGTAATATATTTATCTTTATGGTGCCTGATCTTGACTTTTTCATCTTCAATGATTAGATCTTCAACTGAACATCTTAAAGGTTCAGAAGCAACTTCTTTAAGCTGTTGTGCCATATCCTGACAGGCTTTAATAGTTGCATTACCGGACATAAATAGACCCTTAGATGCAACGGTCTGCCAGTCATAAGGTTGAGTTTCTGTATTTTGTTCCCAGACAACATTCACCTTGTCTACTGGGATATCTAATTGATCAGCCACAATCTGAGCTAAGGCGGTATAAGTACCTTGACCGTAATCTGTTAAGGATACAGTTAGGTTAAGGGTACCATTTTCATTAAATTTAAGGAAGGCTGCAGTACCTGTATTAGTAGGCATTGCAGGTGCCTTGTGTAATAAGGCTAACCCTTTACCGCGTTTTTTACCAGCCGGCAGATCATCAGAATCTCTATTTTCATAGTCTATTTCTTCTGAAACTGCTTCTAAGCATTCTAGTACTTTACCATGTGAATCACCAATGTGTTCACCAGTAATAGTTACAGAACCTCTTCTTAGACCATTTTTCATTCTTAAATCATAAGGACTTACACCGATTTCTTCGGCTATTAAGTCCATTTGTCTTTCAACTGCCCAGAGAATTTCTAAATGCCCGAAACCTCTATAAGCAGTTCCAAAGATTTTATTTGTATAAACTGTTTTTGAATCCAGTTTTACATTTTCTATTTCATAAGGACCAGCTCCAGCTGTTGCAGCAGCTCTGGTAACATTAACACCATAGTCTGCATTAGCACCACTGTCCCAAAGGAATTCTGTCTCTTGAGCTACAATTTTTCCGTCTTTTTTAACACCAGTTTTCAATTTAGAGTAGAGACCCTGTCTAACAGGTACAGAGTTAAACTCTTCCATTCTAGACATTACAATTTTAACTGGTCTACCTTGTGAAGCTCTTGATAAACAGGTTACTAAAGGTTCAAAGTGAATACCGGCCTTACCACCGAATCCACCTCCAACATAAGGAATTTGTACTTCAATATCTTCATGGTTTAAATGTAGTCCATTTGCTAATAAGTTTCTAACGGCAAATGGAGATTGAGCAGAAGTCCAAATTTTTACTTGTTTACCTGGAATCCATTTAGCAATTGAGGTATGTGTTTCCATTGCTGTATGGTCAACCATTGGTAGTTCAAATTCGTTTTCTATAATATAGTCTGCTTCTTCAAAACCTTTATCAATATCACCTTTTCTAATCTTAGTATGGTGAGCAATATTTGTACCCGGTTTTGGGAAGAAAACAGGCGCACTCTCTAATTCTCCCAGATTTTCATGTACCAAAGGTGCATCTTCTTTCGCGGCTTCTTTTACATCTAATGCTGCTTCTAATTCTTCATATTCTACTTCAATTAATTCGACAGCTTTTTCAGCAATTTCTTCTGTTTCAGCAGCAACTGCAGCTAAAGGTTCACCTTGATATCTTACTTTATTTACAGCTAAAATATCTTTATCAACTAAATAAAGTCCTACTTTATATGGTAAGTCTTTACCTGTTAGAACAGTCCAAACCCCAGGCAGTTTTTCTGCTTCTGAAGTATCTATATTAACGATTTTAGCATGAGCATGTGGGCTTAACTTCATTTTTGCATGAAGCATACCTTGTACTTCCATATCATGCACAAATGTAGCATTACCAGTAACTTTTTCTAAAGCTTTAATTCTATTTACACTTTTACCAATCATATCTTCACTCACTATTTGTTACCTCCCTTCTTCTCAGCTGCACGTTTTACTGCATCTCTAATTGAATAATATCCTGTACAGCGGCAGATATTACCAGCTAAAGCAATATCAATATCTTCGTCAGAAGGATTAGGATTTCTATCTAATAATGCCTTTGTTGACATAACCATTCCAGGTGTACAAAAACCACATTGAATTGCATTTTCTTCAATAAATGCTTCCTGGATATCACTAATCTCTTCACCTATTGATTGACCTTCGATAGTTTCTAATTCAGAACCATCAGCTTCAACAGCTAAGATCAAACAACTTGTCACGGCTTCTCCATCCATAATGATGGTACAAGCACCGCATTCTCCTTCACCACAACCTTCTTTAGCACCAGTGAAGTTCAATCTTTTTCTAAGTGTATCAAGAAGAATCTCATTTTCTTTTACTTCTAACTCAAAATTTCTTCCATTTACTGTTAAATTAATGGTTTTCATTATTTATCACCTGCTTCCCATAGTCTGGAAAGAATTCTCTTAGTATATACTTCAGATAATTTGTTTCTGTAAGCTTTTGTACTTCTAACATCATCAATTGGATTAATGTTATCTAAAACTCTTTCAACAATTTTGGCTTGTTTGTCTTCAAATGATCCGTCAGCAAAGAAAATTTCACTAACATTAACATAGACAGGAGTTGGAGCAACCGCCCCAAGTGCAAATGCAAGATACTCTTCCTCTTCAGATAAATATCCTGCTACTCCTACCCCACTGAGGTCGGGACCTTTGGTCCTTCTTTTCTTGAGATAGGCTCCTTTGCCGTCATCAGCGTGTTTTTGTACTAAAATACCTTTTACTACTTCTTTATCACTTAAAGCATTCTGTTTTACTCCGGTAGCAAATTCTTTTAAAGGTATTTCCCTGCTTCCTTCTTTGCTTTCTACTAGCACTGTAGTGTTAAGTACTAATAAGGGAGGAAACATGTCAGCACCGGGAGAAGTAGTACAAAGATTGCCAACAACTGTTGCTCTATTACGAACCTGGTGAGCTGCAACTTCTAAAGCTGCATCTGCTAATACTTTATAGTTATCATTAACCAGTTCACTGTCGATTATTTCGTTACAAGTCACGGTTCCACCAATAAATAATCCTTCATCTCTTTCTTCTATTTTACTAAAATCTTCAATACTTTTTACATCAATAACATAATCAGGTTTTCTAGTTTTATGCTTCATATCAACAAAAAGGTCAGTTCCACCTGCTAATAAAGCGGCTTCACCTTCATTATTATCAAAAATTTCAAATACTTCTTTTAAATTATTAGGCTTAAAATAATCAAATTTATTAAGCATTAATATATTTCACCTCCATCGAAATCCAAAACTACTTGGTAATTCTTGTGCCTGCATTACCATGTACAGCTTCTATAACTTTCTCAATAGATGTTATAATAGCTTTTTGTCCGCCATTTTCTACAAAATCAACAGCAGCCTGTACCTTTGGTTTCATAGAACCTTCACCAAAGTGGCCTTTTTCAATATGCTCTTCCATATCTTCTACACTAATTTCACCAATAGCTTCTTCATCTTCTTCGCCATAATTAATATATGCATTAGATACATCAGTTAAAACCAAGAAAATATCAGAATCTATTTCTTCGGCTAAAAGACAGCCGGCTCTATCTTTATCAATAACTGCTTCTACACCATGAATTTTGTTACCTTCTTCTACAACGGGAATTCCGCCTCCACCAGATGCAATAACAATTTCACCATTTCTTACTAAATCGTTAATGATGGGAGCTTCAACAATTCTTTCTGGAATTGGAGAAGGAACTACTTTTCTCCAGCCTCTTCCACTATCTTCTATCCAATCTTCATTTTTTTCTTCCATCATTTTTTCAGCATGATCTTTATCATAAAATGGACCTACTGGTTTAGTAGGATTATCAAAAGCACTATCATCTTTATCTACTAAAACTTGAGTTACAACTGTAGCCACATTTCTATCTACACCTAACTCAGCAAATACATTGTGTAAACTATTTTGCATCATATAGCCAATAAATCCTTGAGTTTGTGAACCACAAACATCAAGAGGCATCGCTGGCACAGCGTCTCTTGCTTTATCTTGTTGAATTAAAATATTACCTACTTGGGGGCCATTACCATGTGTTATTACTACTTCATGACCTTCATTTACTAATTGACCAATTTGTTCACTTGTTGATAAAACGTTTTTAAATTGTTCTTCAGCTGTTCCATCTTGGCCTGGTTGTAATATTGCATTTCCGCCTAATGCGATTGTTAATTTCATTAAAATACCTCCATATATTCATATAATTTAAAAGTAAAGAAAGGAATCCTGCAAAATGCAGGATTCCGACATATTATATTTACTCTTCGTCTACAAAAGCAACACAACGTCCGATACTGGACTCTAAGTCTACACCTTTCCATGGGAAGAATCCGATTTTAACTCTTTGGTTGAGAAGTTCATCAATTTCTCCACCAATATTTTCGGCGTGGATAATTCCTTCAGGGAATAACTTAGTATGCATTAACTGTCTGCTTTCTGGATGTGAGAATACTTCATCTAAAGGTGCACCAAGGTGTTCTTCTGCTTCTTTTGCAAGATCAGGTCTTAACTTCTTACAAACTGTGTTCATTGGGTGATCAGCAGAACCACAGTCAACACCGATCCATTTTAGTTTTTTCTCCATAGCCCAAAAAGCAAATTCCATATTTGGACCAGGATGCTTCATGAAGTATCTTTCTTCATCAGCTTCTGGTTGGTCCCATCCATATTTATGGTAACCAGTATTAATAATAAGGATGTCGCCCTCTTTTACGTCAACTCTTTCTTCAATCATTTCTGATGTATAAATATCATAGTCTTCTACTGCATCGCTTAAATCAACGATAACTCCTTCTCCAAATAGATCTTCGAGAGGAACACTAGCCATGTCTCTACCAGCTGTCCAAAAGTGTCTTTCACCATCTAAGTGAGTACCTATGTGATTACTAGTTTTAATAATCTGACCATTTACTCTCTCAGTTGAAAGACGCTTGAAATACTTCAATTCTAGAGGTTCATAAGTAGGCCATGGTGGAGTAGAAACACCTATCTTTTGAGTTAAATCATATAATTTCATTAAAATCTCTCCTTTTATTTAGTGTATTTTTGGGCAAAAGCCCTAATTGCCTTTCTAAAGCATGCTTCTGGGGGATCAACTAATCCAGCCCCAATCTGTCCAATTCCAGGCTCTTTATGAGCAATACCAGTATTAATTGCTGGTAAAATACCAGTTTCTATGATCTTTAATAGATCAATACCAGTAGGAGTTCCTCTAAAGTTTAGAGGAGGAATTGTAAAGTTTTCATTTTCATCGACTGTAATTTCATACATGTCTTTTGTAAATCTAATTGAATCTGAAACAGTACCGCCTACAAATCCAACAATTGCAGGTGCAGCAGCCATTGCAAAACCACCTACTGCAGCAGTTTCAGATATAGTACTGTCGCCTAAGTCACGACAAGCATCTTCTTCAGAATAACCTGGGAAGTATAGTCCGTCAACTTTTTGAGCTTCACCAACGAACCATTCATCTCCTAAACCGCTAACTCTTATACCAAAGTGTACACCATTTCTGGCCATTGCAGTCAGAACAGTACTGTATTCAATACCGTGAGCAGCATCCATGGTCGCTTTAGAAGCAGGCATGGATAAGTTTAGATAGAAGTGTTCATTTCCACCCATAAATTTAATTATTTCTTTTATTGTATTATTATCGTAACTAGTTTCTAAGAGGTATGGTGTAATTTCTCTCATGAATAATGAAGTTGCAGCTTTATTTCTGTTGTGAACTTCATCTCCCATGTGTAATGCTTGGGAAGTTATATTTTTTAAGTTAATACCCTCTTCAGTTTTGCGTAATGCTTCACCTAAAGCTGGTCCTAATGTTTTTTCCATCCATTTCAGTTTTTCAATTACTTCTGGACCATTAGCACCAAATCTTAAAACTTTGCCTAAACCTTCATTTAAGGTTGTGTAAGCTGTATTACCATAGGTTTTGTTTTCAACTACCCAAACCGGCATAGATGGTGATACAATACCAGTCATAGGGCCAACAGCATTATGATGGTGTGCTGGATCAAATGTTACTTCACCAGCGTCCAGCATTTCTCTAGCTGATTCTTCATCTTCAGCCCAACCTTCATAAATACAGGCACCTATTGCAGCCCCTTGCATTGGACCAGACATGTCTTCCCACTTTTCGGGAGGTGCTGCGTGAAGAATCATTTTGCCTTCAAAATTAGGTAATGCATCTTCAGCTGTCTGTACATCTACAACAACTGGTTCACTTTTTTGGATTCTTTCTACCGCTTCTTTATTTGCTTCTTCAATTTTATCACTTACTTTTTCTATCTCGTCTAATAATGCAGCCATTTCTTTATCTCCACCTGCGGGTGGTTTCCAATCGACCTGAACTGCATCATATCCTTCATCTTTTAGGTTTTCGGCAAAAGATTCTAGACCAATATTTATTACTTTTAAATCTTCTTTAAATAGATCTTCTAGTTTCTTAGTCATATTATCTCTCCCCCTTAATTTAGATCACTTAAAATTTTACTTACTACGCGCACAGCCTGAACATTTGTGGGGAGTACTTTAGCTCCAACCTGACGTAATTTTTCTTCCTGTGCCTGAAGATTTTGAGGATCTTTTTCAGTTCCACATACAGAAGCAATAACTGATAAATAACCGCCGCGTTCAGCGACCTTTTCTTTTGCTTCTTTAATTGCTTTGGCAACTTCTCCAGCTGGATCCATATGAGAACCATAACCTAATACAACATCGAGAAGTACAACAGCAATCTCTTTATCTTCAGCTTCTTTTAATAATCTATCATTTCTTAAGGAAGGTTCAATCATTGGATGAGGTTTACCTCTTGTGAATTCATCTTCCCCAAGGTCAATAACAGTATTTTCAATACTTTTAAGGTCTTCTTTTAAAGCTAATTCATCTTTTAATGGAATATTTGAATACATATCTCCATATTTTTCAGATAAGAGAATTACGGCTTCACTACATAATGTTCCACCTGTGTAAAGACCTCTTAAATATTTTTGTTCATCACTCATTTGAGCAGTTTCTTCTTCAGCTATTTCTGCAACTTCTTCTTCAGTTAAACCAGTAGCAGAAACTTCTTCTTCTCCTTTGATAAAGGCAGCAGCCTTCATGGCAGCATCTTCTAAGGTATCAGTCCAAATAGCATCTGTACCTTCTACAACTGATGGATCTCCCCCTAAGAAGTTAACAATAACTGGTTTTGAAAGTTTTTTAACTTCTTCCATAATCTTTTCTGAAACTTCTTTAGCGGGTGGTTTAGAAACTAATACAATTACTTCGGTATCTTCATCTCTATCTAATGCTTTCATGTCCTTGATCATTTCAATACCTTTAACTTTTGATTTAAGATCACGACCACCAGTACCAATAACCTGAGTAAGACCTACACCCTGTCTATCAACAAGGGTAGAAACAGCCTGAGCTCCTGTTCCAGAGGCAGCAACAATACCCACTGGCCCTCTACTTACAACATTAGAAAATGCTAAAGGAGCACCATTTATAATTGAGGTACCACAGTCAGGACCCATTAAAAGAAGTCCTTTTTCGGTAGCCATTTCCTTAAGCTCTATTTCATCTTCAACAGGTACATTATCACTAAACAACATAACATGCAGTCCACGTTTTAAAGCCTTTCTGGCTTCTCGCGCTGCATACTCTCCAGGTACTGATATTATAACTAAATTAGAATCCGGTTGTGCATCTAAAGCTCCATCTAAAGAACCAGGATTATATTCCTCTTCTTCATCAGAGGAAGCTTTTTGTTCTGCTAGCATTTCATTTGTCTTTTCAATTGCTTCATCTAATACTTCTTCTTCACCGTCTATAACAATAACCAGATCATTTGGCTTTGCAGCTTCTGCTTCTGGTACTAATAGACCAGCAGTATTTAGTATTTCTTTATTAGCATCAGTACCCATAACAATTGTCGCTTCATTAACCCCATCAAAACCTTTAATATCTTTTGAAATAGACATTAAAGTTACAGAGTCAAAATAGGTACCTTCTTTAACTAAAGCTTTTTTAGCCATATATTAACAACTCCTTTTTAAAGAATCCCCACCCCAAAATATACTTTCAGAGTGGGGATTGTATTACAATCTACTATTTATTATTCTATTTAGATATTAACTCCTTCTGGCATAACTAAGTTTTCATTTTTCTTAAGAAGTTCGTCTTCTACATCAAAGTCTAAATCGTTACCAACCATTTGACCTACATAGTCTTTAACAGCGGCATTCCAGTATTGTTGGTCAACATAAAATACTCTTGCTCCACCTAGTTCGTGTTGGTATTCAGGATAGGGATAGGAAGGTTGTGCCATGCCAATTCCCCATCTTTTTAGACCATTATAGCTTTCGAAAGTAGACCAAACTTCGTTATTCTTTTGTTCTTCAAAAGCATAAACTAATTTTCTATAATAAAGTGTAGCACCAATTCTTAAACCTCTTTTGAATGCCATGGTGTGAAGTGAAATGTTTACCTTGTCATCTCTTACACGGCCGTTAGCAAAACCAACGATTTCACCATCAATAGCTCCAACAAAGAGATATGGATCTTTTAGACGCTTTCTTAAATATCCTAAAAGTTCTGCATAAATTCTTGCGCCTACGATATCATAAAAGTCTTTTGAACCTTTTTCCATGAAATTCTTTACATACTCTAATAGCATTGGAATTTCTTCATCTTTTACTTCTCTTATTAACATTGTTGAACCGTCTTTCAATTCAATCTTACAAGGCTTAGGATCAGCCATATCTAATTTAGGTGCACTTAAAAATGGTTCTAACTCCTCCACCTTAAAAGTAATTTCCTCCTGTGATACTTCAACTGGACTTTCTTTATACATTATTAATTCCTCCTTGAAATTTTTATTTTTTAAGTTTAGTTTTAGTTTATTTTTTAAAAATCATGTTACGGGTGAGACCTTTTTGCTCTATTATCCAATACCACCCCTCTCTTCATGTTCAAAATATATAGTTTTTTGGGTTTTTTATCACTATTAAACAAATTTCTTGATAGATATTGGAAAATCCTTTGTAATAATTCATAAATATTTAGCTTATATTTTGTTTATTATATTAAGCAAATATTGACATCATAACTCCTGCTGCTACAGCAGACCCGATAACACCTGCTACATTAGGACCCATTGCATGCATTAAAAGGAAGTTAGAAGAATCTGCTTTTTGCCCTTCCTTTTGCACTACTCGGGCTGCCATGGGAACCGCAGATACTCCTGCAGCTCCGATCATTGGATTAATCTTATCACTAGAAAAGTGATTCATTAATTTACCTAATAGAACACCTGTCATAGTACCAATTGCAAAGGCTACAACTCCTAATAGTAGAATCTGAATAGTATCAACCTGTAAAAACTTATCGGCTGAAGCACTTGCACCAACTGCTACACCTAATAAGATTGTAACTATATTTATTAATGAGTTTTGTGCAGTTTCACTTAAGCGGTCTACTACACCACTTTCCTTAAATAAGTTACCGAGCATTAACATTCCAATTAAGGGAGCAGCATCTGGTAATAAAAGTAAAACAACAATTGATACTAAGATCGGAAATAATATTTTTTCTGTTTTTGAAACAGGTCTTAACTGCTTCATTTTTATTTGTCTCTCTTCTTTACTAGTAAATGCTTTAATTATTGGCGGCTGAATAACTGGGACTAAAGCCATATATGAATAGGCAGCAATAGCAATTGCTCCTAAATATTCTGGAGCCAATTGACCTGAAAGATAGATAGCTGTTGGACCATCGGCACCACCAATTATTCCAATTGGGGCAGCTTGTTGTCCGGTAAAACCTAACAGAATAGCTCCTAAAAATGTGATAAAAATACCAAATTGAGCTGCTGCACCTAATAATAAACTTTTAGGATTTGCTATTAATGGACCAAAGTCTGTCATCGCACCAATACCCATAAAGATTAATGGGGGAAAAATACCTAAAGCATTTCCCGTATAAAAGTACCTAAATAGTCCAGCGGGTTTACCGTCTGCAGCATGAATCATTAAATTTGTTAACGGTAAATTTACTAAAAGCATACCAAAAGCTATCGGTACCAATAATAAAGGTTCATATTTTTTTACGATACCGAGATATAGTAGGCCCAAAGATATTATAATCATTATTATCTGTGGTATATCCAAAGCCACTATCCCAGTTCCCTGAAAAAATTCTATAAAAACCTGTACCAATTTTCTTACCTCCTAACATATTATGACTTATTCTATAACTACTAATACTTCTCCCGCTTCTACTTTTTGGTTTTCACCGACATTAACTTCTGTAACTTTACCAGCAGAAGGAGCATATACTTCATTTTCCATTTTCATTGCTTCTAGAACTAGCAGTAAATCTCCATTAGCAACTTCGTCACCTTCAGCTACTTTAACCTCTAAAACTGTACCAGTCATGGGAGCTTCTACTGCTCCACCACCAACACTTGGACTAGCAGTTTTTCTAGGTTTCTTTTTGGCTTTAGAGCTAGTACTTGGTTTTGGTTTAGAAGATTTAGATGAACTAGTACTGGGTTTTGGAGCTGATTTAGTAGTTTGGGTTTCGGTAGTACTTACAGTTTGACCTTCACTTTGAACTTCTTCTACTTCAACTTCATATAATTCATCATTAACTTTTACTTTAAATTTTCTAGTCATAATAACTCTCCTTTATTATTTTCTGATATTCCGCCGCCACGGGCAATTCTACCCCAAATCGGCACATCGTCTTTGACTCTTGTTATTTTTCTTATTCTAAATTTACCTTTTTGAGTCATATCTTCCATACTCATTATGGCAGCCATAATAGCTGCTACTTTTTCTTCTCTACGGTTTACTTTAGTTTCTACATCAGGTACCTTAGGTTGAACTTGTGTAGTATCTTCTTTAAAGTCCATTTTTTCAGAATAGAAGATCCTTTTAAGGATATTCAACACTAACATTAAAAGAAACAGTATGAAAAATACTATTGCCATACCTAAGATGGCCACCTGTAGACCCGAAAGTAATTTTTCACTTAAGGTCATAGATTGTACTAAAGTTGGGTCTCTTAAAAGCTCGAGAGGATTCACATTAATGCCTCCTTTTTATATTCTATAAAGGTATATTACCATGTTTTTTATTAGGTTGACTTTCTCTTTTACCTATTACTGATTCTAAAGCCATGATAATTCTTGGTCTTGTATTACGTGGATCAATTACATCATCTACATAACCTTCGGCTGCTGCTCTATATGGATTTGCAAAACTTTCTCTGTATTCATCAATTTTTTCTTGTCTTTTCTCCTCAGGTTTATCTGCATTTTTAATTTCTTTTCTAAAGATAATATTGGCAGCACCCTGTGGACCCATTACAGCAATTTCAGCATTTGGCCATGCAAATACATAGTCAGCCCCAAGGTGTCTACTACTCATGGCTATATAGGCACCACCATATGCTTTTCTTAAAATAACATTAATCATAGGTACGGTTGCTTCGGAATAAGCATATAATAATTTTGCACCGTGTCTAATTACTCCACCATACTCCTGTTCAACACCTGGTAGGTAACCAGGAACATCTGTAAATGAAACAATAGGAATATTAAAAGAGTCACAGAATCTAATAAATCTAGCTGCTTTATCAGAAGAGTCAATATCTAAAGTACCTGCCTTAAAGCCGGGTTGGTTTGCAATAATACCAACAGAACGTCCATTTAATCTTGCAAAACCAACTACAATGTTTTTAGCATAATATTTATGAACTTCAAAGAAATCTTTATCATCAACAACTTTTTCAATAACATTTCTAATATCATATGCTTTATTAGGATTAATAGGAACTACATCTTTTAATTCTTCTTCTACACGTTCAGGAGAATCATTAGTTTCAACAACGGGAGCACCCTCTAGATTATTGTTAGGAATAAAGGAAATTAATCTTCTGATTTGTTCAAAACTTTGTTCTTCATTATCAGCCAAGAAATGAGCTACTCCACTAACTTCATTATGTGTTGATCCTCCACCTAATTCTTCGGCAGTAACTTCTTCACCGGTAACAGATTTAACAACCTGTGGTCCAGTTATAAACATTTTTGAAGTATGATCAACCATAAATACAAAGTCTGTAATCGCTGGAGAATAAACTGCTCCACCAGCACATGGTCCTAAAATTACTGAAATTTGTGGGATAACACCTGAGTTATCAGTATTTCTCTTAAAAATTTCACCATAACCTTTAAGTGAATTAACTCCTTCTTGGATTCTTGCTCCACCGGAGTCCAGAAGTGAAATAAATGGTGCTCCAGATTTTTTAGCTAAATCCATAACTCTACAAATCTTTTTAGCATGCATCTCTCCTAAAGATCCACCCATTGTGGTGAAATCCTGGGCATATACATAGACTGATCTTCCATTAATAGTTCCCTGACCAGTAATAACTCCATCAGCTGGAATCTCTTTTTCATCCATCCCTAAATCTTGGGAATGGTGTTCTACAAACATGCCAATTTCCTGAAAACTGCCATCATCAAATAATTTGTCAATTCTTTCACGGGCGGTTAGTTTACCTTTATTATGCTGCTTTTCAATTCTTTTTTCTCCGCCACCTTTAGAAATCTTTTCTCTTTTTTCCTGTAGTTCTTCAATTTTATCTTTCAACTGTGTCCCTCCCTTGATATATTTATAATAATTTTTGTTTAATTCCAATATAATACTTTCAAGAATATATAATGGTTTACCTTTGTAGTTTTTTAACAATAATTTTATGTTTTTATTGTACTTTTACATAATCAACCCAAAATACAAGCCTGTAAGCATATCTAATCCTGAACTATTACCAACTTTTATTAACCTTTTAGCATAATTAATATATTGATCTTCATTAACATCTATATTTTTGTATAAATCTACTAATTTTTCATTATATCTATGCTTGATAGCTGCCTTTAAATGTAAAGCACTAACTCTTGTTGTTTTATCAAAAACCTTATTTAAATCTATATTATCTCTTATCTTTAGTTTGTCTTCTATTAAATTAGCTTCTAAAGCAGATAAATACCCCACAATAAAATCATCACCTGTTGGTGTTAATCCAATACCTAACCCTAGTAGATCATTTATTGTCTTTTTTTTATGAATAATATTGGCTAATTTTTTATAAAATTCTTGTTGCAAAACGGATAAATCATAATTTTCTTTATCAGTAAGTATGGCTGGATAATTTAAGATACTGTCATCTAAACTTCCTAGACCTACCGCTTCTTTAATAACTTTCTCAGTTATAGTAATCAACTGCCCTTTTTCTATAGATGAACAATCCCTTATCTTCCCCTTAAAGATAGATTTATCATCATATTCAAAATTATATTGTTTATATTTAATACTTTTTCCATTTACTTTTATCTGGTAACCCTTATCAACATTATCTAATATTTTTTTAAAAATATAATCCGGTACTTTAATATGATAGGGAGCTAATACAACTTTACTATCTGTGACAGCAAAGCCTTTATTTTGTTCAGTCTTAACATTAATTACATGATCAAACTTACTTATTATTTCACCGGATAAACCGTAATTCTCATTTACTAGGTCACCTTCTATTATATAATTAAGCATTTTCGCCACCAAGAATATCAGTAAAGTTTAACATCTTTAAGGCAATTTCAAGATTTAATTTGTCATCAGGATTTTCTAAGCTTAAACCTGTAATCTTTTCTATTCTTTTTAGTCTATAATGAACTGTATTATAGTGGATATATATTTTTTTAGCTACATTAGTTAAATTGCCGTTTTCTTCAAAAAATGCTTTTAAGGTTTTTAATAGTTCTGTGTTATGAGCTCTATCATATTTTAAGAGTGGTATTATAGAATTTTCTAAAAAACTATTTTTTTCTTCTGTATCAATTTTATATAGGAGTTTATATACACCTAAATCTTCAAAAAAGTAGATTTGATCTTCTTTATCAAGTTTGCTAGCTACATTTATAGTTCTCTTAGCTTGAGAATAACTTTCATAAAGATTAATGATATCTTCTTTGTAATTACCAACCCCAATTGTAACAAGATCTCTGTCTTTTTTATCTATTACATTGAGAACTCTTTGTGCAAATTCTTCAATTTCATCTTTATTTTTTTCTTCACCTGGGTATAAAGCAATTAAGTAAGTACCTAAATCTCCCATAATGATATCATCATCTACTAATCTTTTAGCTGATTCTAAATAAGTCTTTTGTAGGTTTTCATTTAAAATTCCTTTATTTTTAAAATGTTTAGATATTAATTCTTTTAGTTCAAAAACTACAACTGAAAAACCGTTATCTAATTCCATACCCATATTTTGACCACGATTTACTATAGTTTGTTTGTTATTAAGTTTACCCTTTAAGATATCATAAATTAATTCATTTTTATATTTCAATTCAACATTGGTAAGAGCTCTAGTATTTAATATATCTAAAGCTGCGATAGTACTAGCCCATTTTAATGTTGATAAATCTAATTTATTTATATTTTTATCATATTCCCAAGCAAATAAATAACCAAAATGGTTGTTAGGAGTAATAATGGGTATTTTGATAAGGTTCATCTCTTTTTCATTTAAACTGACCTGTTTTTTCTTACATCGGTAACCATAAATTTCTTCTTCTGTTTCTCTTTCTCCATTAATAGTGACAGTATCCATAAGATCTTTTTTTGTAATCTCATTACTGAACTCATCAGGAATTGAATAAGACATTAATGTTACATTGGAATCTGTAATTAAAACAGGATTTTTTATCATATCTACTAAAACAGTAGAAAGTCTATCCAAACCATTTTCATAAAGAACTGTATTAGTCAATACTTCATGAATATTTAAAGTTTTCTCTAAAAATCTGGTCTGAACATTTAAAATTTCACTTAAAATAGGGTTAATAAATTCTGAAAAGGAAAAATCATAAGGGATTTTAAGTAAAGGGAAGTTGTGTTTTTCAGCCTGCTCAATCATAAAGGAAGGTATTTCATTAATATACCTACCCGGTTTGATCCCCAGGCCAGCTAAATTTTTTTTAGCCAAATTAGGTACTAAATTTTTTAAAGCTTCTTCATCATCCTTAATTGAATAAAGAGTAGTAAATAAAAGTTCACCTTCTTTAACCCAGTCTACAATATCTGGAACTTCCATAATATTGACTTTGGTAATATGACGATCTAAGCCTTTTTCTCCTGCTAGAACCTTAACTTCTTTCATTTTTTCGAGGTTTAAAGCATCTGCCATTGTTATTCCAATTAACTCTTTCATCAATTTCACCATCCTGAGAAAGTTTATTTGTGAATAATACATATAGTATTATAACATAGATAAATTAATTATGGAAGAACTCACAAAAATTTTTCTAAATTTTTTTCTTTTTTGTATAAATTAAATAAAAAAAGGCAACCCGAAAGGTTGCCTTTTTTGTTAATTTTATTATAAGTTTATTATGAAATAAACTATTATATCTTTATAATATTAGATTATATTTTACGCTTCTGCAAATTTTTCTTCTCCGCCTGGAAGAATTAGATTCAAGATAACACCAGCAAGAGCTGCAAGTGCTAAACTAGAAAATTCTACTCTTCCTAGACTAAGTGTAGCGCCACCAAGACCAAGAACTATAATAGTTGCAACTATTACTAAGTTTCTTGAAATCTTAAGATCAGTTTGACTTTCAACTAAAGTTCTAATACCTATAGTAGCAATCATTCCATATAAGAGGAAGGAAATACCACCAATAACAGCATCAGGAATAGTTTCAATTAATCCACCAAACTTAGGAATAACAGCCATTGCAATTGCAAATGTAGCTCCTATTCTCATTACAACAGGATCATACACCTTAGTAATAGCTAATACACCAGTGTTTTCTCCATATGTGGTATTTGGTGGTCCACCAAATACACCAGCAAGAGCTGTTGCCATACCATCACCAAGCATAGTTCTATGAATACCAGGATCAGTAACTAACTCTCTACCTTTACCAATAGTTTCACTAATAGCTAAGACGTCACCAACGTGTTCAACCATAGAAACTATTGCAACAGGTGCAATAATCGTAATAGCGGTTATATTAAAGGCTGGAGCAGTAAATTGTGGAAGACCAATCCAAGCCCTATTCATAACTGGTGAGAAATCTACCATACCAACTATAACAGCAACAATATAACCAGTTACTAAACCAACAATAATAGGAACAAGTTTAAAGAATCCTTTTGCAAATATAGCTGCTATAACCGCACCAGCTAAGGCGGCAATTGCAACAACAACATTAAGTGTGCTACCAGTTGACATGTCTATTGCAACTGGGGCTAAGATAGTACCAATAAGTATAATAACCGGACCGGTAACAACTGGTGGGAATATCTTTTTAATTAAGCTAGGTCCTACTTTATAAATAATAAATGCTACAACAGCGTAAATTAAACCAGCAGTTATAATACCACCCTGAGCGGCTGGAATACCACCATGTTGTTCAATAACTAATGATATTGGTGCAATAAATGCAAATGAAGATCCTAAATAGGCAGGCACCTTTTTCTTAGTAATAAAGTGAAATAGCCAGGTACCAACACCCGCAGTAAATAATGCAACACTAACATGTAACCCTGTTAAGATTGGTACTAAAATAGTAGCTCCAAACATAGCAAGTGCGTGCTGCAATCCAAGAAAAATCGCTTGCGATTTGGGAAGTTTACTTACATCTCTTACAGGTTCTTCTTTTCGTCTTTCCATTAATTATTCCTCCTTTAAAAATAAGATATGATATTAATCTTAATTAGATATATTATTATTTATACTCTCTTTTCACCTCCTATTAATATTTTGAAAACATTATTATGGTAATTATTTCAATTATTACCCCTATATATTAATTCTCACTATATTCCTCTTTTTCCTTTTGTAATAATGAACAATTTTATATCCTTTTTTTCGTAATATTATCTAATGTTTTCACAAACATTATCTAATATAATGAATATGGTTTAAAGTATATAACAAAAAAAGAGGGGGATTTAATTTTGGAAGGTATTAAATTATTGAAATCTAGAAGGTCAATTAGAGAATTTAAAGACAAAAAAGTCGAAAAGGATAAATTAGAAAAAATAGTGGAAACAGCTCGCTATGCACCAACTGCAAACAATGTGCAACCATGGCAGTTCGTTGTTATAACAGAGGATGACAAGATAAAAAAGTTAGAAAATTATATTGATCAGGGTAAAGAGTTCCCGGCTTGTATAGCTATTTTTGCTGATGATGTAAAACATCATTTAGAAGATGGTTCTAATGTAACTACATATATTTTATTAGCTGCAAAAGAACTAGGTCTTGGGACTTGTTGGATTGGAAGTTATGGGAAACCATATACCTCAGATGTTAAAAAAATGCTTAATGTACCAGAAAAATATAAGCTAATTTCCATGGTTACTGTTGGATATCCTGATGAAAATCCACATCCTGATAAAAAAGAACTGGATGAAGTGATTAACTGGGAAAAATTTTAAAATAAATAATTTTTAATTTATAAAGGTGCGGTTTTGAATTCAAACCCGCACCTTATTTTTTTGTGTTACAATTATTCTTCTATTTTATTGATTACTACACATGCATTTTGCCCACCAAAACCAAAGGAATTAGATAATACAGCTTTTAAATCATTTACTTCTCTTGCTTCGTTAGGTACATAGTCCAAATCACATTCTGGATCTTCATTTTCATAGTTCATAGTGGGAGGTAATACATCATCTCTAATAGCTAAAGCAGAGACAATTGCTTCAATTCCTCCTGCTGCACCTAATAAATGACCGGTCATTGATTTTGTTGAACTTACTGCTAGCTCATTTGCATGTTCTTTAAAGAGATCTTTGATAGCTTGAGTTTCTAGCTTATCATTAAAAGGAGTAGAAGTTCCGTGTGCATTTATGTATCCAATATCTTTATAAGATACATTTGCCTTTTTAACTGCCATTTCCATTGCTCTATAAGCTCCTTCTCCATTAGGAGCAGGTTGAGTCATATGGTAAGCATCTGCAGACATTCCATAACCACTTACTTCTGCAATTATATTAGCTTTTCGTTTTTTAGCAAATTCATAATCTTCTAGAATTAAAACTCCACTACCTTCACCAATAACAAATCCATCACGTTCTTTATCAAAAGGACGACTTGCTCTTGTAGGTTCATCATTTCTTGTTGATAATGCTTTCATATTACTAAAACCAGCTACAGCTGAAGGAGTAATAGATGCTTCAGCTCCACCAGTAATCATGACTTTAGCATCTCCCCGTTTAATAATTTCCATAGCCTCTCCTACAGAGTGAGTACCAGATGCACAAGCAGTTACCTCATTACTGTTTGGTCCTTTTGCATTTGCATAAATTGCAACTTGACCGGCAGCCATATTAGAAATCATCATCGGAATAAAGAAAGGACTAATTCTTCTCGGTCCTCTTTTTACTAGTCTTTCGATCTGTTTTTCAAATACTTCGATACCACCAATACCTGAACCAATTAATACACCTGTCTCATTGGCAATATCATCGGTTATTTCTAATCCAGCATCTTCTAATGCTTTCAAGGCGGCATAAACCGCATATTGGGTGAATTTAGCCATTCTTTTAGCATCTTTACGGTCTATATAGTCTCCAGGCTCAAAGTCTTTTATTTCAGCTCCTATTTGGCTAGAAAAGCCTTCTGTGTCAAAACCTTCTATTTTAGAAATGCCAGATTTACCATTTTTTATATTATTCCAGAATTCATTTATATCCATACCAAGTGAAGAAACAACACCTAGTCCTGTAATAACAACTCTATTACTCATAACAAAGTTACCTCCTGATTTATATTTTTTTCATTACTTTTTCTAAACTAGCATTATCCTGTATATTGTATGTTTTAATAGAACGATCAATTCTTCTCATTAATGATTTTAATACCCTTCCTGGTCCTACTTCCAAAGCAAGTTCTATATAATTTTTACTCATCAGTTCCATACTTTCAACCCATCTCACTGGATTGGTTAACTGTTTTTCTAAAGCAGACATTATTTCATCTTTATTCTTTACAAAATCAGCTGTACTATTAGCAATTACAGGAACTTGTGGATCATTAAATTCAACACTTTCAATATAATTTTTAAGCTTATTTTTGGCAGGTTCCATAAGCTGGGAATGAAAAGCAGAACTTACATTTAACTCAACAATTTTCTTAGCTCCAGCTTCATCTGCCTTTTCCATTGCTTTATGAACTGCCTCTTCTTCACCTGATATTACAATCTGCATAGGAGAATTTATATTAGCTAATTCACATACTCCTTCTACCTCATTACATATTTCTTCAATTTTATCACGATCTAAAGCAATTATTGCAGCCATAGTACCTTTTGAGCCCTCAGATACAGCGGAGGCCATTAATTCGCCTCTTTTTCTAACTAGTTTTAAACCAGTTTCAAAATCAAAAACACCGGCTGCACATAGGGCTGAATATTCACCTAAACTATGTCCTGCTACAATAGTTGGTTTAATACCCTTATCCTTTAAAATCTCATAAGCTATCATACTAACTGTAAAGATAGCTGGTTGAGTATTTTGGGTTTCAGTTAACTTATCTTCTGGTCCTTCAAAACATAATCTCTTTAAATCTATATCTAAAACTTCATTTGCTTTATCAAAATATTCTCTGGCCACTGCAAAGTTATCATAGAAATCTTTACCCATTTCTACATACTGTGATCCCTGACCAGGAAATACAAAAGCAATATTATCACTCATTATATCTCACTCCATTATTTAAATATTTTGATTCCACTCTAGAACTCCAGCTGCCCAGGTAAGGCCAGCACCAAATGCTACCAATAACACATTGTCACCATCTTTAATTTTACCTTTTTCGATAGCTTCAGCCATAGCAATAGCAACAGAAGCGCTAGAAGTATTTCCTACTTCTGGTAGGTTAACATAAACTTCATCTTCGTCTAATTTTAATCTTCTCCGGGCTGATTTTATTATCCTAGTATTAGCCTGATGCGGAATCAACAAGTCTATATCATCAGTTGATAAATTGGCCTTCTTTAACACATCTTTAGAAGCATTTTTCATAGTTTTAACAGCAAATTTAAATACAGGATTACCTTCCATTCTGATATAATGCTGTCTGTTTTTAACTGTTTCTAAACTAGCGGGATTTAATGAACCGCCTGCTTCCATATATAAAGCATCTGCCCCACTTCCATCAGATCCTAGATCAAATGCTAAAAAGCCTCCTTTATCAGTTGCTTGTAATACAGCTGCACCGGCACCATCACCAAAAAGCACACAGGTATTTCTATCGTCCCAGTCTGTAATTTTAGAAAGAGTTTCGGCCCCAATGACTAATACATTATCATAAAGACCACTTTCAATAAACTGAGTTCCAACACTTAAACCATATACGAAACCAGAACAACCTGCCTCTAAATCAAAGGCAGCTGCATTATCAGCACCAATTGCTTCTTGGACTATACAGGCAGTTGCTGGAAAAGCCATGTCTGGTGTAACTGTAGATACAATTATTAGATCTAATTCTTGGGGATCTAAATTGGCATTTTCTAAAGCCTCTTTTGTTGCTTCTATGGCCAAATCAGAAGTAGCAGTATCTTCATCTGCAATTCTTCTTTTTTTGATACCAGTCCTTTTTTGTATCCACTCATCAGTTGTATCAACTATTTTTTCTAAGTCTTTATTGGTCATAACATTTGGGGGTAAATACTTTCCCCAACCTGTTATAGTTGCTCTTCTCATTTATATATCCACCTTTCTTACTTGCTTTAATAATTGTTAAGAAATTTGAACCTATTGAGCACTTTTTTTGCCTTTATCCACCTCCTGTTATATACCACAGAATTTTATATCAGAAAAGAGAATATTATTCTCTTATATATTCTTTATTTATATTAATCACTTCAATTGTTTCGTTAATAATATTATCTATAATTTCTTTTACAGGTTTTAAATCTTCTATCATGCCTGCAATCTGACCTGCCATTACACTTCCGGTATCTATATTACCTTCGCGCACTGCTTCTCTTAGTTTATCAGAGCCCATTTCTTCAATCTTTTCTTTATCAATACCTTCTTTTTCCATATTATCAATCTTTCGGGTTAATTTATTTTTTATATTTCTCACAGGATGTCCAGTACTACGACCGGTTACAACCGCATCTCTATCCCTAGCTTTCATGATAGCCTGTTTGTAATTTTCGTGAGCAGTACATTCTTGTGAACAAACAAATCTAGTACCCATCTGAACACCAGAAGCACCTAATGATAAAACTGCTGCAAAACCTCTTCCATCAGCAATTCCACCTGCAGCAATTACTGGTACCTCAACTGCATCTACTATTTGTGGCAACATTGTCATTGTAGTTAAATCACCAATATGGCCTCCCGCTTCATTACCTTCAGCAATAACTGCATCCACACCAGTTCTAACCAGTCTTTTTGCTAATGCAACTGAAGATACCACTGGGACTACCTTAATATTATTTTTTTTGAATCTTTCTATATATTTACCAGGATTACCTGCTCCTGTAGTAACTACTGGAACTTCTTCTTCAATTACTAAGTCTACTATATCATCAACAAAAGGTGATAATAACATAATGTTGACAGCAAAGTTATTATCAGTAATTTCTTTCACTTTCCTAATCTCTTCTTTTATCACATCTTTAGGAGCATTACCTGCGCCAATAATACCTAAACCGCCAGCCTTTGAAACAGCAGCTGCCAGTTCTCCAGTAGCTACCCAGGCCATACCGCCCTGTAAAATTGGATGCTTTATATCAAATAAATCACATATTCTAGTATCAAGATACATATTTTATTCACTCCTATTTAATTTAATCTTTTTCAAGTTTGCTTTCAATAATTTCTACTACATTATTTTTTATTGCCTCTCTAGCAACTCTTATAGCACCATATATAGCCTGCTGGTCAGAACTGCCATGACTAATGATTACAAGCCCATTGAGGCCTAATAGCGGGGCTCCACCGTACTGTCTATAATCTACCTTATCTTTCATTTTCTTCAATTCATCTTTTAATAATAATGCACCGATCTTAGCTTTAAGGCTACTAGTTAAAGTATCTTTTAATAAATCAAATACATAGGAAGCTACCCCTTCTGTGGTCTTTAAAACTATATTTCCCACAAAACCATCACAAACAATTACATCACAACTCCCATTAAATATATCTCTACCTTCTACATTACCTATAAAATTACTTACTCTATCTTCCTTTTCTAACATTTCATAAGTTTCAGTATTTAATTTATTTCCTTTTTCTTTTTCTTCGCCAATACTTAAAAGTCCCACTCTTGGATTATTTATATTCAATACCTGTTCAGCATAAATTTGACCCATTATTGCAAATTGTATCAGATGTTGAGGCTTTGAGTCAACATTTGCTCCTGCATCTAGTACAACAGTTTTACCTATTTTGGAAGGAAATATAGTTGCAATAGGAGGTCTTTTGACCTCAGATACTCTACCAATATTAAAAATACCAGCTGCCATAACAGCACCTGTATTGCCTGCAGATATTAAAGCTTCAGCTTTATTCTCTTTTACTAAATTAGTACCAACTACTAAAGAAGAATCTTTTTTTCTACGGAGAACCCTTGATGGTTTATCTTTCATTGTAACGGTTTGTTTAGCCTCAACAACCTCTATTGAGTTTTCATTATATGCTAATTCATTTAAAATACTTTTTATCTTGTTTTCTTTACCGGTTAAAATGCATTTAATATCATCAAATTGATTTACGGCTGAAACAACTCCTTTTATAATTTCTTCAGGAGCTTTATCACCGCCCATTGCATCAACTGCTATTTTCAAAACCATCATCTCCTTCTTTCTGGACTATAATTATATATTATATATTTAGTTTAATATTCCTACTTAATGTTTAATTTTTTTTATCTAAAAAATAAAAAAAGGCAGGCCTTTTTAAGTTAGACCTACCTTGATTTCACTTAGGTGTTAACAACTTTTTCACCTTTGTAATATCCGCAACTTGGACATGCTCGGTGTGATAATATTAATTCATTACATTCTGGACACTCAACTAAATTTGGAGACTTTAATTTCCAGTGAGTGCGACGTTTTCTCTTCCTGGATTTAGAAGTTCGTTTCTTTGGAACCGCCATATCCTAACACCTCCCATTCTTTCTTCTATTTTTGTTTGAAATCTTTTAATTTCGCTAGTCTTGGGTCTACTATTTCCTCTTCACAATCGCATTCTCCTTCATTTAAGTCCTGTCCACAAACGGAACAAAGACCTTTACAGTTTTCATCATGAAGGGGTTTAATAGGAATTTCTAAGATAATATCACTAACTAATATCGGAAACACATTTACATTGTGTAGATCTTCAAGTTCTTCAATAAATAATTCATCACTTATTTCTACTTCAATCGGATAAGAAAATTCTTTTAAACATCTGCTGCACTGTAATATCAAATTGCCTTTAATATTGCCGGTGAGTACAAAAGATTGTTCTGCTTTTAATACTTGCAACTTAACTTTCAAAGGACCGTCAATTTCAATTTCCTTATTCCGATAGTCTATGTGATCAACATTAAGTTCCTTAACATACTCTCTTTTACTACCTACTTCCATTAAATCACTAAGATCTATAATCACTTTACTTCACCTCTGTATATTAACCAGAGTTAATTATATAAAATTTAATAAATAGATGTCAAGTAATTTATTGATTTTTTACTATTTCTTTAGTATCTCTAGCAATAACTAACTCTTCATTAGTAGGAATTACAAATGCTTTTACTTTAGAATCCTCAGTTGTAATTTCTCTCTCTTCTCCTCTTACTTTATTAGCCTCAGGATCTAATTCAAACCCTAAGTTATTCAATTTCTCTAAGATGTGTTCTCTTACACCAGCTGCATTTTCACCAATTCCACCGGTAAATACAACAGCGTCTACACCATTTAAAGCAGCTATATAAGCACCAATATATTTTCTTACTCTATAGTTAAAGACTTTGTCAGCTAAAGCGGCTCTATGATTACCATCATGAGCTGCCTGTCTTACATCACGAGAGTCATTACTAATTCCAGAAACACCTAATAGACCGCTTTCTTTATTTAAAATGTTATCAATCTCTTTTGCCTCTAAATCCTCTTTTTCCATGAGGAAAGGTATAATTGCAGGATCAATGTCCCCACTTCTAGTTCCCATAACTAATCCTTCTAAGGGGGTCATACCCATACTGGTATCGATGGATTTTTCACCATCAACGGCTGCCATGGAAGCACCATTTCCTAAGTGACAAGTAATAATTTTTAAATCTTCGATATCTTCATCCATTAATGCGGCACATCTTTTGGCTACATACTTGTGAGAAGTTCCATGGAACCCATAACGTCTTACCCCATGTTCCTCATAATATTCATAAGGAATGGCATAAGTATAAGCTTCTTCCGGCATTGTTTGATGGAAAGCAGTATCAAAAACTCCTACCTGAGGTTTATCAGGTAATAGCTCTTTACATACCTTAATACCTGATAGATTATGAGGATTATGTAAAGGAGCTAATGGGGTAACTTCTTCAATTTTATCAATAACTTCCTCTGTAATTAATGTGGAATGGGCAAATTTTTCTCCTCCGTGCACAACTCTATGCCCAACTGCATTAATTTCATCAATATCCTCTAAAACACCTACTTCAGAATCTAATAACATTTCTATTACATGCTCAATCCCATCTCTATGGTTTGCAATATCAATATCTTTTTCTACTTCTTGTCCATTATTATTTTCATATTCTATGGCTGAATCTTCAATTCCTATTCTTTCTACTAATCCTTTTGCTAATACTCTTTCTTCTTCCATATTAAATAGTTGAAACTTAATTGATGAACTACCACTGTTTAATACTAAAACTTTCATTTTTTTGTATTCCCCCTATTAATTTGAGTTTTAAATATTTTGTGCTTGGGCTGCAGTAATCGCTACCACATTTACAATATCTTCTACTGAACAACCTCTTGAAAGATCATTTACAGGTTTAGCCATACCCTGTAATATTGGTCCAATAGCACTTGCTTTGGCTAATCTCTGAACTAATTTATATCCAATATTTCCGGCTTGTAAATCCGGAAATACTAAAACATTTGCTCGCCCAGCTACTTTACTATCTGGAGATTTTTTCTTACCTACCTCAGGCACTAAAGCAGCATCTGCCTGGAGCTCTCCATCAATAGATAGTTCTGGAGCCATATCTTGAGCAATATTAGTAGCTTCAATGACTTTATCAGCTAGTTCATGTTTGGCACTACCTTTTGTAGAAAATGATAACATAGCTACTACCGGATCTACACCAGGTAATAATTTAGCTGTATCAGCTGAAGAAACAGCTATTTCTGCTAATTGCTTGGCATCAGGATTAGGATTAACAGCTACATCGGAAAATATAAATATTCCGTCATGGCCATACTCTGTTTCTGGAACATCCATAATCATTGCCCCTGATACTACAGATAAATTTTCTTTTGTTTTTACAATCTGTAAAGCAGGTCTTAAAACATCACCAGTAGCATTAATAGATCCAGCTACCATACCATCTGCCTTTTCAGTATGAACTAACATAACACCAAAATATAATGGGTCTAATATTTTTTCTAAAGCATCCTTTTTAGTGATTCCCTTATGTTTACGAAGTTCATAAAATATATCAGCGAATTCATCTTTTAAATCAGAATTAGCCGGATTTATTATATTAACCCCATCTAGTTTTACTCCTTCAGCAGCTGCAATTTCTTTTATCTTACCTTCTTCTCCCAATAAAATAATATTGGCAAGATTTTCATCTTTAATTTTAGGTAATGCATTAATCATTCTTGGTTCATAACCTTCTGGTAATACTATAGTTTTTTTGCTTTCTCTAGCTTTGTTTTTAAATTCTTTCATTACATTCATATCTATCACTCCTCAATTAGTATTATATTACAATAATATGCAAAATTCTATATGTAAATTTAATATAAATATTCCTTTGTTATTATAAATATTTTCTGATAATATGTTATTAGACATATTAATATTTAACAAAAGGATGGTTTAAATGAAAGTTACTGGACTTATAGTTGAATATAACCCTTTCCATAAGGGACATAAATATCATATCAAGAAATCAAAACAAATTACAAATGCTGATTATACTTTAGCTGTAATGTCAGGACATTTTACACAACGTGGTACCCCGGCAATTTGTGATAAATGGAACAGAACCAAAATGGCATTAAAAAATGGGGTAGATCTTTTAATTGAACTCCCCTTATTTTTTAGTATTCGTAGTGCTGAATTTTTTGCTCAATCTGCCATGAAACTATTAGAGCAAACAAATATTGTTGATGAAGTAGTATTTGGTAGTGAAAATGGAGATATTGAAATTTTAAGAAAAATTGCTTCTATTCTCTTAGAAAATGATCAATATTTTGTTAACAGATTACAATCATATTTAAAAGAAGGTTTTAGCTTTCCGGTTGCCCGTAAAAATGCCCTAATTGATCTTTTAAAATTAAAAAATGATATAGGTTTTATTTCTCAACATAATATTTTTGAAATCTTAAATGGCTCTAATAATATATTAGGTATTGAATACAGCAAAACTAAACAAAAGTATGACTTAAATTTGCAACTAAAAACAATTAAAAGAGTTGGGCAAAGTTATTATTCTGATAGTAAAGAAAAGGAATATATTAGTGCTACAGCTGTTAGAAACGCAATTTATCAAAACAAATTAGATAGTTTAAAAGAAAAAATTCCCCAAACCACCTATGAAATTTTGAAAAATGAAATAGACAAAAATAAAATACCAATTAATAAAGAAAATTTGGGATTAATATTATTATCAAAAATTAGAAAATTAGACACAAAAGAAATTACTAATATTCATGATATAAACAATGATCTTGCTATAAGAATTAAAAATGCCGCAAATAATAGTGGTGACTACCATCAATTGATGGCTTCAATTAATACTAGAGCTTATACCAAAACAAGATTCCAAAGAATTTTATTAAATATTCTCTTTAACATTAATAAAGATATCATAAATAATCATGATTATAAAGGGCCATCTTATATTAGAGTTTTAGGCTTTAATGATAAAGGTCAAAAATTATTAACAAAATTAAAAGAAAATTCTAACCTTCCAATCATCACAAAACCTGCTAACTTTGTTAATAATTTAACTTTTAACAACAGTAATTTATTAAAAACTTCCTTAAGTTATGACATTTATGCTACTAATATCTATACTCTATTATATAAAGATGCTAAATATAGAAAGTCTAACTTAGATTTTTCAAAGAAGATTGTTAAAATTTAAGCAGCTTTATTTAAACTATGAGTTTTTAAATATTCAATAGCCTCATCAAAAGTTTTGACAGGCACTAATTCTAACTTAGTTTCAACGGTCTTCGCTTTATCATAATTAGCTTGTGGAACCAGAAATATCTCTGCATCTGCATTTTCTGCTGCTATTATTTTTTGTTCTATACCATCTATCTGGCCGATCTCACCTTCTAAATTAATAGTACCAGTTCCAGCAATTCTTTTTCCCTGTGTCAAATCTTCTTCAACTAACTGATTATATATTTCTAAAGTAAACATACTACCAGCAGAAGGACCTACAATGTTTCCTGTATCATAACTGACTTTAATCGGAAATTCATAATCTAAATTCTTAGTTCCAATTAAAATACCTATCGAAGGTTTATTAGGACTTTCCGGTAATTCGATAGTTTTAACTGTGAATTCTAATCTTTCATTCTTTCTTATTACTTCTAAAGTAACTTCATCTCCTACCTCTCTATTTCTTATAATATCAACAGCTTCTGAGGCAATTGAAACTTCTTTATCATCTATCTTTTTTATTATATCACCATTTTTCAACTTATTGTGGGCTGCACTAGCTTCTAAAACTTCTATTATTTCAACACCCTCGCCCTGTACTTTAACTTCATAACCTAATTTCCTCAACGCAACAGCTTCAGCTGTCATTTGACTTTCCTCCATTAAATCAGACATCATCTGTAAATATTTATCCATATTTATACCCTCAGGGAGTTGATCTGCAAGTATTTCAAGTTCATAACCTTTTGGTTGGAAAGTATTAACATAAATATAATCCCAAACTGTTGCTTTTTGGCTCCCTACTGCTGTTAAAAGAAAACTACCCTGTATATTATTTTTATAGCCATTTTCGACAGTAATAATGGGACCCAGTTCTTCAGCTATACCGGGAGACATTACATAGTAGGAAGTGGGAATGAAATTTATTATTATAAATAATACAATTAAAATACCAATACCCTTTGTTAGTTTGTCTTTTCTCATTTTATATCCACTCCTAATTTAATTATGTATCTAATCAATATTATATTTCTTAAGTAATGCTTTTTCTACCGGTTTTGGCACTACATTATCCATTTGCCCGCCGAATTGAGCCACCTCTTTTACTATACTGGAACTTAAGAAAGCGTACTTTGAGTCAGTCATTAAAAATATTGTTTCGATTTCAGGGTCTAATTCTTTATTCATTGAAGCCATTTGAAACTCACCTTCAAAATCAGAAACAGCTCTCAAACCCCTAATAATTGCACTGGCATTTTTAGACTTTACATATTTAGTGGTTAATCCAGTAAAAGAATCTATTTTCACACTATCTATTTCACGAGTTGTTTCTTTTAATAGTTCTACTCTTTGCTCCATTGAAAAGATGGGATCTTTATTAGGATTTTGAAAAACCGCTACAATAACTTCATCAAAAATATTAGAAGCCCTTTTAATAATATTTAAATGTCCCTTAGTTACAGGATCAAAACTACCAGGATATACAACTCTATCTAACATATACTATTCCTCCTCATATAAGTAAACTTTAATTACTGTTTCATTGTAATTTCGATCTTTTAATATTTTAAATCCATCATACTCCTCTATCAATTCATCCCTATGATGTTCCACTATAATTAAAGCACCATCTTTTAAAAGTTCATTATTGAGCAAGGAATGAAGTGTTTTATTGACTAAATTATTTTTATAGGGTGGATCCATAAAAACAAGATCACATTTTTTTTTAGATGATTGAATATATGTAAAAACATTATCAATTTCAACATCACAATGTTCATTAAAACCGCATTTATCTATATTCTCTTTTATAATTTGAGCATATTTTTTGTTTTTTTCAATAAAGGTTAAATGCTGAGTACCCCGACTAACAGCTTCTAAACCTAAAGTACCAAATCCAGCATAAAGATCTAAACCTCGTTCAAAAGGAAAGTATGGTAAAATCATACTAAAGACTGCTTCTTTAACCCGATCTAAAGTGGGTCTTACATCTTTGGTTTTTATGCTTTTTAACCTTATTCCTCCAGCTTTTCCAGCTATTACTCGCATTAATAATCACTATCCTATATAATAATTTCTAATTCTTTTAATTTTTCTACCAATTGAACATATTTAGATGACCAATCTTTTTTATTTGTAATAAGGTTTGCCTCACGATTGGCTTTTGCTAAAATCTTAGTATCTTTTAATATATCTGCAACTTTTAAATCTGTGACTCCATGCTGACGGGTTCCAAAAAATTCTCCCGGGCCTCTTATTTCTAGATCAGCCTCAGATATTTTGAATCCGTCGTTAGTTTCAGTCATAACTTCTAAGCGTTTTTTAGCCTCTTCAGTTTTAGGGTTTGCAATCATAATACAGTAAGCTTGGCTTGCACTTCGGCCTACTCTTCCCCGCAACTGATGAAGCTGAGCTAAACCAAACCTTTCAGCATTCTCAATTACCATAACATTAGCAGTTTTAACATCTACACCAACTTCGATTACGGTGGTAGAAATGAGAACATCTATTTTTTGCTGGACAAAATCACTCATTATACTGTTTTTTTCATCATTATTAAGTTGTCCATGCATAGCTTTTATATTATAATCTGATAAAAAATTATCTTCTAATATTCCTTTAATCTCTTGAACAGAATAGGCATCTAAGTCATCAGAGGGTTCAATCAAAGGACAGACTACATATATTTGTTCTCCTTCATCTATTTTATCTTTAACAAAATTGTATATTTTAACCCGGCTTTTTTCTGTCCTCCAGGTTGTTATGACTGGTTTTCTGCCAGGAGGCATCTCATCGATGATTGATAAATCCAAATCTCCATATAAGGTTAAAGCTAAAGATCTTGGTATCGGAGTAGCTGTCATTACTAATAAATCAGGATTATCCCCTTTATTCTTTAATTGATACCTCTGTTCTACTCCAAACCTATGTTGTTCATCAATAACTATCAAACCTATATTAGAATAATCAATATCTTTTTGGAATAAAGCATGTGTGCCTATTATGAGGTCAGTCTTGCTGTTTTTAATCTTATCAGCAATTTCTTTTCTTTTAGAACCTTTTATGCTACCAATTAACAGTTCAATATTATAGTCAAAATTTTTTAATATCTTTTTAATTTTTAAATAATGCTGTTCAGCTAAAATTTCTGTAGGAGCCATTAAAATACCTTGATAGCCATTTTCAATTGTTTTAATTAATGACATTACAGCTACTACTGTTTTACCTGAGCCAACATCTCCCTGTAATAATCTCTGCATGGGATGATTATTTTCCATATCTTCTTTAATCTCTTGCCAAACATTTTTTTGAGCATCAGTTAAATCAAAATGAAGTTGATTTAAAAAATCAGTTATTTCCTCTTCGGTATTAGTATGTGTAATACCTTTTTGTTTTCTATAGTCTTTTTTCCTTTTTAACATTGCAATTTGGAATAAGAAAAGCTCTTGAAAAGCTAATCTATTTCTTGCTTTAACAAAAGTTTTTCTATCCTGAGGAAAATGCATATTAAAAATAGCTTTTTTTATTTCTATATAATTATATTTATCTATTATATACTCGGGCAAAAAATCTTTTACTTTATTTAGATAATTTTTCAAAGCTTGATAAACTATATATCTTAATCTTTTTTGCGTAATTCCTTCTGTTAAAGAATATATTGGAACTACTCGGCCAGTATGGATAGTAGGAGAATCATCTTTTATTTCTTCATAGACAGGATTAACTAATTCTTTTTTATTATATTGAAAAAAACTTTTTTCACTTAATTCTCCATATAAATTAAACTTTTTCCCTTTTTCAAATACATCTTTTAAGTATGATTGATTAAACCAGGTACAAATAACTGTATCGGTATCATCAGATAATGTCACTTTAAAAATGGATTTGTATTTACCCCGCCTTATTAGTTCTTTATCTATGACCTTAGCCTGGATACTTTCTTTCTGGCCAGGTCTAATAAATCTAATTTCTTTAAAATCTCCTCTATCTTCATAAGTCCGGGGGAAATAATAAAATAGGTCATTTAAAGAAGATATCTCAAGCTTATTTAATTTTTTTTCGAATTTAGGACCTACTCCTTTTAGATACCTAATTTCTTCTTCACTTGTTTTACTCATCTAAGTATTTACCACCCTTAAAAAGAATTATTCCATAAACTGATGGGCCAGTGTGACTGCCAATAACTGGACCTACATTATTTTCATAATAAGAATATCTGACATTGGAACTATCTAATTTATCCATGAATTTATTTTTGAATTTTTTAGCAAAATCTTCTTTACCATAAAGAAGCCCAAACCAAAATTTACCTGGTACATCAAGATCTTTTTCTAGATAGTTATCAACAAATTCTAAAAGCTTTTTGTGAGTATTTTTTCTTCCCCTTACCTTATCAATCGGTTCCACACTAGTAGAATTGAAATCTAACTTTAAAATAGGTTTTAAATTTATCAAATTACCGATAAAAGATTCGGCTTTATTTATCCGACCGCCTTTTTCTAGATAAGATAAATCATCTACTGTTAAATAAATTTTAATATCTTCACGGGCATTTTTAATAATCTTTATTATTTGCTCTAATTCTAGTCCTTTAGCTACTAATTTTGCTGCTAATATTACTAAAAATCCTAGGCCCATAGAAGCAGTTTTAGAATCTATAATGGTAATATTATCTTCTAAATTTTCTTCTATGGCTAATTTGGCAGACTGAATTGTTCCACTCAAATGACTTGAAAGATGAACTGAAATAATATGATCATAATCTTTAGCCATTTCTTTATATTTTAATTCAAATTCACCAGCAGAAGGCTGTGAGGTAGAAGGCATTACCTCACTTTGTTTTATTCTTTTAAAAAACTGTTTGGAAGTAATTTCTGTTTTGTCTTTATACTGTTCTTCTCCTATGCGAACTGTTAATGGAACAAATTCAATATTGTATTTATTGATTAAATCTTGTGGCAGATCACACGTACTATCAGTTAATATTCCAATTTTCATAATAATCCCCTCACTTAATGCTATTCCATTGAAATTATATATGGGTATAGCGGCTGCCCGCCTTTATAGATTTCAACTTCTGCATCTTTAGATTTTTCTTGAAATTTCTTTTTTATCTCGGCTGCATCTTCTTCGCTAGCACCATCACCATAATATATTGTAATTAAATCTTCATCTTCCCATACTTTATCCATTAAATCTTCAATTACTTCAATATCACTGTTTCCTACTCCTTTTATATCTCCATTTACAATCCCAATTACATCATTTTCACTTATTTCAAAACCATTTACTTTTGAATCCTTAACTGCTTTTGTTATTTCAATAGTTTTAACATAATTAATTTCATCTTCCATACTTTCTTTTAATTCATCTAATTCTTCATTGTCATTAAATACTAATAAAGCTGCAATTGCTTCCGGTATCGCTTTGGTCTCTATAACCTTTATCTTTTTATCTGATAAAGAAGAGGCTTGTTGAGCAGCTGATATAATATTTTTATTATTGGGGAAAATTATTATTTTATTTTGTTCCATTTGCTCTACGGCTTCTACAAAATCATTAATACTAGGGTTCATTGACTGTCCACCATCAATTACTAAATCTACTCCTAGTTCCATCAATATATTTTTTATGCCTTTACCCTTTGCCACAGCTATGATACCTGTTTTCCTGTTTAGTTGCTTGCTTTTATCACTCTTAATTAGTTTTTCTTCATAATCTTCCGTACTTTTATCTTCAAGTTCTTCATATTCTTCTTTTTGTTTCTGTTCATGCTTTTCTCGCATTTCAGCATTTTGTATTCTCATATTATCTATTTTTATATCCCGTAAACTTCCTGTTTTTAAAGCATACTCTAAAATAATACCAGGGTGGTTGGTATGAATATGAACTTTTATAATATCTTCATCTCCAACTACCATCAGAGAATCACCAAACTGTTCAATATCATTTTTTATTTCTTCAATATTAACTTTTTGATCTTTAACGTTAATTAAAGTTTGGGTACAATATCCGTACTTTAATTCTTCAGCAACTTCTTCTTCAACTTTTCTTTCTGTTTTGACTTCTTCTCTAACTTCAACTTTACCGGTTAATCCAGCTTTCATTCCTTCTAAAATTGTAAGGTAACCTTGTCCACCAGCATCTACCACACCTGCTTCTTTCAGTTGTGGTAATTGATCAGGTGTTTTATTTAAAGCTTTATGAGCAGTTTCAATTACTTTTTCTAGTAAGACTACTATATTTTTTTCAGCTTTTAACTTTTCAGCTCTACGGGCTGCTTTCCTTGCCACAGTTAATATTGTGCCTTCAACTGGTTTTAAGACACCTTGATAGGCTATTTTAGAAGCTTCTACAAGAGATTTAATTAATTCTTCGTTTCTCATCACCCTATTGCCCTTGTTAGCCTCTGAAAAGCCTCTGAGCAGCTGAGATAGTATTACACCAGAGTTACCCCTTGCACCCATAAGAGCTCCCTTAGAAAGGGCTTGAGTCAACTTGTCAATTCTTTCTGACTTAGACTTGTCTAAATTTTCCACGGCTTCTTTAAAAGTTAATAACATATTTGTACCTGTATCCCCATCGGGAACAGGAAATACATTAAGTGAATCTATATAAGACTGTTGATCTTTAAGTCTATTTAGTGCTCCATAACACATGTTCTTAAATGCTTGGCTGTTAATTACTTTAATTTCTTCATTCTGTGCCATTACCTATTCTCACTCCTTGGACGTTTATCTCGATACTATCTACTTCAATTCCAACTCTGTTTTTAAGTGTATATTTAACTCTCTCAATTATATTATTTGCAACTTCATGGATATTTGTTCCATATTCTACTATAATATTTAATATTATACTGACTTGATCTTCTTCAATTTCTACAGATACACCTTTACTTAAGTTATCCCAACCAAGGAGATCTGCTATTCCATCCTGCATATTTTTAGAAGACATTCCAACTAGACCATAACATTCCATTGCTGATAACCCTGCAATGGTCTCTATAACTTCTTCTGCTATTAATATTGTACCATATTCGGTATTAATCTCTTTTACCATGATTTTCACCTCTCTTTATATACATTGTAATTTTACTATATATTAATAAATCTTGCAACATTAACAAATTATAATAATAAATACTTGTCACAACCATCAGTTGTGTGTTAAAATAATATTTGACTGAAAAAGTTATATAAGATACAGGAGGTGTAACAAATGGCTAAATATTGTGAAATATGCGGTAAAGGAAGCAATAATGCAAATAGAGTTCGAAGAAGAGGTAAAGCTAAGAAAAAAGGTGGAGTAGGTCGTAACGTTACGAGTGTTACAAGTCGTACTCAAAAACCTAACCTTCAAAAAGTTAAAGCCATCGTAGATGGTAAGAAAAAAAGAATAACAGTTTGTACAAGCTGTTTAAAAGCAGGTAAAGTAAAACGTGCATATTAATAGATATTTAATGACGGAGTTTATTCATTAGTAATGGATAAACTCCTTTTTATTATACTTTAAATCATTTTTTATCTTTATACTTATTTCTTCTAAGCTTAGGTCTTTTTTACAACACCCGTTTTACCGCTTCTTTTGCTATTATTATAGCAATTTAATATGACACTTCCCTATTAAACACCTCAGGTATAATTCTTTCTTTACTTAAATTATTTTTCACTAACTCTGCTAACTTTCTAGTTGCTTTCAACTTCTTTTTTATATTTATATCACGCGCCCTTGCATCTAAAACCCCTATAAACAAATCACTACTCTCTTTTCCCGTTTTTAACTGGCCTTTTTTTCATTTTCTGTTAACTTTGCTAACTCTACTAAATACTTATTATTTACTTTTCTCACCTTATAAATAAGGTCTTTAGAATCTAAAACTTTAATATTTTCTACACCAGTTGATTTGAAAAATTTAGTTACTGCAAAACCTGCCTCTAGCCCCAGTAATTAAAATTTTAATATTATCAATCTTTTCGTTAACAAGTTTGAGTGCATTAAATAAACCAGCTAAAACTACAATAGCAGTTCCATGCTGGTCATCATGAAAGATGGGAATATTAGTTTTTGCTTTTAGTTTTTCAACTATTTTAAAACAATAATGAACTTTAATATCCTATAGATTAATATCTTCGATTGATTTACTGAGGTTTATAATATTTTGGACAAAATCATCTACAGAATTACCATTGATACATAAAGGACAGGCATCTACATTGGATTTTTTTAATAAAATGGTTTTTACCTCCATGAAAGCATCACTATTATTTTTTTATATAATCATAAATATTTTCTTAATCTTCATTAATTTTTTTAAAAACTTCAGTAACTTCTGGTGTATATAATAGACTTAAATACTTTTTATTAGTAATCTTTTTTCTTTCAATAGATAATTTACCTTTTAAATTTTTGTGTAGTTTTATAGCCTAATTTTTAAAGTTTATTTTTACCCCTATTGTTTATATTTTTTTTGACCTATTTTATATAAATCATTACCATAGATATCATTTACTACGACCAAAGGGAAATTATTAACTTTAAGCAGTCGAATAGCCTCTGTTTTAAGCTCAGGATATGCAACTACTTTTGATTCAATTATTTTTTTTGATAATAAGGCGGCTGCTCCTCCGATTGCTGCAAAATAAACAGCTTTATTCTTTTTTATTGAATCAATGACAGTATCTGAACGGGGTCCTTTCCCAATCATACCTTTTAACCCTTTTTTTAGTAAGGCAGGAGTATATTTGTCCATTCTATAACTAGTCGTTGGGCCACATGATCCAATTACCTGACCTTTTTTAGCTGGAGCTGGACCTGTATAGTAAATTACAGCCTCATTTATATCAATAGGCAGTTTTGACTCATTTTTTATTAAATTATAGAGTTTTTTATGGGCTTGATCTCGGGCTGTATATATATATCCATTTAATTTAACTTCATCACCTGCCCTTAATTTTGCAACCTTTTTTTCAGTTAAAGGTGTTTCTAAATTCATTTTTTCACCAACCTAAATTTCAATTGTAATATGTCGTGAGACATGACAGTTTATATTTACTGCAACAGGTAAAGATGCAATGTGGCAGGGGTAAGTTAAAACTTTAACATCAAGAGCAGTTATTTTGCCTCCTAAGCCCCCTGGTCCAATGCCTGTTTTATTTACATCTTTGAGAATGTCATCCTCAAATTCTTTGATTTCTTTATCATTACTTTCTTTTTTAATAAGTGCTCTTTTTGATAAGTAGGCGGCTTTTTCAAAAGTGCCACCAATACCTACCCCTAAAATATAAGGTGGGCAAGCATTAGCACCTGCTTTTTTAACTGTATCTATTATAAATTTTTTTATTTCCTTTTTTTCTACAGTAGGGTTAAACATCTTAATTTGACTCATGTTTTCGCTACCAGCCCCTTTAATTAAAACATGTAATTTTAATTGATCACCCACTACATTTTCAGTATAAATTACCGCAGGGGTATTATCATCAGTATTTTCACGCTTAAAAGGATCTCCTACTACTGATTTTCTCAGATAACCTTCATTATATCCTATCTTTACACCGTAATTTATAGCATCTTTTAAATCTCCCTCAATATAAACTTCATTACCAATTTCAACAAAAACCACTACAATACCAGTATCTTGACAAATTGGTAATTTTTCATTTTCAGCAATATCTGCATTTTTACTTATGTTTTTTAAAACATTTTTCCCGAGAGGGGATTTTTCTTTATCAATTGCCTTTTCAATTTTATTATAGATATTTTTGCCCAGAGAAAAATTAGCATTTTGAACTGCTTCACTAATTTCTTTAGTTATGATCTCACTATCTACTTTTCTCATAATTTACTCCCTTAACATTTTTCACAGACGAAGTATAATAAAATACCTGAACTTACTTCAATAACTGTTTTACTTTCCTTAATTACATTACTTAATCCTCTACTGCTTGATCTTTCTATCCAATGATCATTTAATTCATATTTACAACCTTTTAATTTTTTTATCAAAACTCTATCACTAACAGAAAATAGTGATAGGGTATGATCTTTTTTATTATTAATTACTTTTTTTCCATCGACAATTCCTATCTCTAAACCGGGTTCAATTATTTTAGCTTCAATACCACTTTTTAAAGCATATTCTAAAAGTAATATATTACCAAATTGTTGATCAATTCGACCTCCAGTGGCTCCAATGAAACTAATCTTTTTATAACCATTTTTAACACAAAAATCAACTGATAATTCACCATCAGTTTTATCTTTGTCACTAGGAAACTCAAAAACTTCTCCATGGAATTTAGCAAGTGATTTAGAATCTCTATCAAGAGAGTCAAAATCTCCAATTAAGGTGTTTGGTTCTGTATCAACATAATTTTTTAAAAATTTATATCCACCATCAACAGCAATAATATTATCAAAGGAGTTAACTATTTCGGAATATTCCGTTTTTTTATCTTTAAATACTCCATTTAGAACAATTAGTACTTCTTCCAAAAGTATCACTAACCTTCCAAAATGCTTCTGAATTTATTTATATTTTCAGCCGGGTTACCTTTAAAAATTGTAGAGCCACTTACTATAATATCAACACCTGCTTGCACAACTTTGTTTACATTATCAAAGTTTATACCACCATCAATTTCTATTAAAGTTTCGCTCTCTATTTCATCTATCATCTTTTTTAATCTTTTTACTTTATCAATCATTTGGGGTATAAACTTCTGACCGCCAAAGCCTGGATTAACAGACATAATTAAAACTAAATCTACATCATCAATAATATTTTCAATAGTAGATAAAGAAGTGCCTGGATTTAAAGTAACACCCGCTTGACAACCTTCATTTTTAATAATCTGAATAGCTCGATGAATATGATCAGTTGCTTCTACATGGACAGTTATTATATCACTGCCTGCTTTTGCAAAATCTTTAATATATTTTTCAGGATCAACAATCATCAGATGGGTATCAAAAATACTATCACTATAGGGTCTAATTGCCTCCACAACCATAGGACCATAAGTAATATTGGGAACAAATCTCCCATCCATAATATCTAAATGTAAATATTTTGCACTTTTTACACTCTCTACTTCATTTTTTAATTGGCTAAAATCTGATGAAAGTATAGATGGAGCAAAATTAACCATATAAATCATCCTCTTTTTGCTG
This sequence comes from uncultured Halanaerobiales bacterium, assembly GCA_964430875.1. Lineage (GTDB taxonomy): Bacteria > Bacillota > Halanaerobiia > Halanaerobiales > M55B127 > M55B127. The sequence continues at coordinate 42,332 of CAYSHP010000003.1, forward strand.
TAATTCTTTATAAATTTCTTTGTAACTATTATAACGATCTTGGGAAATTTCCCCTTTTTCTAAAGCATTTTTTACACTACAACCTGGTTCATGAGTATGGCTACATGTACTAAATTTACATTTGTTTTCATACTCTTCAAATTCGGGAAAATAGTACCTTAATTCAGAAGAATCAATATTTTCTATATTTATGTTACTAAAACCTGGAGTATCAGCAACAAATCCTTTACTGGTTAAAGTAATTAATTCTACATGTTTTGTAGTGTGTTTACCTCTTTGTAGTTTTTCACTTACTTCTTTAGTAGGCAAATCAACGTCCTCTACTATACTATTAATTAAAGTAGACTTGCCACTACCACTCGGTCCGGCTATAACTGAAATGTTATTCTCCAATTTTTTATATAAATTATCTAGACCTAAATGTTTTTTCGCACTAATATAAGAGACATCATAGCCAATTTCTCTATAAATAGATAACTGATCTTTCAGTTCAGCTAAATCATCAATTAAATCAATCTTATTAAAAACTATTAGAGGTTTTAATGCTGAAGATTCAACCATTAAAATGAATCTATCTAATAGTTTTTTATCAATAAGAGGTTTTTTTAAAGAATGTAAAACAACTACCTGTTCAACATTCGCAACCTTTGGACGCATCAGAAGATTTTCTCTTTCTTTAACATCTTCTACTATTTTATCTTCTAGATTAATTTTAGCTATATCACCAGGATAAACTTTTTTTTGAATCTTACCTCTTATTCCACATTTATGAACATCATTATTTGTTTTCACAAAAAAGAATCCACCCAATGTTTTTGTAATAATACCTTCCATTAAAAACCTCCTGTTTATTTTATTTATCAATTTCTTGTGATTTAATTAATTCACCATCACGATATATTTCTAAGACAGTTGGTCCTACACTATAAATTGTCTCATTTACATACTCTCCGGGGTTATGAGTTTTTTGATAAGCGACCTCTTCCCCATTACTATCTTTAACCACAATTTTAATTTCTTGCTCATTATTACCAACTATATTTATACCAATATTGGTCTTATGTTCTTCAAAATTACCATTGTTAACTAATCCTGTACTTATACCTAAGTCAACAGTTGAATTTTCAGGAACGTTCTCACCAGCTTTATATTGTTGATTTTTGACCAATCCTTCTTCATATCTCGTAGATTTATTATAATTTAATTTACCTACTTTTAGCCCATTACGCTGGATTAAATTAAAAGCTCTCTCTTTTTCTACCCCTAAAAGAGAGGGCATTGTTACCATGATAGGTTGAGGGCCTTTGCTTACTACTAGTTGAACCTGGGTATTTATTTCAATTTCACTACCCGGTTCAGGAGATTGAGATATTATAAAATTTTCTCTTAGCTTTTCACTATATTCATATGTTATTTCCTTTAAAGATAAGCCTAAATTATCCAAAATTACTTCAGCTTCTCTTAATGGTCTATTACTAAAATCTGGTAGTTCAACAATTTTAGGTCCTTTACTTACCGTAACTACAACTTTTCGGGTTTGTTTTATTCTTTCACCTGGTTTCGGTTCTTGGGAAACCACATAACCTTTTCCAATTTCATTATGAAAAACTGATTCTTCTGATTTTTCCAAACTTAATCCTTGCTGAGAAGCAATATCTTGTGCTTCATTGTATTCTTTTTCTACTAAATCGGGAACCTTAACAATTGGCACTTCAGTATATACTTTAAAGAAATATACTAGCCCAAATACAGAAGCTGAAGCAAATAATATTACTACTAAAGCCCAAATTAGCCATTTATTAATTTTTGATTTTTTCTTTTTCTCTTTAGTAAAGTAACTTTTATCAGTTTCTAAAGTTTTTGAAAGATCTTTTTTGTTTTCAGCATTACCTTGCTTATTATCTAAACCCTCTTTTTTTATATCGGATTTTTTTAAAACTTTTGTTTGACTTTGCTTTTCACTATCCTCTTCATTAAAACTTTCATTAACTTCTATGTTTTTTATTGTATTAACAATTTCTTCTCTTAATTGTTTGGCACTAACATGTCTATCTTCAGGTTCTTTAGATAAGGTCTTCATAACCAATTCATTAACTTCTTTAGGTACAGATGGGAGAACCTCTTTTAACTCTTTAGGTTCTTCTTGAATATGCTTTAAAGCCACTGAAATAGGGCTTTCACCGTTAAAGGGTACTTTACCATAAAGCATTTCATAGAGAACTACACCAATTGAATAAATATCAGAATATGTATTTATTTCTTTACCTTGTGCTTGTTCAGGTGAAAAATAATGAGCACTTCCCATTATAGTATCAGTAATTGTCATCGTTGATGATGTAACCGCTCTAGCAATCCCAAAGTCTGTAACTTTAACTTGATTATTATCAGTGATTAAAATATTATGTGGTTTTATGTCACAATGTATAATATTATTTTCATGGGCAACTTCCACACCTGCTGTAACCTGATTAGCTATATCTAAGGCTTCTACTACAGAAAGCTTTCCTCTTTTTTGAATTAAACTTTTTAAATCTTTACCTTCTATATATTCCATAACTAAATAGAGGCTATTTTCGCTTTCTACAATATCATAGATGCTCACAACATTTGGATGTGTGATTCTAGCAACAGCCTTTGCTTCATGGCGGAATTTATTTATAAAATCTTCATCAGAAACAAACTCCGGTCTCAACATTTTAATAGCAACTTTTCGGTCAAGTAAAATATCTTGAGCTTCATAAACTAAAGCCATTCCACCACTACCACGCTGCTTTTTTATTTTATATCTATCATTTAATAGTTTACCAATCATATTGACACCTCATATAATTATAACTTTCCCATTATAATAGTAATATTATCTGTACCACCATTTTTTAAAGCCTTAGAACCTAATTCTTCTATAATTTCTTTTAAACTTTTATCTTTTTTTAATACTTCTTCGATATTTTCAAACCTAATCATATCACTTAGTCCATCTGAACAGAGCATTATGATATCTTTTTTAGTTATATCTAATTCATTAGTTTGAATTTTCAAATCTTTATCAATACCAAGAGCCTGAGTAATTATATTTTTTTGAGGATGGTCAAAGGCTTCAGCCGGTTTAATTGAATTATTGTCAATTAAATCATTAACAAGAGAATGATCTTTCGTGATTTGTTTTAACTCATCATTAAAAAGATAAATTCTACTATCCCCAACATGACCATAAAAAAGTTTATTATTGATAAGTAGACTCAAGGTTAAAGTAGTTCCCATATCCTGAAAATCCTTATCTTCTTTTGCATGGTCAATAATATTTTTATTAGCCTCATTAATAGCAGATTTTATTTGGGAAATAATATTGTCATTGAAATCAAAATCATATTCTCTAATACTTTCTACTGCAATTTCACTTGCTATTTCTCCTGCATTATGACCTCCCATTCCATCAGCTACAGCTAAAATAGCAACATCATTTTCAGGTTGCAGTATTAAGTAACTATCTTCATTTTTTTGGCGATTATTACCGATATTGGTAAAGATATGAAAACTCATAATTAACCTCCATTTTTATAACTTGCTCTCAACTGACCACAGGCAGCTTTTATATTAGTTCCTTTTTCAATTCTTATAGTAACAGGAATATTGTTCTTTTCCAAATTTTCCTTGAAAAAATTTATAATACTTTCATTAGGCCTTTCAATATTTAATTCCGGTACGGGATTTACCGGAATTAAATTAACATGCACTAACTTATTTTTGAGTAATGAGGCCAACTGTTTCGCATGAATTTTTTTATCGTTTAGATCCTTCATTAACACATATTCAAAGGTTACTCTTCTATTTGTCTTATTAATATAGTATTCAACAGCCTTCATTAACTGCTGTAAATTATATTTTTTATTGATGGGCATCAGATAATCTCTTAACTCGTCATTAGGAGCATTTAATGATATAGCAAGACCAATTTGTTGGTTTTCATCTGCTAATTTTTTAATTTTATCAATAATACCCGAGGTAGAAATTGTCATTTTCCGCATACCAATATTTAAACCTTTATTTTCATTTAAAATGGACACAGAATTCATAACATTTTTATAATTTAAAAATGGTTCTCCCATCCCCATAAATACAATATTAGTAATTGCTTTATCTTTAAAATCATCTTCACTAATATCAATTTGTATTTTTAAAATTTGTTCAATTATTTCACCTGTTGTTAAATCTCTTTTTAAACCACCAATACCTGTGGCACAAAATTTACAACCTATTGAACAGCCGATTTGACTTGAAACACAGATAGAAAATCTGTTTTCATTTTTATAAGGTAAAAAAACGCTTTCTACTAGTTTATTATCATGAGTCTTCCATAGATACTTTTGGGTTCCATCTTCCGCAATCAATTTTTTATCTAAATTAAACTTAGTTAATTCATATAATGAATCTAAAGTATCAATTAGACTATTAGGCAAATTACTCATCTTTGCAAAATCTAAAATTCCATTTTTATATATCCAGTTATATACTTGTTTGGCTCTATAAGTTGGAATATTTTTATCTTGAAAGTCTTGCTTTAATTCAGTTAAATTAAAGCTTAAAATATGATCCTTATTCATCGCTACCCAACCCAAATAAAACAACAATTCTTATCAGGTTTACCAAGGCCACTAAAGTAGCAGACACATATGTGAATGCAGCTGCTCTTAATACCTTTTTAGCACCTTTTAATTCTTTTTGATTCAAAATGTTATTTCTTTTTAACATTGATAAAGCCCTATTACTAGCATTAAATTCAACAGGTAATGTTACTAAATGAAAAACAAAAGCACCTAAAAACATGATAAACCCAAGTGCAATCATTACCTGTGATTGCAGGAAAAATCCAATGATAGCCATTGGTAAACCCCAATTAGAACCAATACTTGCGGCAGGTACTATTTTAGCTCTAATTTTAAGTGGAGTATATCCTTTCGCATCTTGTATTGCATGGCCAGCCTCATGGGCTGCAACTCCAATTGCAGCTATAGATTTACTATTATAAATACTTTGTGATAGGTTCAGTACTTTATCTCTCGGATCATAGTGGTCACTTAACTCTCCCTGAATCTTTTTTATACTTACATCATTAATTCCATTTTGAGATAATAGTTCACTGACAATATCTGCAGCTGTTCGATTAACATTTGAATTTATTTTTGAATACTTATTAAAAGTACTTTTAACCTTATATTGAGCATACATGGCAATTAACAACACGGGTATCAACATCAAAATTGTTGGGTCATAAAAAAACATAATCAACCACTCCCTTTAGTTCTCTAACTTTGTTCCTTCTTCAATTTCATATCCTCTTAAAAAGTCTTCTGTAGGCATTTTCTTTTTACCCGCTAATTGTAATTTTTTAATTTTTAAAAGTCCATCACCGGTCTGAATAAACAAACCTTCGGCTGGATTTGCTTTAATCACTGTGCCAGCCTCTTTATTGGTAGTTTCATCAATAGGCTTTACTTCAAATATTTTTAATAATTTTCCATTTAGATAAGTAAAAGAGCCCGGCCAGGGGTTCATCCCCTTTACAAAATAGTATAAATCTTGACTCGACTTTGACCAGTCTATAAGGCCATCATCTTTACTTAACTGACTGGTATAATTAGCTTTATCCTCATTTTGTTTCAATCTAGAAACTGAACCATTTTCTATTTTTATTAAAGTTTCTTTTAAAAGCTCAGCTCCCTCTTCAGCTAATTTATCATGTAGATCACCAGCATTATATTCGTTTTTTATTTTAACTTTTTTTTGAAAAATTATATCACCGGTATCTAATCCTTCATCCATAAACATAGTTGTTACACCAGTAATTTCTTTACCATCTATTATTGCCTGTTGTATAGGACTAGAACCCCTATATTCAGGTAATAAGGAAGCGTGTAGGTTTATACATCCATACTTTGGTAATTCTAATACTTCTTTTGATAATATTTGCCCATAAGCTACTACAACAATTGCATCAAGATCTTTTTTATTTAATTTTTTTATAAAATCTTTATCATTAATATTCTCAGGTTGTAAAACCTCTAAATCATATTTCAAAGCAGCTTTTTTTACAGGGGTATATCTTACTTTTTTCCCCCGGCCGCGTCGCCGATCTGGTTGAGTAATTACGGAATCAATATTTATTTGAGCTTCTTTAATTAATCCTTTTAAACTTGGAACAGCAAAACCTGGCGTTCCAGCAAATACTATTTTCATAATATAATATCACTCCAAAGTTTCTGGTTCTTCATCTTTAACTTCTAAAGCTTTATCAACAAAAAGGATACCATCTAAATGATCAATTTCATGTAAAAAAGCCCTCGCTTTTAAACCTTCAAGTTCATATTTGATTTCTTCACCTTTTTCATTAAGTCCTGTAATTGTTACTTCTTCGGCTCTTTTTACAAGTCCGGATTTACCGGGAACACTTAAACAACCTTCTTCAGCAACTGCTTCCCCTTTCTTTTTAACAGGTTTGGGATTTATAGTTACTTTAAGATCATCTTCAATTTCTACAACAATAACTCTCTGTAAAACACCAATCTGGGGTGCTGCTAGACCAATACCATTGGCTGCTTCCATAGAATCTATCATATTATCTATTAATTCTTTAGTTTTATCAGTAATTTCTTCTACTTCTTTTGATCTACTGCGTAAAACTGGATCACCAATCTCTCTTATTGGTAGTACTGCCATCTTTATCACCTCTTTAAATATTATAACATTGATATTGGATCTACATCAATATTATACTTTACATTCATACTTACCTTTTTTAAATAATTTTCTTTTATTCTTATTAATACATTTGTTCTATTGTTAATTTCATTAAATTTTAACAATAATTGAACTCTATATCTACCCCTAATTCGCTCAATGGGGGCAGGTGAAGGTCCAACTATCTTCTTTATTCTATAATCTTTTATATGATTATACAACTTTTTAGCAGCTTTTTCAGCTTTATTTTTATTTTTATGAGTAATTGTAATATTAACTAAATTTATAAAAGGAGGATACTTTAGAGCCTTACGTAAAACAATTTCTTTATTGTAAAAGTACTCATAATCATGTTCCTTTGCAGCTAATACACTATAGTGTTCAGGGTTATAGGTTTGAATCGCAACTGTACCTTTCTTTTTTCCTCGGCCTGTTCTACCAGCCACTTGCGTTAAAAGCTGAAAAGTTCTTTCTGAAGATCTAAAATCAGGAAGATTCATTATTGTATCAGCTGTGATTACTCCTACGAAAGATATATTGGGATAATCATGACCTTTTGCTACCATTTGAGTACCAATTAGAATATCTATCTCATTATTTTCTAATTTAGATAAAATTTTCCGATGGGAACCCTTCCTGGTAGTAGTATCTTGATCCATCCTGGCTACATCTGCTTTAGGTAACAATTTTTTTACTTCATTTTCAATTCTTTCAGTTCCAATCCCAAAATCCTTAATATATTTACTGCTGCAATTTGGACAATACTTAGGTATATCTTTTGTGGCTCCACAATAATGACAGATCAATTTATTCTTATTTCTATGATAAGTCATTGAAATATCACAGTTTTCACATCTAATAACTTCACCACAACTTCGGCATAACACAAAACTAGAATAACCCCTTCTATTTAAAAACAAAAGAGCCTGTTCTCCCTTATTTAAAGTCTGTTTAAGACTGGTTTCTAATTTATTACTGAATATAGATGGATTTCCTTGTTTTAACTCTTCTGTCATATCAATTATCTCTACTGGAGGCATTTTTTTATTATCAATTCTTTGCGGTAAAGATAGATATTTATAATTTTTTTCCTTAGCCTTATAATAGCTTTCTAAAGAAGGAGTTGCAGAGCCTAAAATCAAATCAATATTATTGATTTCCGCTCTCTTTTTTGCTACTTCCCTGGCATGGTAATAGGGGTGATTCCCCTGTTTATAGGAGTTTTCATGTTCTTCATCTATGATAATAATACCCAGGTTTTTAACCGGGGCAAAAATAGCAGAACGCGCTCCAATCACAATCCTTGCCTTACCATTTTTAATATTTCTCCACTCATCATATCTTTCACCGGTAGATAAAGCAGAATGTAAAACTGCTATTTCTTCACCAAAACGGCTGTAAAATCTTTTAACCATCAAAGGAGTAAGTGAGATCTCCGGTACTAATAGGATAGCTCCTTTATCTTTGTTTAAAACTTCTTTAATTAACTGCATATATACTTCGGTTTTTCCGGAACCAGTAACTCCATGCAGTAGATAAGTATTTGAATTATCTTCAAAAAGATTCTTATTTATTGTATTTAAAACTTCTTTTTGAGTAGCCGTTGGTTCCAATTCTTCTACCATGGATTTTTCGAAATCTTTATAAGGTATTCTTCTTTTTACACTTTCATTATATTCTAAAATATCTTTATCTACTAATTTATGAACTGCCCCAATATATACATCTAAATCCCTAATTAACTTGTTAAGTTTAATCTCTTTTTTAGTATTTTTCTTAAAATAATTTAAAACTTTAAACTGACTAGGAGCTCTTGATTTTAACTTTTCTAATTCCTTATTAATATGTTTTACTGCAATTTTTAACTTTACTTTTTTTACCGTTTTCTTACTAATCGTACCTTTAAAAACAGCTGTCGGAACAGCTGCTTTAATAACACTTATTAAAAGTGCACAATAGTATTTACTTATCCATTTATATAGTTTCAAATCACTTCTATCAAAAAAGACTTCCTGTGAGATCAAACTATCAATTTCTTTTAATATATCTTTTTCGACCTCTGTCTCAGTTTTTATATTTAATATAAAAGCCCTTACTTTGCGTTTGCCAAATCTAACTTTAACAGCCATACCCACCTTTAATTTTCCTTCCAAAGCAGTGGGTATTATATAGTCATAAACTTTATCGAACTTGTGAACTGGTAAATCAACAATTACTTCTGCAAATTTATTCATTATTATTCCTTCTTTTACTTATTTCTCTTAATGCAAAAATTCCACCGATTACTAATATAGTATAAAATGTAAATAGTCGCCAACCGAAAGTTACTAAGCCAACAATATCACTGGGTATAAAGGCTACAAATAAAGAAGCAAAGCCTAACTCTGCTACTCCGCTTGCCCCAGGAGTAGGTGAGTATGGCAGCATTAGATAAAATATAGTCTGCATAATATAAGCTTGCAGAAAATGCGGTTCTGCTCCAAAGGACATTAACACTACCGGCATTATCATAAATAAACTACTCCAAAAAACTATGGTATAAAATGCTCCCCAAAATAAGCCTTTTTTATTCTTTCTTAATACTCCAAATGATCTTCGAAAGTCTCTTAGCTCTCTTCTGCTTTTAACAAGCCATCTTTTAGCTCGATAGCTGTTTTTAATAAAATTATTAATCTTATTTATATGAAGAATATAATCTGTTAATTTATCACCAATTTTAGGTATTAATGTTAGTAAGATAATTCCAATTGAAATTAAAACACCCATTCCAAATGCTAAATAAAATAAATAATCTGGAACAACACCAGCTGAAATATACTGATTGAAAAAGATTAAAAAAATAGGGGTTAAAGTTCCAAAATAAAATAATCTTAATAAAAAGTTAGTTACTACTGCTGTAGATGCTTTACCTACATTTACCCCTTTTTTATGGAGAAAATAAATTTGAAAAGGTCCTCCTCCACTTGCAAAAGGAGTTACATTAGAAACAAAGGCCCCTGAAATATGTATTATCATACAGTCTTTAAGGCTTAATTTTTTATCTACACTTGATATCATAACTTTAAGCCTTTGTCCAGCTGCTGTAATATTTAACAGGATTAAACCCATTATAATCCAAAGATATTTTAAATCCATATTTTTTATAACACGTTCTAGAGTATTTTCATCTATAGTTATTATAATAATTATTGCAGATATTATTAAACTCAATATAACTGCCATTCTTAAACCTTTAAAAACTGTCTGTCGATCTATTCTACTTTCCTGACTTTGCATAATATCCACCTCTTATAGGCAAGGCAAAACCGAAGGAAATATCTCCTCCGGTAAAAAAAGTATTTTATACTTTATTTTTTATAATTTCTACTTTATCAAGCTCTTCCCAAGGAAGATCTAAATCTAATCTACCAAAATGACCATAATTAGTTAACTGACTGTAAATGGGTCTCATCAAATCAAATTTATTTATTATACCACCAGGAGTTAACTCAAAATTTTCTTTTATAACTTTAACTAATCTCTCTTCACTAACTTTGGCAGTATTAAAGGTTTCCACCATTACTGATAAAGGATAAGCTACTCCAATTGCATAAGAAAGCTGTACTTCACATTTTTCAGCCAAACCAGCTGCTACGATATTTTTAGCTACATAACGAGCTGCATAAGAAGCAGACCTATCTACCTTTGTAGGATCTTTACCTGAAAATGCGCCACCACCATGACGAGAAGTACCACCATATGTATCTACAATTATTTTACGGCCAGTTAATCCAGCATCTCCGTGGGGACCGCCAATCACAAATCTACCGGTTGGATTTATCAAAATGTCTGTATTTTTATCCAGCATATTCTCTGGAATTATATTTTTAATTACAAATTCACAAAGATCCCTTTTGATAGTTTCCTGAGCAACTTCAGGATGATGTTGAGCAGAAATTAATACCTTATCTACTCTTTTAGGTATATCATCTTCATACTCAATTGTGACCTGAGTTTTACCATCAGGTCTTAAATAATCTAAAATATCTTTTTTTCTGACATCTGCCAATCTTTGTGCTAATTTATGAGCAAGATTAATCGGTAAAGGCATATATTCTTCGGTTTCATTAGTTGCATAACCATACATAATGCCTTGGTCTCCAGCCCCAATTTGTTCTTCTTCATTGCCTGTTTTTGTTTCAAAAGAATGATTTACTCCTAATGCAATATCAGCTGACTGTTCTTTTATAGAAGTAATCACACCACAAGTCTCTCCATCAAAACCATATTTTGCTCTATCATAACCGATATCCATTATGGTTTGTCTAGTTATATCGGTAACATCTACATAACAATCTGTTGTGATTTCACCAGATATAAAGGCTAGACCTGTTGTAACAAAAGTTTCACAGGCTACCCTTGCATCTTGATCATGTTTTAAAATTGCATCTAAAATACTATCAGATATCTTGTCTGCTACTTTGTCAGGATGCCCTTCAGTTACAGACTCTGAAGTCATCATGTAATTTTTTGCCATTTTACCACCTTCATTTATATATATTTATTAATACTTAAAGTTTAGCATATAGTTAAATCTGTGTCAATTAAGCTAGGAACCTGATATATCTAATTTTTTTACTAAAACAGAAGCTGAACCAATATGTCCACTACCAGGCAGCCCCATTTTAAAATCACTACCAATTATTTTTATATCTTTTAAAAGTTGTAAGAAATTACCAGATATAGTAATCTGTTCAACTGGTTTTACAATGGCTTTGTCTTTAACATAAAATCCGCGCGCTGATAAAGAAAAATCTCCAGAAACCTGATTTGCTCCAGAATGTAAACCCTGTACATCTTCAATAATTAAACCCTCATTAAGTTTTTCAATTAACTTTTTAAAACTATGTTCTCCTTTCTGTAAATACATATTGGTAGGCGAAATACTTATTTTACTTTTATGGGAAGCCCGATATGCATTTCCAGTGGTCTCTGTATTACTTTTTTTAGCTGTTTTTAAGTTATGGAGATAGGTAGTTAACTTACCATCCTTTATCACTTTCTTAAATTTAGCAGCCGCTCCTTCTGAATCAAAAGGAGTTCTTCGATAGCCTTTTTCATAAAAAGGATCATCAATTAAATTAACTTTAGAATCAGCTACCTTTTTACCTAATTTATCTTTAAAAAGTGATAGTCCCTTTTGTACATTTTCTGCAGAAAAAGTCGAACTAAAAGTTGAAAGAATATCAATGAAAACTTCATTTCTTAATATCACTGAATATTGATCTGATTTGACTGTTTCAGCTCCAAATTGATTAACTGCATCATCAACTATTTTTCGGGCAAATACATCAGGATTTAATTCATTGATATCTCTAAATAACTGATAATTACTAGCGGTATGTACTTCCCCTTTATCTTCTGCAATAACAGATAAATATATATAGGCTATATCATTTTCATAATTTAATGCAAGGTTTTTATTGTTGATAATCTGTTCACCTGTTTTTTCATCAGCATAAATGCAGTAATTGATATTCCTAATTCTATCATCTAAATCATAAATCTTTTTTTCAATACTTTTTAGAAGTTCAATTTTCTTTTCTCTATCATATTCATAAATACCCGTTAAGGCAGGTAATTCTTTGTATTCATCAGAACCACTATATATTTCTTCTTTATCTTCATCCATAATTAATGCATTATTTTTAGCATTTTTTAAAATTGTATCTATAACCGATTCATCTATTCTTTCTGTATATGAGTAGCCCATTTTATCTTGATACTCACCCCTGAAAGCTACTCCATATTCTTCATTTTCCTCATAATAATCAACTTCACCTTTATATAGTCTAAACTCAAAGTTTTCCGATTTATTAAGATATATTTCACTGTTTTCAAAATTATTTTCTGTAGATTTATTTAAGATTTCTTTCATAAATTCATTTAATTCCATTATTGAGTTCCACCTCTTCCCCCAACTGTTAGTTCTGAAACTCTTATAGTTGGTTGTCCAACTCCAGCTGGTACGCTTCCACTTATTGAACCACACATACCTTCCGCTATATCTAAATTGTTACCAATTAAATCTATCTTTTTTAATATATCGGCTCCTTTACCAATTAAGGTTGCACCTCTAACTGGTTTTTTGATCTCTCCATCTTCAACAATATATCCTTCCCGTACATTAAAGTTAAATTCACCGGTGGCCGGATTAACAGATCCACCACCCATATGTTTGGCATATAATCCGTACTCCGTTTCTGCAATAATACCTTCTAAAGAATGTTCACCATTATCTATAAATGTATTAGTCATCCGGGAAGTTGGTGAATAACGATAGGACTGACGCCTACCTGATCCGGTTGATTGCATATCTAATCTTCTTCCGTTAAGATAATCCACCATATAACCTTTTAAAATACCATCTTTTATTAATACATTCCTTTGGGTTTTATGGCCTTCATCATCAAAATTTTGTGAGCCCCAGGCATTTGGTAAAGTACCATCATCAATAGCAGTAACTTTTTCACTGGCAATCTTTTCTCCTAATTTGTTAGCAAAAACTGAATTGTTTTTAGCAACTGAAGTAGCTTCTAAACCATGACCACAGGCCTCATGAAATATTACTCCTCCAAATTTATTATCAATTATAACCGGCATTTTACCCTGAGGAGCATGGCCTGCTTTAATCATAGTTACAGCCATACGAGCTGCCTCTTGGGCCTTTTTCTCAACATCTATTTCATCAAAAAATTCAAATCCCATATGTCCGCCTGGACCAAGATAGCCAGTCTGTTTTTCTCCTTTTAAGGTGGCAACTGCTTGAATCCCCATTCTAACTCGGGTTCTTTCATCTTCTATGAATATACCTTCCGAATTCGCTATCTGGACATTTTGTGTATAATCTGATAAGCCTACTACAACCTGGGTAATTAATTCATCATACTCGTTAGCTGATTTATATGCTTTTTTAATTAAATCTACTTTTTTAACCTGATTAACATCAGCCGGTATAATTTTTACCGGATGAAGATTTTTATGATCTACATATTTTAAGCTTTTATTTTTGAAATCAGTTTCTCCAAACATTGAAGCAGCCTTTTTAGCTAATTTAAGTAAGTTATTTTTATCATCATTATTTGTATATACATATATTTCATTAGTATCTTTAATTACTCTTATTCCTACCCCATAGTCTATACCTGTATTAGCACTATCAATTTTTCCATTAACAAGATTAATAGAATTTGTAACCTTATTTTCAACAAATACCTCTGCAAAATCTCCTCCTGTATGAAGAGCAGTATTTATTGTTTCTTCTATAACACTTTTATTTAACATGTAGCTTTGCTCCTTTCCTTATCTTATACTATAGTTATATATTATTTAAGTATTTACAATTTCCTGCATAATATGATAAAAACCGCCCCTTAAAGAGCGGTTGAAAAGTTGTTATTTAATTAATATATCATAAATTTTATCGGCAATATCTTCTTTTGAAGACCTTGATACGTCAATTTTTTCATCTTTAGTTAATATGATGACTTCACTTTCATCACTACCGAAAATATCTTTGTTTTTTATATCATTAGCTACTATCATATCCATATCTTTTTTATTCATCTTCTTTTTAGCATTTTCAATTAAATTGCGGCTTTCAGCTGCAAAACCTACTATTGTTTGCTTATCTTTTTTGGCTTGGCTGACTTGTTGTAAAATATCTTTTGTCTTTTTAAGTTCCAAGATAAAATAATCTTCATTACTCTTTTTAATTTTATCCTCTGAAATATTTTGAGGTGTAAAATCAGCTACTGCAGCAGCCATAATGATCATATCATAGTTTGGAAAATTAGTTATAACTGAATTATATAATTCTTTAGCACTACTAATACTTTCAAATCCTACCCCTAAGGGTGGTTTTAAATTAGTAGGGCCTGCAATTAACTTCACTTGTGCTCCTCGGTAAGCAGCTCTTTTAGCAAGCGCATAGCCCATTTTACCACTCGAATGGTTCGTAATATACCTTACAGGGTCAATAGCCTCTCTGGTTGGACCCGCTGTTATTAATACTTTTTTATCAGTTAAGTCTTTATTAGTTAATTTTCTTAAAATATACTCTAATAAAACATCGGGTTCTGGTAAGCGACCTTTACCTGTATATCCACAAGCAAGCATACCTTCGGAAGGAGAAATTACCTCATAACCCATTTCATTTAAATAATTTAAGTTGTCCTGGATTATTTTATTATTGTACATATTAACATTCATTGCTGGAGCTATGATCACAGGCGAAGTTACTGCTGTAATAATAGTTGAAAGAAGATCATCAGCAATCCCATTAGCTATTTTACCGATGATATTAGCTGTAGCAGGAGCTACCATTACTAAATCAGATTTATCAGCTAAGGCAATATGTTTAACTTCATTTTTATTTGGTTCAGTAAATAAATCGGTTTCAACAGGCATCCCGGTAATCGCTCTAAAAGTAACAGGGGAAATAAATTTTTGGGACGATTCGGTCATTACCACATGTACTTCATGCCCCATTTTAGTTAAACTACTGGCTACATGCGCCATTTTATAAGCAGCTATACCCCCAGATATACCGAGTAATATAGTCTTTTTCTCCATATTGTTATTCCCCTTTCTTTTTAGCCCTTTCTTTTTTAATTACTTTTTTTACCTCCTCAACGGTATCCTCGATTTTATCATTAACAACTCTATAATCATAATTTTCCATTTCACTAATTTCTTCACTTGCGTTTTTTAATCTTCTTTGCAAACTTTCTTCTGATTCTGAATCCCGTTTTTCCAACCTGTTTCGTAATTCTTCATAATTAGGAGGCAGCAAAAATATGTATACAGCTTCTGAAAATTTTTCTTTGATCTGTTTGGCTCCCTGAATATCAATCTCTAATATTATATCTTCTCCTCTATTAAGACAATTATCAACATAACCTTTTGGGGTACCATAATAATTACCATGTACTTTAGCAGTTTCTAAAAATTTATCCTCATTTTTCATTTTTTCAAATTCTTCTTTACTTATAAAGAAATAATCAAGACCATCAACCTCACCCTCGCGAGGCCTTCTAGTTGTAGCTGAAACTGAATAATTTATATTACTATAATCTTCCATTAGTTTATCTAATACTGTACCTTTTCCGACCCCGGAAGGTCCGGAAAGGACAAAAAGAATACCTCTTTGCATATTGGATCCCTTCCTATAATTATTCTTCATTTTTTTCTTTATTATCATCTAAACGATGAGATACAGTTTCTGGTTGAATCGCTGATAAAATAACGTGGTCACTATCTGTAATTATAACCGCTCTGGTTCTTCTTCCATAAGTAGCATCGATTAACATACCACTCTCTCGGGCCTCCTGTATTATCCTTTTTATGGGGGCTGATTCCGGGCTTACTACAGCAATTACCCGATTAGCAGCTACAATATTTCCAAACCCAATATTAATTAAATTAACATTCATAAAAAAATTCCTCCTTAATTTATTTTAAAAAATCATAATTTTTTTAAGCCGGAAATTTAAGCCAAATACTATAAAAATATAACAGAATTATTAACCTTTTGAAAGATTATATAAACTTTCAAAAAAATAAGTAATATTATAAACTTTTACTAAATTCTATTTTTATCATAATATCACAGAATCTTTAATTTAACAAGGAATTTAGACCACTACTCTATCTATATTTAAAATTTCTCACTTTGACTAAATTAATATTTTAATTTATACTTAAATTAATGAAATATAATAGATTTTTAAATCTAGGAGGTAATAAAAATATGTCTATTGATGGAATACTATTATCTGCAATAAAGACAAATTTAAAGGAAAAATTACAGGGTGGTAGAATCGATAAAATATACCAACCTTTTCAAAATACTCTTACTTTTACAGTTCGAAATAATAACCAAAATTATAAATTATTAATTAGTTCTGACTCCCGGGAAGCTAGAATTCAGATTACTAACTTTTCTTTTGATAACCCCCAGTTTCCACCTGATTTTTGTATGCTTTTAAGAAAGTATCTAATGCGAGGGATTATTAAAGATATCTCCCAACCTGATTTTGAAAGAATTTTAAAAATTGAAGTAGAAAGTTATAATAAAACTTATTATATCTTTATTGAAATAATGGGACGTTATAATAATATTATCTTAACTAATGATAATTTATTGGTTTTAGATGCTATCAATCGGCTTTCTAAAGATAACAAAAGAGATATTTATCCTACAAGTTACTATCAATTTCCTCCAGGACAAGATAAATTAAATCCCCTAGAAGTAGATAAAAATACTTTTTTCAATCAGATCCCCTCTGATTTCAATAAAAAGGCCTATCAAGCTGTCATGTTTAATTTTAGAGGTATTGGGCCTGCCTCAAGTAAAGAAATCGCATATCGGGCTAATATGGATTATAATAGCAAATATAATGAATTAGAAGAAAATAAAAAAGAAGCTCTTTTTGATAGTTTTAACACAATTTTTAACAAAGTAAAAAATAATGATTATAATCCTAGTATTGGAATTAAAAATAGTGAGATAGACTATTATTCTGCTTTTGAATTAAATTATAAGGATAATATTGAAGATATCATCAACTTTAAAGATCCCGATGATCTTTTTGATTATTATTATGAAAATTACCTTAAAGATATTGAATTAAAAGAAAAAAAGAAAAAACTAAAAGGTATTGTAAATAACTATTTGAAAAAAAATAATAATAAACAAGATGAGTTTAGAGAAGATCTAAAAGAAAATAAAAATTATGATCTATTCAAACAAAAAGGGGAACTTATTAAAGCTAATTTACATCAAATTGAAAAAGGAAAACAAGAAATAACATTAACTAATTATTATGACTCTGAACAAGAAGAAATAACAATATCATTAGACCCCAAAAAGACACCTATTGATAATGCTCAAAAATACTTTAAAAAATATCAAAAAGCTAAAAAAAGTTTAAAACACTTAAAAAGACAAATTGGTAAATTAAGACATGAAGAAAAGTATCTAAACCAAGTGCTTTTTAATATTGAAGATGGAAATAACTTAGACGAATTAAATGAAATTGAAAAGGAATTAAGAGAAGAAGGTTATATAAATAAGCAAAAAAATAAAAATGACAGGAAAAATAAAGAAATCAAACCCTATAAGTACACCACCAGTGATAATTACCAAGTACTAATTGGTAGAAATAATAAACAAAATGATAAATTAACTAAATATATCGCTAATGATGGCGATATCTGGCTTCACACTAAAAAAATAGCCGGTTCCCATGTAATTATAAGAAACCATACTAATAGTGAAATCCCAGAAAGTACAATCTTAGAAGCAGCCAAATTAGCAGCTTATTTTAGCAAAGCTAAAGAATCTAAAAATGTACCTATTGACTTTACACCTGTTGAAAATGTAAATAAGCCCAAAGGTGCTAAACCCGGACTGGTCTATTATGATAATTACCAAACCGTTTATGTTGATCCTGCAGATGAAAAGGTGGTAGATGAAATTGAAAAATAGAAAATGGTTTTTACTTTTTTTGACTTTATTGATAATACTTACGTTTAACAGCACTATTAAAGCAGAGTTAAAAGAGATAAATTTTGATAATGACATTTATATAATAGAAAATTATGAAAGATTTAAAGATATAAAATCACCCAAATTAGCGCTTGCCTTAAGTGGTGGAGGTGCTAGAGGTTTTGTTAACATTGGTGTCATCAAGGCTTTACATGAAGAAGGAATTTATCCAGATATAGTAATAGGATCTAGCATGGGTGGCATCATTAGTGCACTATATGGAAGTGGTTTAAATGATGATGATTTAATTAAAGTTACTTCTACTTTACCATATGGTTCTCTTTTTGATATTAATTTAATTCCTATCTATTCATTATTTCAAACCAGAAAATTTAATTATATAATAGAACAGATTACTCCCCAAAAGAAATTAGAAGATTATCCAATTAACACTGCTTTACTTAATTTTGATCTAGATAGTGGTCACAAGTATATTACAAGCGAGGGACAGATATCAAAAGTTCTACAAAGCACTTATTCTATCCCCTTTTATTATCCAATCAATAAAAGTAGAGGTAGATATTTAGTTGATCCCGGATTAGTAGAAATGGTCCCTGCTAAAGCTGCTCAAGCACTTTCAGCAGATATAGTTATTTCGACAACTGCTTTTGATGAACTCCCTTATGACACATATAAATATCCTTTACAATCTTTAATGAGAATGCTTTTATTAGTGCAAAAAAAGAACTCTCAACCTATTTTAAATAATTATTCTGATATAATAATAAAAAATGAAGTTAGTGATTTTAGTTTTAAAGATTTTGATCTTATTGAAGAATTTATTACAATTGGTTATATAAATACTATGGAAAAAATGCCAGAAATAAAGAAACTGCTAAAAGAAAAAAATTATGTTTCTACTAAACCCAATTTTTATGAACTTGATGATGAAAACTACCAAAAACTTAATACTGATATTCTTTTTGATCGAATAATTTATCCTGATACTTATTTTAACTATTTACTCTATTATTTTAATAACCAATCATTTTTTGAACAGGAGCTTTATAGAAATTTAGTCTATGATTTTCATTATGGTTTATATTATGAAAATTCTAATATTAGATTAAAAACACTCTTTGATGTGGGGGAAGATAAGCATTCAGAATTAAAAATTAGATATAAAAAATTAACAGAAAATATAGATTTTGTTACTAAAATTAAAAATAACCCTGCTTACAATAATATAGATTATATAACAGAATTAAAATACTTTATTCAAAATTCATCATTATCAATAGGGAGAGCTAACTTAAGAGGTGATAATTACTATTATTTAAATAATAATATAAAATTAGAACGAGGCAAATTCGATTTTGAAAATAATACAGACATATTATTAAAAGAAAATAAAAAACCTCAGTTAATTAACTCTAATTTGATTGATTATAATATTAATGAAAACTGGTCATTTTTAAATAAATTTATCTATTCAAATACAAATTTATTGGGTAATCCCGATATTTACCGAGGGGAAGATAGTAAACAAAAAGAAAAATCATCTATCTCTAGTTCTATAATATATAGACTACCATTTTCTGAATCACAAGAATTCCTCTACTTTTTTTCACTTGAAGAATTTAACCCTTCAATATTTGTCGATTTAGAAGCAACTGATAAATTAAATACAGCCTTAGGACTCAATTTTAATATGGTATCTTCAATTATGGGCCTTAAACCTCTAAATCTTGATTTAAGTGCTGCTTATGATAAAAAAGCGCAATCAGTTGTTTATAATTTTTCAGTTGATATCAAATATTAAAAAAAGCCCTCAACTATCAGCCTGATAGTCGAGGGCTTTTCTTTAATTTATTATTATTTATTAATCTTCTTCGTTCGCTCTTTTTTCAATAATCTGTTCACTAATATCTGAGGGAACTTTTTCATAATTAGAAAATTCCATTGTGAAATATCCATAACCACCTGTAATAGATTTAAGATCAGTAGCATAACTAAATAATTCACTTTGAGGAACCTTAGCTTTGATTTTTTGAGTTCCATCTTGAGGTTCCATACCAGAAATTTTACCTCTTCGTGAATTTAAATCACCCATTATATCTCCCATAAAGGATTCAGGTACTACTACTTTTACGTCCATAATGGGTTCTAAAATTACGGGCTTAGCTTTTTGCATTGCCTGCTTAAAGGCCTTAGAAGCTGCAATTTTAAATGCCATTTCGGAAGAATCAACATCATGATAAGAACCATCATATACAGTAGCCTTGAAGTCAACTACTGGATAGTTAGCTAATACACCATCATCCTTTGTTTCCAAGATTCCTTTTTCAACTGCTGGTATATATTGGCTAGGGATAGCTCCACCAAATATTTCTTCATCAAATTCAAAACCTCTACCTCGTGGTAATGGCTCGAATCTAATCATGACATGACCGTATTGACCGCGTCCACCAGACTGTTTTTTATATTTAACTTCAGTAGAAACCTTCTTTCTGATTG
Organism: uncultured Halanaerobiales bacterium; assembly: GCA_964430875.1. Lineage (GTDB taxonomy): Bacteria > Bacillota > Halanaerobiia > Halanaerobiales > M55B127 > M55B127. Next base: position 63,114 of record CAYSHP010000003.1, read on the forward strand.
TTTCTTTGTATTCAACCTTAGGTTCTACAAGATTAAAGCCAACATCAAACTTTCTTTTACAAATATCATTAACTACTGATAAATGTACGGTTCCCATCCCTTTTATAAGAAGTTGTTTAGTTGCTTTATTATAATCCACTTTAAAAGTTGGGTCTTCCAAAGAATATCTCTGAATTGCGGAAGACATCTTTTCATTGTCTGCTTCATCAGCAGGGGCAGCTGCTTTTATAAGCATTGGTTCTGGGAACTTAATTGGATCAATTTTTATATCAAGATCCTCTTTTGTAATTGTATCAGATGTTTCTAGATCATCCAATTTGGCTACAGCACCAATGTCTCCAGCAATTAATTGTTCAACCTGTTCTTGTTCTGAACCATTCAATTTATATAATTTACTTACTCTATAATTATCTTTTGTTCTTGGTACATAAAGTTCTTCACCTTTATCAATACTACCAGAATATATTCTGAATATTGAAAGTTTACCTATATAAGGGTCAACCATTGTTTTACCTACCATACCAATAAAGGGACCTTCTTCAGTTGTTTCAAATTCTTTTTCTTCTTCACCAGCTTGTACTTTTAAACTTTCTCTATCAGCGGCGGAAGGCGCTAATTTTAATAGATAATCCATAAGGCTTTTAACCCCTGAATTATGAAGAGCAGAACCTGAGAAAACCGGCACTAATTCTTTACTTAATACACCTTTTAAAAGCGCATTATTCATTTCTTCATCAGTAATTTCTTCATCTTCTAAGTATTTCAACATTAATTCTTCATCTAACTCTATTATTGATTCCACTAATTCTAACTTATATTCTTTTAGAACCTCCTGTTGAGCATCATTAAGTTCAGATTCTTTTCCATCTTTAACTCCTATAAATTTTTCTCTTAAAAGGTCAATAACACCTTTATATTCATCCCCTTCTTTATAAGGGATTGTAATTGGTAGTAATGAATCTTCAAAATTTTCTTCTAATTCATTAATTACTTCTTTAAAGTTAGTACCTTCTTTATCAAATTTATTTATGAAAACAAATCTTGAATTATTGTTTTCGACTGCAATATTCCATACATAATTAGTATTTACTTCGACACCAGAATCCGCATTGATAAGTAATACAGAACTCTCAACCATTCTAGTAGCACTTGCTACTTCACCTCTAAAATCAGCATAACCAGGTGTATCAATTAAATTAACCTGATTTTCTTTCAGTTTAAATGAAAAATAAGAACTATTTACTGAATACTTGTGCTCCTTTTCTTCTGGTATAAAGTCTGATTTAGTACTACCTTCATCAACTGAACCTATTTGTTCAATCTTGCCTGCATTAAATAATACATCCTCTGTTAAAGTGGTTTTTCCCGCACCTCCATGGGAAATAAATGAAAAGTTTTTAATATCTTTTGTCTTATAATTACTCAAAATTTTACACCAACCTTCCTAATTCTAATATTATAGCTTTAAAGAGAAACTTGTACTCTTGTTTAATTCTATCTAGACATAATAAATCCTGCCTGGAAATTGTAATTATTTTTAATAATTCAGTAAATTTTAAATATTATTAAACTCATTATGATAGGCAAATTCTGAAAAGTCTTCTCTTGGAGGTCTTTGTTTTTCATCTTTAGCCTGTTTTTTTGATAAAATGTCTTTTATTTCTTCTGAATGTTTACCCAAAATTACCAAAGTTATTAATCTATATTCTTCTGGGATAGACATAACATCTTTTGCCTTTGATTCACTATAACCTGCAATAGCATGTGCTACAAGACCTAATTCTCGTGCACGCAGCATTAACATTGAAGTAGCTAACCCAGTATCAAATAGATAATACTCTCTTCCTTTAATATTACAGTCATCTTCTTTTTTTGCAAATACTCCTATTACCATTGAGGCGTTTTTAGCCCATTCATTACCACTTGATAAGGTATTAAAGACTTCCTCTAATTTTTTTTCATCATGTACAAAAACGTAATTCCAGGGTTGATTATTAAAACAGGAAGGTGCTAACTTAGCAGATTCTGCTAAGTCTTCAATTAATTCATCTGTAATATCCACCGGATCTAATGATCTATAAGATCTCCGTTTTTCAATAGTTTCTTTAACATTCATTCTCTAACTCTACCCCCTCATTTATATTAACTCCCACATTTTTACCTAAAGTAAATGCTTTTGCTAAATTATCTTCTGTAGGAGCATATTGATTTTTAATTTTTGGTTCAACAACATTAATGTTACATTCTTCAGAAAATTGATCCATTCTTTTAAGTGAACCACCGCTCCAGCTATAAGTTCCTATAAATCCAAAATATCTATTTCTAATCGCTCTGTTTTCTAATGCATGTAATAATGAATCTAAAGGTGGAAAAAGCTCATTATTATAACTACAGCTAGCTAATATTACACCTTTATATTTCCAAATATCACTTATTAAATAAGACTTATGGGTTTTAGAAGCATCATATAATTTTACATCTTTAATTCCCGCTGCACTCAAACCTGCAGCTGCTTCTTCAGCAATCTTTTTAGTGTTACCGTACATGGTTCCATATATAACTACTGCTCCCTTTTCCGCTGCAAATTTACTCATATCATAATATTTATTAATTATATACTCAGGGTTTTCTCTCCAGACCGGCCCGTGAGTAGAAGCTACAGTATCAATATCTAAATCCGTTAAATTACCTATATGCTTAGCAGCAATTGGAGAATATTTACCGACAATATTGGAATAATATCTCATGATCTCATCTTCATAAGTTTTAGGCTCTATTTCATCATCAAATATGGAGTTATTAATAGCACCAAAAGAACCAAATACATCACCTGAAAATAGGATATTGTCTTCTTTAAGATAGGTCATCATTGTTTCTGGCCAATGAACCATTGGTGTAATGTAGAATTTTAATGTTTTTTTACCAATATTTAATTCCTCTTCATTTTTAATTTCTTTTATATTTTCAGATATTCCATAAAATCCTTCTAAAAAACCAGTAGTTTTGCTGTTACCTATTATTTTCATATCAGGAAACAATCTCATCAATTCTTTTATAGATCCAGAATGATCTGGCTCCATATGGTTAATTATTAAATAATCAATTGGTCTATCATTGGTTAGTTTCATTAATTTTTCAAGATATCTTTCCTGATAATCAATTTTGACAGTATCTACTAAGACAACCTCTTCATCTACAATTAAATATGAATTATAGGATATCCCCTTAGGAAGCGGCCATAAATTTTCAAATAAATCTGTTTCCCTATCATTAACCCCCACCCAATATACATTATCAGCTAATCTGTTAGAATAACTCATTTTTGTCCTCCTTAATTTTTACTAATCATTTATTTTATTTAAAATATTTTTAAACTTTTCAGGTAAATCTGCTTTATACTCCTCCCAGTTATTACTCTTAGGATGATAAAAACCTATTTGGTAAGCATGTAATAAATGGTGTTTTAAATTTAACTTTTCTTCTGAAGTACCATATTTTTGATCACCGATAATAGGAAAACCAAGGTGTGCAAAATGAACCCTAATTTGATGAGTTCTACCGGTTTTTAAATCGGCTTCTACATAGGTATAATTATTGTATCTATCTATCACATTAAATTTAGTAACCGCTTTTTTACTATTTTCCTTGATCACGGCCATTTTAGTCCTGTTTTTAGGATTCCTGCCAATCGGAGCATCAATCGTTCCACTATTATATGGAAGTGTGCCTTTTAAGATGGTTCTATATATTTTTTTTGTTTTTCTGGCTTTAAACTGTTTTTGTAAATTATTAAGGCTTTCTTGGTTTTTAGCCACTAAAATAGCTCCACTAGTATTTTTATCTAAACGATGCACAATACCCGGTCTTAAGGTCCCATTAATATCTCCTAATTTCTCGGTATGGGCTAATAAAGCATTAACAAGGGTATCAGTACGATTACCTTTAACAGGATGAACTATTAAACCTACTGGTTTATTAATAACAATAATATCATTATCTTCATAAACTATATTTAAGTCCATCTCGTTTTTGGGTAAATCTAAAATTTCAGGTTCTTCCTTTATTATAATGATTTCATCATCAGTTTTTACTTTATAACTTTTCTTTTCTAAGTTATTATTTACCTTAACCTGGTTTTTATCTATTAAACTTTGAATATGATTCCTACTGAAATCTTTTTTAATTTTAGATAAAAATTTATCTAATCTCATTCCTTCATATTTTTTTTCTACTGTAAATTCAAATTCTTTCATTATAATTTCACCTAATTACTTAATTCATATTTTTTAATATTTTATCATAAACCTTATTTATTAACAACTTAAGAGCCTTCATTAAATTTCTTAAATATTCTTTTAAAGTACTTTATCTTTAATTTAAGTTATGTTATCATTACTATGTTAAAAATAAAAAAAGTAAATATTGTACTTATATTAAGGAGTCATAATTATGGAATTTACGTTAACAGAAAACTCAAAAATTAGAGCAAAAAAAATATTTATCCTGGCATTACCTGCAATTTTAGAAATGAGTTTAAATACAATGTTAGGTGTTGCTGATACATTAATGATTAGCAGGATAATCGGTAAAGAAGGATTGGCCGCAGTTGGATTTGCCAATCAAATCTTTTTTACATTGATCTTTATATTTTCTTCTTTTAATGCTGGTGCTACAGCAATGATAGCAAGAAGTTATGGAGAAAAAAATTATCAAAGATTAAACAAAATTATGGGACAAAACCTTACTTTAAATACTTCCATTGGGGTTGTAGTATTCTTCTTGACTTTTATTTTTGCTGGTAATATTCTAAGTGTTTATGATATAACTGCTCAAGTAAAAACTCTCGGAGTTACTTACTTAAAAATTGTCTCATTTAGCCAATTATTTATGTTTATTTCTTTTGCAATGGCAGCTAGCTTAAGGGGAGCAGGCGACACAAAAACCCCTATGTACATTACTGGATCAGCTAATATATTAAATATTATTGGTAACTATGTATTAATGACAGGTTTTGGAATTTTCCCTGAGATGGGTATGGCAGGGGCAGCCTTATCGACTACAATTTCCCGTATGTTAGCAGCAATAGCTTATATTTTTGTTATCTTTAATGTTAAACAAAAACTACAGTTAAAAGTTAGTAATCTAAAGTTATCAAAAGAAATTATCCGACCCTTGTGGAAATTTAGTTATGCAGCCGGCTTAGAACAGCTCTCTATGCAGTTAGCTTTCTTTTTGAATGGTATAATAGTATCCATGCTTTCTACCACTTCTGAAGCGGCTTTTAGAATCTTAATTAATATTGAATCAATATCATTTATGCCTGCAATTGGAACTTCAATTGCTACTGCAACCTTAGTAGGTAAACATTTAGGTGAAAAAAATCCAAGAGAATCCTTAAAAACAGGATTTACCGCTGCCAGCATGGGAGTTATCTGGGGGCTTTTTATGGGCATGATCTTTATCTTATTTCCGACCCCAATAATTAGTATTTTTACAACTGAATCTGTTGTTTTAGATGCTTCTTTAAGAACTTTACGGATTGCTGGAATTAATCAAGCGCCCCTTGCCTTTATGATTATTATGGCGGGTGCACTTAGAGGTACAGGTGATACTAAAGGTGTAATGATCATAACAGCGATGCGTTTATGGTTGCTGTTTGTACCATTAACTTATCTATTTACAATCCTTTTAAATCAAGGTGTGACTGGAGTCTGGTATGCTGAAATTAGTTCTTTTGTCGTTTTCTCTTTTGTTATATTTAAAAGATTCCGGGCCATGGAATGGACTGAAATTAGAATGTTTGCTTAATTTTAATTACAAAAAAATAGAGGGGATCTCTCCCCTCTATTTACATTTTTATCTCTTTATTATTTTATTCTTCTTCTTTTAAGACAGTAGCACATCTTTCACAAACATCTTCATGCTTATCATCTTCTCCCACGGTTGTACTGTATTTCCAGCATCTTTCACATTTCTCACCGTGTGCTTCTTCCACATATACTTTAATTTGAGTATTTTCTCCTACATGGGTTACTTCATCTAATTCCTGTTTTAATTCCACTTGTGAAACAATAAAGAAGTCAGCTAGTTTGTCATATTCTTCTTCTAATAATTCATTAATATTATCATTAAGAGAACTTATTTCAACGCGAGCTTCTAATGAATTACCAATAATTTTATCATTTCTAGCAATTTCTAAGGCCTTAGAAACATCTTTTCTAATATTTAATAACTCATCCCATTTGTCCATAAAAGCCTTATCTTCATATCTATCATCAAATTCGGGCCAATTAGTTAAGAAAACACTTTCATTTAAATTAGCACGATCTAAAGCTTCTTGCCATACTTCTTCAGCTGTATGCACTAAAACAGGAGAAATTATTTTGACTAAGGTCATCATAATATCATAAAGGACACTTTGTGCTGATCTCCTGCTATGAGAATCCGTACCATCTGTATAAAGCCTATCTTTGACAATATCCATATAAAGAGAACTCATCTCTACTGTACAGAAGTTATGAACATCATGATATACTTTATGGTATTCATATTCTCTATATGATTTGGTAACTTTTTCAGAAAGTTCTTTTACCTTAATACCAATCCATTTATCTATTTCATATCTATCTTCAAATTCTACATAATTATCTTCTTTTACAAAATCATTAGTATTACCTAAAATAAATCTAAAAGTATTTCTAATTCGCCTATATACTTCAGAGTTTTGTTTTAGAATTTTATCTGAAACCCTTATATCATCCTTGAAGTTAGCTGATGCTACCCATAATCTCAAGATATCTGCCCCATATTGATCAATGATTTTATGAGGAGAAATTACATTACCTTGTGATTTAGACATCTTATTTCCTTTTTCATCAACAGTAAATCCATTTGTTACAACTTCTTCATAAGGTGCTTTACCTTCGGTTGCTACAGCTGTGAGCAGGGATGAATTAAACCAACCTCTGTATTGATCTGTACCTTCTAGATAAACCTGAGCTGGCCAATTTAAGTTATCTCTTTGTTCTAAGACAGCTTTATGTGAAGAACCAGAGTCAAACCAGACATCCATAATATCTTCTTCTTTTGATAAATTACTGCTAGCACAGTTTGGACATTTATAACCTTCTGGTAATATATCTTTTGTTTCATATTTATACCAAGAATTTGAACCTTCTTTGGCAAATAGGTCTTTGACTGCATCTAATGTTTCATCATTTATAATTGACTCACCACAGTCATTACAGTAGAAAATCGGGATCGGAACTCCCCATTTTTTCTGTCTCGAAATACACCAATCGGTTCTTTCTGATACCATGTTTTCCATTCTTTTTTCTCCCCAGGAAGGAAACCATTTAACATCATGAATTGCTTGCAGTGTTTTTTCTTTTATATCCTCGATTGAAGCAAACCACTGATCGGTTGCTCTAAAGACTAATGGTCCCTTACATCTCCAACAGTGTGGATACTGATGATCGATAAAGTTTAATTCCATCAATAGATCTTTTTCTTTTAATTTATCAGTAACTTTTATATTTGCTTCATCATAATGAAGACCTGCAAAGTCTTCCGCTTCTTCTGTGAAAAATCCTCTAGAATCCATGGGGGCATATACATCAAGACCATATTCTTGACCAACAATAAAATCATCATGGCCATGACCTGGTGCAGTGTGCACACATCCGGTACCTTCATCTAATGTAACATGTTCTCCTAAGATTATTAATGATTTTCTATCCATGAAAGGATGTCTCGTATTAATATTTTCTAATTCACTGCCTTTAAAAGTTTCACTAATTACTTCATAATCCTTAATATCTACTTTTCCCATTACCTCATCAACTAATTTTTCAGCCATTACTAATTTTTCACCAGCCACTTCAACTACTACATAATCAGAATTAGGATGTAGTGTTATGGCTAAATTTGATGGAATAGTCCAAGGGGTAGTAGTCCAAATTACCATATAGCTATCTTGAGGACTTAAATTTACGCCTCCTACGGTAACCTCCTCATCAAAAGGAAACTTAACATAAATTGAAGGAGTACGATCTGTATGGTACTCAACTTCTGCTTCAGCTAGGGCTGTTTCACAACTTGGACACCAATGGACAGGCTTCTTACCTTTATAAAAAAGCCCTCTCTTAGCCATTTCTCCAAATACTTCAATTTGCTTAACTTCATATTCAGGGTTTAAAGTTATATAAGGATCTTCCCACTCACCCCAAATTCCCAGGCGTTTAAACTGATCTCTTTGTCTTCCGACATATTTAAGGGCATACTCTTTACATTTCTCCCTTAACTCAGCTACAGACAGTTCTTTAGCTTTATCGCCCATTTCTTTTGTAACTTTATGTTCTATTGGAAGACCATGTGTGTCCCAGCCCGGTACATAAGGTGAATAGTAACCTCTTAAAGTAGAATACCTTGTTACAATATCTTTTAAAACCTTATTTAAGGCATGGCCGATATGTATATCTCCATTAGCATACGGTGGGCCATCATGTAAGATAAATGGTTCATTACCTTTACGGTTTTCTATAGCTCTTTCATAGATATCCTTTTCTTCCCATATCTTTTGGAACTTCAATTCTCTCTCACTTAAATTAGCTCTCATTGGAAAATCTGAATCCGGTAGATTAATTGTTTCCTTATAACTCATTTTATTAAAACCTCCTAAAAGTTTATTGCAATAAAAAAAGGCCATTCCACCCGTGTAAGGGGCGAAAAGACCGCGGTACCACCCTAATTTTTACTTAAAATTCTTTAACGCAGATAATACGGGTTAATCTACTTAATTCAATTAACCAGTTCCAGAGTGATCTTCACTACTATCAGTGATTACCGGCTTCCACCCTCCCGGCTAGCTAGAATAAATTTAATAGTAACTACTGTCTCCTTCTTTACTTTTTTAGAATTTAATTTTCTTATATTATAAATTATTTATTACATTTAGTCAAGTTCTGCAGTTTCAGGTAGCTCTTCTATCTCTTCTTGATATTTATCTAAGTCTAATTCTTCCTCGTCTTCTAATACTTCAAGTTGACTTTCTAATAAATTACGTAATCTTATCTTGAAAAATGTTTTAGTCTCTTTTAATTTCTCAAGTTTTTTGTATTCTTCTGCTAAATCTTTTTTTACTTCCTGCTTCATTTTTTTGGCTTCCATATTTGCCTTTTCAATAATCATATTAGCTTCTTCTCTAGCTTGTTGAGTTTGTTTATCAGCAATTTTTTCAATACTTTTTAAAGTGCTTTTCAAATTTTCTTCAATATTTTCGTAACTTTTTAACTTTTCCTGTAATTTCTCGTTTCTTTCACGTAGGTCTTTCATCTCCTGCATCATTCTTTCATACTCTACTCCCAGATCATCAAGAAATTCATCCACCTGACTTTTATTATAACCCAAAGCAGATACAGTAAAATCTTTATTATAAATATCTAGTGGGTTTACTTTCATGCTAGCTCCTCCTTCTTTTTAATAAAATTAAAAAATACCTCTTAAGTATATCTTTTCAATAATAATTTAATACGATTTTTATTTGATAGACCTCTTCTTTCAGCAACTTCTACCCTACCTCTATTTCGAATTGAAATTAAATCTCCGATTTCAACTTCACTGGCAGGATCTGTGACTACCTTGAAATTTAATTTTACCCGCTTGTTCTTAATATCTCTTGATATTTTACTGCGGCTATCTCCAAATCCAGCACTGGCTACAGCATCAAGTCTCAGTGAAGCAACTGTAGTTGGTATTTCTTTAGTATGGCGAGTAGGAATTACAATATCATCTTTAGTAATTTTGCTTACTTCAATCGGAACTTCATTAACCTTTTTGAAATGTAAGTCAACAAAATCAAATATTTCCTCAGCAATAATTATTTGCGCAAAATCATCTAAAACTAAAATATCTCCAACCATTTCTCTTTTTAATCCTAGTCCTAAAATAGCTCCCAGAAAATCTTTGTGGGTTACATTTTTAAAGTTAAAGTTTCCATCCACTTTAATAACTGCAACTGAAGATTCAACATGATCAGGAAAAAGATAGTCAGGAAAGACCACAATCCTTTTTCTCTCAGCTCTTTTGTAACCCCCTTCTGTAAGGTGGTTAATTCCATTAATTTGTTCAATCAAACCTAAAGCTATTTTCCTTTCATAGGGGTTTAAAAAATTTGTGCGTTCTGTAGACTTTCTTTTTAAAACTTTTTCTATTTTATCTAATACAAAATCTCCTAACTTTCGATCACTTTCGCGATGAAGGTGAGAAAGCAATTTATCTTTATCAAACATTTACAGTATTCACCTCTTAATTAAATGCCAAACATCATACTTCTAAGTAAACTGATCACAAAATTTCTAATTATTTGCAAGGCAAAAATCGCAATAAGTGGAGAAAAATCAATACCAATACTTCCAGTTGGGATTAACCTACGTATCGGTGCTAAAATCGGTTCAGTGATTTTATAAACAATTCTTAAAAACTTTCTCCATTGTTTATTATTAACGTCTGGTTTTACCCAGGAAATAATTACTCTAAATATTATAAGCCAATTTATAACTGTAAAAATTGTGCTTACCAACCAAATCAACATACTCATTATAACAGCTCCTTTAATTTTATATCTATAGGATTTTAATAATATTTTCTTTTACCAAATATGGCTGTACCCACTCTTATGATGGTAGCTCCTTCTTGTACTGCCACGTGGTAATCATTTGACATTCCCATTGATATTTCGTTAAGTTTATAACCTTTTTTGTTTAAATTATTAATTAAATTTTTCATTTCCTTATAATCATCTCTAGCAGATTCAGGCTCATCATAATAGGGAGTTATTGTCATTAAACCTTCTAATTGAATATTATCCAGTTTTGCAATTTCTTTTACAGCTTTTTTAATATTGTCTTTAGAAAATCCGAATTTATTAGGATCATCTGCTATATTCACCTGTAAAAGCACTTTGATATCTTTATTTTCTTGTTTTGCAGCTTGATTAACTTCTTTGGCAATTTCAATACTATCAATCGATTCTATCATTTCTAATTGTTTAATCTTCATTAAGTATTTTACCTTATTTTTTTGTAGATGTCCAATAAAGTGCCATTTAATGTCTTGGTCATAAAACAGTTCATATTTATCTAAAAGTTCCTGTACTCTGTTTTCTCCAAATATATGGTGGCCGGCTTTCATCACTGAAATTATTTTTTTAGGAGGATGATTTTTACCTACAGCCACTAATTTTATTGAAGATGGATCTCTATTTGCCTTTTTGGCATTGACTTGTATATTTTCATATACTTTTTTAAGATTTTTTTTGATATTTTCTGCCATTTTAACTACCATCCCTTCCATAATTTGCATTTTGTGGATTAGTTATTACCCGATCTCCAATTTCTAAGTTTTTTACTATAGTCCAGTCATTAGTTTTTTCCACTATTTTTACATCTTTTATTTTCACTTCATGATCAAAGGTATAAATTAAAACTTTTGTCCCACTGGTTGTTTTAAAAATGGCTGAAGTAGGAACTGCTAAACCTCTATAAATATTTTTTATAAGCTTCACATTTACCCATCTTGTATTATTCCACATCTCAACATAGTTGTTTAAGGCAATTAATAAAAAGTCATTCTCATTATGTTTATATTTCTTTTTTATATTAGCCTTTATCAGTTTACTATCTTCATTTTGTTTTTTGTTAATAAATACTACTTCATTATGAGCATACTTCTCTGCTTTTTCCTGTTCAACTTTGATTAATAAGTACTGCTCATTATTGTTGATATTACGATACAGTTTATCACCTTTTTTGATTTTATTACCAGAAACATATTGATGGTAATCTCTTTTATGTTTCTCATAATTAATCAAAACTTTTGGTGTAATATTTCCGTATCTTAACTCTTCTTCTAAACCATCATAAGCATAACTGATGATACCAGATTTTTTTGTGTAAACATTATACTTTCTATTTTCATTTTCTATATATGCTATTTTGGCTCCATAGGGAGCTCTCTGTCCTTCCTTCAGTAATATCTTGAGTTCTCCACTTATGGGAGCTGTATAAGTTTTCTCATCTCTAATAACTAAAGCCTTCGTATCAAAACCTGACACAATTTCTTTATAATCAACAGTTATAGTTTTTATATTATCATCTTTTATAATAAAAAAGAATGTAACTCCTATAATAATTATTAATATAAAAACAAAATATTTCCAACTAATAAATTTTCTCCTGTTATCATTATTACTTTTTTGATTATCCATTTAATCACCCGGTTTTTAAAAGCGAGAAATAAAAGCAGCCATTCTACCCGTCTTTCTCTGGTCTCTTCGATATGAATAAAACAATTTTTCTTCGTTAAAAGTACATAATTTTGATATATAAATATTATTTTCTATAATACCATTTTGTAGAGCAATTAATTTATTTAATTCTTTTAAATCTAAGAAGTAACTATCTTCTGATTCATTAATATATGTTAAAGGTAAATCAAAATTATTTTTAAACTTTTCAATTAAATCAAAACTAACTTCATAATTTTGACCAGAAATTGCTGGTCCCATTACCACTAAAATGTCTTTAATATTGCTGTCTAAATTATCTATAAAAAAGTTAATAGTTTTAGATAATATTTGTTGATAAGTGCCTTTCCAACCAGAATGAACTAAAGAAAAGAAACCCTTACTTTTATCCATAATATAGATTGGTACACAGTCTGCAAAATGACCACCTAAAACCATATTTTGGTCAGTGGAAATTAATCCATCTTTATCATTTACAGCTGTAAGTTGATCCATAACCCCTTTCCCCTTATCATCTAAATTAACTAATTTAATGTTATTGGAATGTGTTTGTTCAGCATAAATAAGATTATGAGGATTAAAATTAAGTATTCTATAGAGTTTTTTTCTGTTTTTTAAAACATTTTCTTTTTTATCATCTGTATGAAGTCCCAAGTTTAAACTATCATAGGGTTTTTGAGAAAAACCACCAATTCTAGTGGTAAAAATTACTCTAAAACCATATTGTTTTAATTCTGTAAACTCAAGATATATTAAGTTTTCTTTTTCTTTTTTATTAAACATCTTATCACCTTTAATAATTTAAATATAAAAATCCCGATGTGGATACACCGAGACTTTTATATTTATAGCAAATAATATTAAAATCTATTTTTTTCTTAAGAAAGCGGGAATATCCAGTTCATCGCCTTCAAAATTATCCATATCAAAATCTGTATCTAAGTCTTCATCTTTTTGAGTTTTTTGTTTTCTTTTCTTCTGTGTAGCTTCACGGTCAAACCCAGTCGCTATTACAGTAACTTTCACTTCATCATTGTACTCTTCATCAATAACTGCACCTAAGATAATATTTGCATCAGGGTCAGATACTTCCTGGATTACTTTAGCCGCTTCATTAGCTTCATGAATACCCAGGTCATTACCTCCAGTGATATTGATTAATACTCCCTGAGCACCTTCAATAGAAGCTTCTAAAAGAGGAGACTCAATTGCTTTTTTGGCAGCATTTTGTGCTCTACCATCTTCACTGGCCATTCCAATACCCATAAGTGCTGTTCCAGCATCTTTCATTATAGTTTTAACATCAGCAAAGTCAAGGTTAATTATTCCAGTAATTGTAATTAAATCCGAAATACCCTGTACACCTTGCCTTAATACATTATCTGCTATTTTAAAGGCATCGATTAAACTTGTATTTGGTTCTGCCACATCTAATAATCTATCATTTGGAATTACAATTAAAGTATCTACATTTTGTTTTAATTCCTTTATTCCATCTATTGCATTGTCCATTCTTTTTTTACCTTCTACTGTAAAGGGTTTGGTTACTACACCAACTGTTAAAGCTCCCATTTCTTTAGCAGCTTGAGCAATAACTGGAGAGGCTCCAGTTCCAGTTCCACCACCCATACCAGCAGTTATAAATACCATATCTGCTCCTTTAACTGCTTCTCTAATTTCTTCTATATTTTCTTTCGCGGCTTCTTTTCCTATATCGGGATGAGCACCTGCTCCTAATCCTTTAGTAATACTTTGGCCAATACGGATAGTCATTGAAGCATTAGAAGACATTAAAGCCTGTGCATCAGTATTAATAGCAGTAAAATCTACACCTTCTAAACCTTCTTCAATCATTCTATTTAATGCATTATTGCCACCGCCGCCAACTCCGATAACTTTTATATTAGCAAACTGTTCCATTTCTGTTCCTAAATCAAACAAGTTATATACCTCCTTTTAAAAGAAATCTTGGAACCAACTTTTAATTTTTGAAAAGAAAGATTCTGTTATTTCTTTTTCCTTTTTCTTATTAGAATTTTTATCAACTTCAACGGGGTCATTTTCTAAACCATATTCAATTAAACCAATTACTGTAGAAAATATCGCTTTCGGAATTTTGCCATCTTTATTTTTATATAAAGGGTCATCAATTACATCTGATAAACCATATACATAATCAGGTTTACCCAATCTTACTGGTAAATCAAAAACATCTTCAGCAAGTTTACTAGAACCATCTAGTAAAGAAGCACCACCTGTTAATACAACTCCAGCTGGAGTTAAGTCCTTAGGTCCTGCTGAATAAATTTGTCTATTGATCATTTCATACATCTCTTTTGTTCTTGGCTCTATCACATTGGTTAATAATCTTCTAGGAATTTCTTTTTTACTTTCACCACTTGCCGATAAAACTTCTATGTGATAATCCTCTTTTTCATCACTTTCTTCTAACAGGGTTGTTCCATAGTTTACTTTTATTTTTTCAGCTTCAGAAATGGGAGTTCTTAAACCAATTGCTATATCATGTGTTACATGATTGCCACCCACCGGTAAAACATATGTAGCGACAATACTACCTTCATGAAAAACAACTATATCAGTAGTGCCACCACCGATATCAACTAAAATTACTCCTAATTCCTTTTCATCCTCTGTTAAGACAGATTTACTCGAGGCTAGTGGTTCTAAGACAATATCATCAACTTCTATTCCTGCCCTTATTACACTTTTAACCAAATTTTGAATCGAAGTAGAGGAACCCTTAACAATATGAGTTTCTACTTCCAAGCGTACACCTGACATACCTAAAGGATCTTTTATACCCTTATATCCATCAACTATAAATTCGCGGGGAATAACATGTATTATTTCTTCTTCAGCGGGTAATGATATAATTTGAGCTGCTTCCATAACTCGATCTATATCATTTTTAGTAATTTCTTTTTCATCACCTGAAACAGCTACTACCCCATGATTATTTATAGAAGAAATATGAGAACCTGCTATACCAATAAAGGCAGAATCTACCTCAACCCCTGCCATTATTTGAGCTTTATTGATGGATTCACGAATTGCATTACTGGCTTTATCTATATCTACTACTACACCTTTTTTTAAACCTTTTGAAGGTGAAAATCCTATTCCAATAATCTCAAATTCTTCATCTGATGTAACCTCAGCTATGATAGTGCAAATTTTAGTGGTTCCTATATCCAGACCTGAAACAATTTTACGATTGCTCACAAATATTTTGCCTCCTCTCTCTAAAAAAATTAATATATTTTAAGTAAATATTATAGGCACATTATTACAAATATTCAACATAAAAGATAATTTTCCTCTTATAATAACTCATTGTTTTAATTTCAATACAGGTTTATTATATATAGAGATATCTACATATTGGACCGGATAGTCTTTTTGTTCTATCTGATCTGTTACATTTTTTAAAACCCTAAATTTTTCTGAAATGTTTTCTAATTCTCCTAGTATAATATCATACTTACCTTCATACTTTAAAGTCACTTTTTGATTATTAAATTCAATAAATTGAGGAACAACTGCCTCCTTATTCATATATTCCTCTAAATTTTTAATAAATCTTTGCATACCTTGCGATAAATTTAACCTTTCTGTTCCTTGTTCAACTTGAAATCCTTTTAATACAGGCAAAAGTATTTTTCTTTGTAGTTCATCAGGAGCATAGATATAGCCTTTTTTATCTATATAATAATACTTATTATCTTTAATATACCTAAAAAAAGGCACACTTTCTTCGATAGTAAACAAAGCTGTATTTGGTAAAACTCGCTTAAAATGTGCTTTATTTATATATTTAACATCAGTTAGCTTTCTCTCGATTTTATCCTTTTTTAGATATATTATATTTTGTCCAATATACTTTTCGGTAAAAGAAATTATTAGATTTTCTTTAAAAGTTTTAACTCCTCTTAACTTAATAGTCTTTATCTCAAGGTCAGGGCTGTAATAGGCATAAGCAAATAGTGAGGTAAAAATTAAAACCAGTAATATAATAAACACACTAAGTTTATTCATGCTCAACACCTACTAAATCTTCTCCTATCTCATAAACATTACCAGCTCCAACAGTTAATAAGAGGTCATTTGATTGCAAGTGTTTTATTAAATGTTTTTTAATATCAACAAACTCTCTAATATAATTAACTGTAAAATTTAAATTATTTTTCTTTTTATGTTTTTTGATTAACTCATATAACTTTTTTGAACTAACTCCGTGAATTGGTTTCTCACTAGCGGAATAAATATCTGTTAAAATTAACTCATCAACTTCATCAAAACTTTCACTAAATTCTTTCATTAAATTTTTGGTTCTGCTATAACGATGAGGTTGAAATACAACATATAACTTATTATGGTCTGTTTTTTTAGCGGTTTTGATAGTATTTATAATTTCTGTGGGATGGTGAGCATAATCATCAACTATTAAGGCCTTGTTAAATTGGCCTTTTTTTTCAAATCTTCTTTTTACACCTTTGTACTTTTTAATACCATCAATTATTTCTTTAGTTTGTAAGCCTGCTTTTTTACTCACTGCAAAAGCAGCTAGAGCATTTAAAATATTATGTCGGCCTGGTACATTTAAATTTATAGAGGCAATCTTTTTATTATTTTTAAATATTTCAAAATAGCTTGTATAACTTTTCATTTCTATATTTCGAGCTGTATAATCCGCATTTTCAAAACCAAAAGAATAAATAATATCTTTATATTTTTTAAATTGATGAAATTCTTGTAAAATATTTTCCCATAAAATTAAGGCCCCATCTGAAGGAATTTTATCAATAAATTCTGTAAATTTATTGATAACCTCATCAATATTTTTATAATAATTAAAATGATCCCACTCAATATTAGTTAAAACTGCATATTTAGGATCAAAATAAATTAAAGAACCATCACTTTCATCAGCCTCTGTAATAAAAATATTACCGTCTCCATTCTTAATATTGCCTCCAATTAGATCTAAATTACCACCAATCATAACTGAAGGATCATTATTTGCATTCACAAAAATCGTTGCTAACATAGAAGTAGTAGTAGTTTTACCGTGTGTTCCACTTACCGCAATCGTTTCTTTATCTTTAAATAATTCAGAAAGGAACTCAGCTCTTTTAAAAATTTTAATATCTTTTGTTTGGGCGGCTAAAAGTTCTACATTATCTTTTTCAACAGCATTAGTATATACTACTGCCTCAGGATTTTTGATATTACTTGCTTGATGACCGATATAAATATCGGCTCCTCTTTTTTTTAATAGCTCGGTCTGATCATTTCTTTTGATATCAGACCCAGTTACTTTATAACCTCTATTTATAAGTATTTTGGCAATACCACTCATTGATATTCCACCGATACCAATGATATGGACTGACTGGAAATTCAAAGTTATTCCTCCCTCACCTGATTTTCTATAATTTCTACTATATTTTTACTGGCTTTTAACTTAGCTAATTTTTTACTATTTTTACCCATTTGCTTAAGTCGCTTTTTGTCTTCAAATAATTCTTTTACTAAATTATATAAAATTTGTCCATTAAATCTACCATCATCTACCATCACAGCTGCTCTGTTATCCTCCATGAACTTAGCATTAACTTCCTGATGGCCTTCCGCAGAATATGGGAACGGAATTAAGATAGCTGGTAAACCTCTTCCCGTTATTTCTGCAATACCAGTTGCGCCGGCTCTATAAATAATTAAGTCTGCAGCTGCATAAGCCCATTCAATATTATTAAGATAAGGCATTATTTTTAATACATCACTATATCTATCTAACTTATGTTCTATCTTCTCTAAAACATTCTCATAATTATCTTTACCTGTTATTAAAATTACCTGTAACTTATCTATTTTTAAAACTTGTTCTATTGACTCGATAACAGCCTCATTTATCGTAGAAGAGCCTTGACTGCCTCCCATAATAAATAGGGTTTTATAGTCCTTTTTTAAACCCAATTTATTAAGGCCTTCATCTCTTGTAGTATCAATAATTTCTTTGCGAATAGGATTACCCGTCTCAACTATCTTATTTTTTATACTTTTTTTAAAATACTTAGCTGCTTCAATATTGTTAACTGCTATCTTATTTACAAAATATGATAATAATTTATTAGTTATACCAGGATATATATTTTGTTCATGGATGATTGTAGGGATACCGTTTAGATATGCACCCAAAATAACAGGGCCTGTTACATATCCCCCGGTACCAAAAACTACATCTGGATTTATCTTTTTGATGATTTTATAGGATTGAAATACCGCTTTTAAACTAATTAAAAGAGATTTTATTAATTTATAATTAATACCACGTGGTAAAGGTAATACATTTACTTCTTTAAAACTATATTCAGTATTTTTTAAGATTTCTTTTTCTAAGCTATCAGGATTACCAATATACTCAATTTCCCAATTGTTTTCTTTTAATTTATCAGCAACCGATAAAGCTGGGTATATATGGCCACCGGTTCCGCCCCCTGTAATTAATGCTTTCATAATTTACCACCTAGGTTTGTTGATTTTTTGAAATATTTAATAAGATACCAACTGAGAATAAAAATAGTACTAATGAGCTACCACCATAACTTATAAAGGGCAAAGTTATACCGGTAATTGGTATTGAAGCGGTTACAACTGCAATATTTAAAATAGCTTGTCCGGTAATCATTACAGTAATCCCCATAGCTAATATAGATCCAAACCTATCCTTAGTATTATAACTTATTTTTAATCCCTTCCAGGCTATCACCAAGTATAATAATACTACAAGTAAGGTGGCCAAAAATCCTAATTCTTCACCTATTATTGCAAAAATAAAGTCAGTTCCAGGTTCAGGTAAATATAAAAACTTTTGATGACTATTACCTAAACCAACTCCAAACAATCCTCCTGAACCCAAAGCTAAAAGAGATTGGATAATATGATATCCAGTATCTAAAGGATCAGACCAGGGATCTAAAAAGGCTAAGAACCTTTCTTTACGATAAGGTTCTGAAAAGATAAAATAAAAAACAGCTGGAATACTGACCATAGCTAAACCTAAAAGATGCCATATCTTAGCTCCATTCGCAAATAACATGATAAAAACAATAGCTAAAATTAAGGTAGCAGTACCCAAATCAGGTTCTATTAATATCAATAAAAATATAATTCCAGTTACAATTAAGATCGGTAGTATACCTTTTTTGAAATTTTTAATCAAACTATTCTTTCTAGTATAAAACTGAGCAATATAGATAATTAAAGCTAATTTAGCAACTTCAGAAGGTTGACCCCCAAAACCAAATACTCCTAGCCATCTGCGAGATCCTCCCACTTTTTTTCCAATTCCAGGGATTAAAACAAAAACTAATAATAAAATTGAAAATAATATAATGAATTTAGCATACTTTTGGAAGATATGATAATCAATATTCATCATAATTAACATTGCTATGATACCAACTACAGCAAATATCACCTGTCTTTTTAAAAAATGATAGCTGTCATTAAAAAGTTCTTCTCCCCTTATGGAACTTGCACTAAAAATCATTATTATTCCAATTGTTAAAAGGATTAATACTGCAAATAATAAAATAAAATCAGCAGATTTCTTATTCATCTTAGGTCACCTTCTTTTAACTCATTTTATAAAATGTTCTACTTCTTCTTGAAATTCCAGGCCCCTCTTTTTATAACTTTCATACATATCCCAACTAGGACAGCCTGGTGATAATAAAACTGTATCATTAATATCTATATTTTTAAATGCCTCTAAAACAGCTTCTTGCATATTTTTAACTAAATAATAATTATCATAATTTAAATTATCTAATTCCTGTTTAATAGCCTCTTTTGTTTCCCCTAAAAGAATTATTTTTTTTACCCTTTGTTTAACCGTATAAGCAAAATCTGCAAAATTAGCATCTCTATCCTGTCCTCCAGCAATTAATACTATAGGCATTTCGATTGATCTCATTGCATTCACAGCCGCATGAGGATTAGTTGCTTTAGAATCATCAATAACCTTATATTTTTTATCATAAATGACTTCTAACCGGTGTGCAAACGCTTTATAACTGATAACCGCATTTTTAATGCTCTCATTGTCTATATAAAAGAGTTTAGCAATTAAAACTGCAAAAGCTGTATTTAAAATATTATGACTACCAATTAATGGAATATATTTCGTATCTAGTATTTTAGATTTATCTTCTAGTTCTTTTTGTATTTGAAAAATACTATCTTTATTATAAAAAATACCCTGTTCTATATCAAAATTATTTGTGATGAGGTATGTATTAGAATTAAGATTTTTTAAATTATCCCTCAGGTAATTATCATCATAATTAATAATAGCGATATCATCTTTATTTTGATTTTCAAATATTCTTTTTTTAGCATTCCAATAATTTTTAACCGTCTTATGTCTATCTAAATGATCCGGTGAAAAATTTAAAAAAACGCCAATATCTGATTTAAAATTTTTAATTTTTTCTAATTGAAAAGAACTTAACTCTACTACCAACCAATCATTTTCACTTAGAGCCGTTATTTCGGTTATTAATGGAGACCCAATATTTCCTGCGACCCGAACCCTACAATCTAAGTTTTGTTTCAGAATATGGCCTGTAAGAGAGGTTACAGTAGTTTTTCCATTTGTACCTGTAATGCCAATTATATTTGCATCTGTCAGTCGATAAGCAAGTTCAATTTCACTAATCACTTCAATACCCATTTTTTCTGCTTTTTTTATGATTTCTAAATCAGAAGGTACCCCAGGACTTAATACTATCAAATCTGTATCAAGAATTTTTGCACTATGCCCACCTAAATCATAAATTATATTCTCATATTTATCTAAAATAGATAATTGTGGTTTTAAATCTTCTTTTGACTTAATATCACTAATGATAACCTCAGCACCTAAATCTATCATCTTTTCAGCCACAGCTATACCAGTTCTTTCACTTAAACCTATAATTGTAACTGTTTTATTAATAAAATTTTCCATATTTTATTCCCCTATAATGTTATTAATAAACTAAGCAGTGAAAACATTACAGAAACAATTGTAAATCTATAAACAATTTTGTTTTCACTTAAACCCTTTAATTCATAATGGTGGTGCAAGGGAGACATTAAAAAAACTCTTTCTCCTTGTGTAATTTTAAAATATAATACCTGAATAATTACAGATAAAGCTTCCACTACATATATTCCACCCACAAAAATCAAAACTATTTCTAACCCTGCATATGAAAATAAGACTGCTAAAGCAGCCCCTAGAGAAAGTGATCCTACATCTCCCATAAAGATTGCAGCTGGTTTAGAATTATACCATAAAAATCCTATACAAGCCCCTGCTATTGATAATGCTAACAAGGAAAGTTGGGTGAATGGCAACAATATTAATATAATAAATAATGTTAGAGATACCACTACTGTAATTGAAGAAGCTAAACCATCTAAACCATCTGTTAGATTAACTGCGTTAACCGTAGATAAATATGTTAAAACAATAACTGGTATTATGTAAGCACCTAAATTAAATTCCAATTTAATAAAAGGCACTAAAATATTGCGTGCTTCTGGATTATAAAAATAAATATAAATTCCTAAAACTAAACCTATAATGAACTGTAAAAATATTTTTTGCCGTGCAGTTAATCCTAAGGACCTCTCTTTATTTATTTTGATAAAATCATCACTTAAACCTATAATTGCTGTTGAAAGTAAAACCAATACAAAAATTATATTATTTAGGGAAAAAGAATTAGTTATTAATATGGGTATGATAATCCCCGTAACTATTAATATACCGCCCATTGTGGGAATACCTTCTTTATCATAATGTGAGGAAGGACCTTCTTCTCTAATTTTTTGTCCTAAATCATATTCTTTTAATAGTTTTATAAAATATGGAGTTAAAATTAATACCCATAAAAGTGGTAACCCCAAAAATAATATTGCTTTAAACAAATAAGACATTCTATCATTCCTCATCCTTTAAAAAATCTTGATATATATCTTCCATTCTCATACCTCTAGAACCTTTAAGTAATATTACATCATTATTATAGCTTATTTCTTTTAACTTTTGACTTAACTTTGCTTTATTATCAAAATGTTTAATCTTATCTATTTGCATTCCTTTGTTTTGAGCAGCCTCGGCTATATACTTACCCAATTTACCAGTTGTCAATAGTAAATCTATTTTATTTTCAACTACAAATTCCCCGATTTCTAAATGAGCCTCTTTTTTGATATCACCTAACTCTAACATATCTCCTAAAACTGCAATCTTTTTATTCCCTTCGATTTCTTTTAACATTTTTATTGCATTTTTCATAGAGAGTGGATTTGCATTATAACAATCATTGATAAATGTTACACCATTTATTTTTTTAATTTCCGACCTCAATCCTGTTAGTTTAAGTTCTTTGAGTGCTTTTTTAATTAAATCCCAATTGATATTATAATGTCTTGCTACAGCCACTGTTGATACAATATTATATAGATTATGTTCACCAAAAAGATTAGTCTTTAGATTATATTCACCGTTTTTTGTACCAATCTTAAATTCCATTCCACTATCAGTATACTTATAATTTTCAATATAATAATCTGACCCATTATTAAAACCAAAGTATTTTATTTTTAAACCCTGTTTAGCTAAATCTTTTAAAATAGATGTGTACTCATTATCATAATTTAGTACAGCGATATCATCTTTATCCAATGCTTCGATTAATTCTCCCTTAGCTTTAGCAATATCCTCGACTGAATTAAAAAATTCTATATGAGCTCTACCGATGTTAGTTATTATAGCAAGTTGGGGATCTGCAATCTCAGCTAAACGGCTTATTTCACCTTTTTGACTCATCCCCATCTCGACAATAAAAAAATCTTCTTTGCCGGTAAGCCGAAATAAAGTAAGGGGTACACCGATATGATTATTTAAATTACCTTCATTTTTTTTGACTTTATATTTTATATTTAATAATTCATAAAGAATATCTTTTGTAGAAGTCTTACCAGAACTGCCTGTTATACCAATTACTTTTACATTTTTAAAGTTATCTCTATGGTATTTAGCCATATCCTGTAAAGCTTTAGTTGTATTTTCAACTAATATAATATTCTCACAGTCTACATTAATTTCTTTTTGAACAATAATTGCTTTTACCTCTTTAGCTAACTGATCATCTATAAAATTATGGGCATCAAAATTTTCACCCTGTAAAGCAATAAATATATCCTCATTTTCTAATTTCCTGGTATCTGTAGAAACTCCTTTAAGAACCTGATTTAAATCTCCTTTTATTAATTTCCCTTTAGTCGCCTTTAAAATATCTTTCACTTTATATTTAAACATTGTTAGCTTCACTCATTTTCTCTTTTATAGCTTCAATAGCTACTTCTTTATCATTAAAATCGATTGTTTTGTCTGCAAAGACTTGGTATGTTTCATGACCTTTACCGATTATTACCACTACATCATCTTTATTTGCCCTGTTTATTGCTTCATATATTGCATCTTCGCGATCTACTTTAACATTATGAGAAGTATTATACTTGCTATTTTCTATTCCTAGGACAATTTCTTCAATGATTACTTCTGGATCTTCCGATCTAGGATTATCGGTAGTAACAACTACATAGTTACCTTTTTGCACTGCAATTTCACCCATAATCGGTCTTTTGCCTTTATCTCTTTCTCCTCCACAACCAAATACTACAATAATATCATTATGATCAAAGTTTTTAACTGCATTTAAAACATTAATCATACTATCAGGAGTATGAGCGTAGTCAACAATAACAGTAAAATCTTGACCAGCATTAATTGTCTCAAATCTTCCTGGAATCCCTTTTACACTTTCTAGGGAATCTTTTATTACCTGGTCACTAATACCTACACTTTTGGCAACACCAATAGCTGCTAAGCTATTATAAATATTAAATTTACCGGTTAAATTCAAATCATAGTTAAAACCGTTTAGATTAAATTTTACACCTTCTAAAGACAGAATAATTTCTTCAGGCTGTAAATCTGATGAATTATCTATTCCATAAGTAATTATTTGCCTGTCAGTAGATTTTTTAAAGAAATTAGTATATTCATCATCATTATTAATTATTGCGGTCCCATTATCTTTTAATTTATGAAATAATTTAGCTTTTTCAGAAGCATATTTTTCCATAGTATGATGATAATCCAAATGATCTTGTGTTAAATTTGTAAACACAGCTGCAGTATAATCCATAGTATCTACTCTATTTAAAGCCAAAGCATGGGAAGAAACTTCCATAACAGCATATTCAACATTATTATGCTTCATTTCAGCTAAATGACGGTAGATATCAATAGATTCAGGGGTGGTTCTTGCAGCACCTTTACTATTTTCTCCATCAAAAACCTCAATTGTTCCTATTAAACCTGTTTTAAAACCACTCTGGCTTAAAATTTTTTTAATCAAATATGTGGTTGTCGTTTTACCATTTGTACCTGTTACCCCTATAAGATTTATATCACTGAGAGGATCTTCAAAAAAGTTTTTTGCTAATTGTGGCATTGCTTTTCTACTATCAGGAACTTTTATATAAGTAATACTATCACTATATTTTGTAAGGTTTTTATCAATTACAACTGCATTTGCCTTTTTGTTTATTACATCATCAATATATTTATGACCATCTGTTTTAAACCCTTGTACACAGATAAATAGATCATTAGATTGTACATAGTGCGAATCATATTTAAGGTCTTTAATATCTATATCTTGATCTCCTTTGATAAATTCTACTTCCAAATTATTAACGACTTGATTTAGATACATTATTATCTCACCCTTTTAATTTAAGTATAACCGGATTATCATCAGAAATTCTAATTCCCGGTTTAATACTCTGACCAACTATTTTTCCAGATTGACCTTGAAATTTTAATGTTATTCCCATTTTTTCAGCCAATTTAACTGCTTCTTCTTTTTCCATACCTCTAAAATCAGGTGTCATTATTTTATATTTTGCTTTAATACTTTCATCATTTTCCGTAAAAAGAAATACTGTTGAATTTTTATATACTTCAGCACCTGGTTTTGGAATTTGACTTAATATTTTATTATCATCACCTATTATTTTATATTCCAAACCCAATTCTTTCAATGATTTTTTAACATCATATAGAGATTCTTTTGCATAATTAGCAATTTTTATTGTCTCATCATCAGGAAGGGTTTCTTGTTTTTCTTGTGAAGGTAATTTATAATACCTAATTAAATCATTAGCTACCTTTTTAAATAAAGGGGCCGCGGTTTGACTTGCATAATAGGTTCTACCCTCAATTCCATAAAGTACTACTAATACAACAAATTGAGGATTATTAACAGGAAATATACCAATAAAAGAAGAATCATATTTATTTTGATTGTAATATTGAGCTGTACCTGTTTTACCACCTACCCGATAGCCTTCAATATAGGCATTTACACCAGTACCATTACTGACTACATTTTCTAATAAATTTAAAGTTTTATCAGCGGTTCTAGTTGACACTACTTTCCTTATTTCGGTAGGTTTAATTCTTTTTTCAACTTTACCATTTTGGTTGGTTATTTTATCCACAAAGTTAGGTTTCATTAATACTCCGTCATTAGCAACTGCGGAAACTGCTGTTATCAATTGAATAGGAGTAACCGAAATACCACGTCCAAAAGAAATTGTAGCAAGTTCAATATCTCCTACTTGATTATACTCAGGTATTAAACCAATAGCTTCCCCTGGTAATTCTATTTCGGTTTTTTCACCAAAACCAAAAGCATTTATGTATTTAAAAAATGATTCCTTACCCATTCTTAATCCAACCTGGACAAAGCCGGGATTACAGGAATTTTGCACAACTTGCGAAAAGCGTTCTGTCCCATGGCCATCTTCTTCCCAACACTGAATATATTCTTTTTCTATTTTTACTTTACCCGAATCAAAAAATACATCATTTTTATTTACTACCCCTTCTTCAATAGCAGAAGCAGTAGTAATTATTTTAAAGGTTGAACCAGGTTCATAGTTGTCTGTTATCGCTCTGTTTCTCCAATATTTCTGTTTATATTGAGAAAAATGGTTGGGATCATAGGTAGGATAATTGGCCATAGAAATAATATTACCGGTTTCCGGTTCCATTATTATTATAGTACCACCTTCGGCATTATATTTTTGGGCAGCAGAAGCTAATTCTCTTTCCGAACTATGTTGAATAGCTTCATTAATAGTTAGATAAATATTATTACCGTTTTCTTCTGGTATATAATCGACAATACCTTCCGGAATCATCTTGCCGGCCGCATCCCGTTCAGTTAAAATTCTACCAGCACTTCCGGACAGGTATTTATTATAAGTTAATTCTATTCCTTCTAATCCATTACCATCAACTCCAACAAAACCTAAAAGTTGGCTAGCCAACTTATCTTTAGGATAAATCCTTTTACTTTCATCTATAAAAGTAATACCATTTAACTGTAAACTTTTAATTTCTTCTACTTTTTGGTCGGAAACTTTTCTTTCTAGATAAACAGCATAAGCTTCTCTGTTTAATCTATTCAGCAAAGTATTATACCCTATAGACAAAATATCGGCAAGTTGGCCGGCTGTTTGAGTTGGGTTCGTAATCTGTTTTGGTAAACCCACTACTGTTTTACGATTAATACTCACAGCCAGTTCCTTGCCGTTTTTATCATAAATCTTACCTCTATCCGGATTAACTTTTAATTCCTTTATTCTTTGTTTTAAAGCTTTATTAGAATATTCATCATTATTAATGATTTGTATCCAGGCTAATCTAGCAATTAATAATAAAAAAATAAAAGTTAAAATGAAAAAGAGGATTTTAATTCTTTTTTTTCTGTCTTTATCAATTATTTTATCATCCATTTAGATCATCCTATTCAGGTGAATATGCTCGTGCAGTACCTAAATTAGTGATAAAGTCAGTAACTTCACTGAGAAAATAACTCCTTTCAGGCTTTTTTGCTACTTCTATTTCCTCTGCTTTTAAAACTATTGTCTGCATCGAATCTGGTTCCACCATATTTAATTTACTGCGGGCTAATTTATCTACCTGGGAAAGGGAACTTGCATTTGATAACTTTATTCCCAATTTATGATTTTTTTGTTCTAAAGCCTGTAATTCATTCTGCATTTGATCGATTCTATAACTAAGATTATTAATTCTTAAGGTATAACTTATATAAACCAATAATATTATAGCACAAATAGTCAGTAAAATTAAATATATGTAGATATTTTTTTTGTCCTCATTATTTTGTTCTGCGTATTCACCATTTTCATAATGATTATAATTGTTTTTATTATTTTGATATCCGTTTTTATTATTATGGAACAATTTTATCACCTACCCTCCTCATATTTTCTCAGCTACTCTAAGTTTTGCACTTCTTGCTCTATAATTTTCTTCGACCTCTTGTTCAGATGCTCGTATAGGACTTTTGGTAATAATCTTCACTAAAGGTTCTTTATCACAAACACAAACCGGAATTTCAGGAGGACAAACACAATCACTTGCTAAATCTTTAAATTTATGCTTTACTATTCTATCTTCAAGTGAATGAAAACTTATAATACAGATCCTCCCTCCTTTTTTTAATCTTTTAACAGCACTTGAAATCATATCTTCTAATTGATTTAATTCATTGTTAGTAGCAATTCTTAAAGCTTGAAATGTTCTGCGAGCAGGGTGCCCTCCTGATCTTCTAGCTGATGCAGGAATAGCTGCTTTAATAATATCTACTAATTCAAAAGTAGTTTCAATCTCCTTTTTCTTTCTATAAGCCACTATAAACTCAGCAATTCGAGATGCCCAGTTTTCTTCTCCATAATCATATATTATTTTTTTAATTTTATCTTTACGATAGTTATTGACTATATCAGCGGCAGTTAATTTTTGATCTCGGTTCATCCTCATATCAAGGGGGCCGTTGTTTTTATAACTAAAACCTCTGTTAGAATTATCCAACTGAGGGGAAGATACACCGAGATCAAAAATCATACCATCTACTTTATCTATATCATGCTTATCTAAAACATCACTTATATTAATATAATTTGCATGTTCTAATATTAAATTTTTACTCTCTATACTATCCTTAACTGCCTCAATTGCATGAAGGTCTCTGTCTAAGGATATAACTAATCCTTCATCTCCTAAATTCTCTAAAATACCAGCTGTGTGTCCACCACGTCCTAATGTACCGTCAACATAAATTCCAGCTTTTTTTACAGACAGATATTCTATTGTTTCTTCTAATAAAACTGGTTTATGACTATTACTCATATAATTGGCCTCCATTAAATTCCTAAATCTTCCATCGCAGCCGCTATTTCATCGGTCGACTCTTCAGCAGTTTCCAAGAATTGATCCCAATTTTCCTTAGCCCATAACTCAATTCTATTTGTCAGACCAATCACAACAACTTCCTTTTCTAAACCGGCATATTCTTGTAAATTAGAAGGTATATTTATTCTACCCTGTTTATCTAAAGTAGATTCGGTGGCTCCAGAAATAAAGAATCTGGAGAAGAATCTTGCATTTTTGTTAGTTACAGGAGTTGAAGCTATCTTTTCACTGAAATTTTCCCATTCATCCATAGGATATATAAATAAACAATCATCTAGACCTCTGGTGGCAACAAAGTTATCACCAAGTTCTTCCCTGAATTTGGCGGGGATTATTAATCTTCCTTTACTATCCATTTTATGTAGATATTCACCTATTAACATATTTATCACCTTAACCCCAATTTTACCACCATCTACCACTTATCACCACTTAGTATACTATTTCTATGTATATAAAAAAATTCCTTTAAAAAATAATAATAATTTTTAGTACTAAAGTACTATTTTTATGTAAAAAAATGTGGGGTTTCCCCCACATCGGCTTTTTTTACTTATTATTTTCTTTTTCTAGCAGGTCTCTCGCTCGCCTGATACTTTTATTACCAAACTTATCTTTAATAGAATCTATGGCTAAATTAAATTTTTCTTTATTATCACTACTTTCAAATAATGACATCTGTTCTTTCTCTTTTTCTTTTAAACCAGATATCCCCACTCCAATTAATCTTATAGGAATTTTTATCTTAACTTGCTGTAACAATTGCTTACTTAATTGGTATAAATCTTCAGTACTATCTATATAATGTTGTACGGTAATCCTTTTAGTTTTAATATTAAATTTATTATCTTTTACTTTAATAAATACGGTATTACCTATTAATTGCTTTTTTCTGATCCTCCTGGTTACTTTTTGGCATAATTGAGATAAATGTTTTAATAAAAGTTCCATTTCAATGATATCATTTCTAAAGGTAGTTTCATTACTTATGGATTTAGTCTGAGAGTTAGTATTGACTTTTCTATCATCTCGTCCTCTAATCAATTCATAAAGTTGTTTACCATGTTTACCAAACAACTTAATTAATTCTTCAATAGCTAATCTTTTTAATTGCTTAATCTTATAAATACCGATTTCATTTAACTTATTGGCAGTTTTCTCTCCTACACCCGGAATTTTTTTAATAGAAAGCACATCTAAAACTTTATCTATTTCATCATTTTCAATAACGACTAATCCATCTGGTTTATCTAAATCAGAAGCAATTTTAGCTAAAAATTTATTTCTAGCTACGCCAACTGAACATACTAACCCGGTTTCTTCATTTACTTTTTCTTTTATCTTTTTAGCGATTTGAGCTGAGCTACCATATAATCTATGGCAACCTTTAACATATAAATAAGCTTCATCGATTGAAATTTTTTCAACTTCAGGTGTAAACTTTAAAAGAATGTTAAATATTTGCTTTGATAATTCAGAATATCGTGCTCCCCTACCCGGCAAGTATATACCGTGGGGACAAAGCTTTTTAGCTTTGGCAATCGGCATTGCAGAATGAACGCCAAATTTTCTTGCTTCATAAGAAGCTGTCGACACCACTCCTCTATTATCCAAACCAACACCACCAATAATAACGGCTTTCCCTTCTAATTCAGGGTTATCAAGCTGTTCTACTGAAGCATAAAACGCATCCATATCTACATGGATCATATTTAATTTATCATTCATATAAATTAACCCCTTTAAGAATTATCTAAAGCTATTTCAACTAATTTATCTATTAATTCGGGGTAAGACAATCCACTTGCTTCCCAGAGTTTGGGATACATGCTATACTTTGTAAAACCAGGAATTGTATTTATTTCATTAATATATACTTCATCCTCTTTTAAAAAGAAGTCTACTCGAGCTAATCCTTCTCCCTCGATTATTTCAAAAGCTTTGATAGCTGTTTTTTGTATATCTTTTATTATGTTTTCATCTAAATCAGCTGGTATGATCAGTTTAGTTTTCTCATCTTCATATTTAGACTGATAATCATAAAAATCATGTGACGGTATAATTTCGCCTGGCAATGAAGCTTTAAATTCTTTTTTACCTAATACCGAACATTCAATTTCTCTCGCTTTTATAGATTTTTCGACTACTATTTTATTATCATATTTAAAGGCTGCTTTTACAGCAGTTTTTAGCTCATCTCGATGGGAAACTTTTGAGATACCAATACTAGAACCTAAGTTAGCAGGTTTAATAAAAATTGGCATCCCTTTATCTTCAATAAACTTTTCTATTATTGTGAATTTACTTTTATCATGCTTTTTTAAAGTTAAAAATTCAGTTTGTTTTAAATTATTATAATCAAACAATTTTTTCATGATACCTTTATCCATACCGACTGCACTACCTAACACATTTGCTCCTACATAAGGTAAATCAAGTAGTTCAAATAATCCTTGAATTTTCCCATCTTCACCATAAGGTCCATGTATTAAGGGAAAAATGACATCAAAATCATCTTTTAAAAAATTGTTTAAACCCTTCTTATCTGGATTTTTAACAGCAGGAACTTCCTTTATTTCATTATCTTTTAAGATATTACTAGATTTTTCTTTACTAAGCCAATTGCCTTTTTTATCAACCGCAATCGGATATATTTTATATTTACTTTTATCAGCAAAGTTATATACAGATCTGGCAGACATTAATGATACTTCATGTTCTTCTGACTTACCACCGAAAAGAATACCTAATCTTAATTTATTCAAAAATTATCACCTACTACTTACCCTTGAAATAATCTAACTTCATTGCTTCCTTAACTTCCTTAATAGTCTCTTTTGCAATACTACGGGCATGTTTTGTACCCGCCATTACAATCTCATCAACTAATTCTGGTTTTTCTAAATATTTTTGCCTTCTTTCCCTAATAGGATCTAACAGTTCATTGATAGCTTTTGCTAAACGTTTTTTACAGGCAACACAACCAATGGTTCCGGCTTTACATCTTTTTTCTATCTCAGGTACCTCTTCTTCATTAAATGCTTTATGATACTGAAAAACTGTACATACTTCGGGATGACCAGGGTCAGTCGCTCTTATTCTGGCTGGATCAGTTTTAGCAGACATAACTTTATTAAGTACTTTCTCTTCACTATCATTTAAATATATAGCATTATCTAAGGACTTACTCATCTTATTTTCTCCATCTAAACCTACCAAGCTCGGAATTCTGCTAATTTTTGGCTCTGGTTCTTTAAATACTGGTTCATAAAGTTGATTAAACTTCCTGACAATTCTCCTGGTCTGTTCAATATGAGGTAATTGATCTTTACCCACAGGTACTAAATCAGCCTTACAAAATGTAATATCGGCTGCCTGACTAACCGGATAACCTAAAAAACCATAAGACATTTCTTCATAGCCGTATTGAGCTGATTCTTCCTTTATTGTGGGGTTTCTTTGTAGTTGATTTACAGTTACTATCATAGAATAAAAAACGGTTAACTCAGCAATTTCAGGTATCATAGATTGTACTAAAATAGTTGTTTCTTCTGGATCAATACCGACTGATAAGTAATCTTCGGCAACCTGATGAACATCATGTGATAAATTTTCAGGATGTTCAAAATTAGTAGTTAAGGCTTGTACATCTGCAATTATAAGAAATGTATCATATTTATTTTGTAGTTTTAATCTATTTTCTAAACTTCCTACATAATGACCGAGGTGTAATTTCCCAGTCGGTCTATCACCTGTAAGTATTCTTTTTTCCTTTTTCATTAATAATCACCTCGTATAATATAATTAACTAAACAAAACTTATTTACAACAAAAACTTGTATTTTTGGATGATTCTTCCTAGACTATAAGTATATAGGTTGGATAATAAAACTATATCACCACTTCCTGGTATCTTGACTAAATATGTAGTATTTGATAATATATATTTACGTATTTGCAATATATATAAAAAAAGGGGTTTAATAAAATGGCTAAAACTAGAATGACAAAACAAAGAAAAACCATATTACAAGTATTGAAAAATACTGATTCACACCCAACAGCTGATTGGATCTATGATAAAGTCAAAAAAGATATACCTAACATTAGTCTAGGTACGGTATATAGAAATTTAAACCTTCTAGCAGAAAAGGGCAAAATTGATGTTATTAACTATGCTAATGATCAAAGCCATTATGATGGAAATACAGAAAATCATTACCATTTTAGATGCCAAAAATGCGGTAATGTCTATGATTTAAATATTGATTTGTTTGAAAAAGAAATTAATAAAATTGTAGATAATAATACCGAATTTAAAGTAAATACTCATCGTTTAGAATTTTACGGTGTTTGCCCTGACTGCCAGTAATAGATAAGTTTATAGTTCTTTAATTACATTATTAATTAATTCCTTAAATTTAGGCTTTACCTTTTGTGCCACTTCCATTACTTCTTCATGAGTTAATGATTCTTCATCTTTTCCTTTCACAACATCTGTAATACATGATATTGCTAAATTTTCTAAACCTGCATGAGTTCCAGCTATTAATTCTGGAACTGTTGACATCCCAACAGCATCTGCTCCTATTAATCTTTGAAATTTACTCATTGCATATGTCTCATATACTGGACCTGTTATAGCAAGATAAACACCTTTCATAATATGAATATCAGCTTCTTCAGCAGCTTTTTCAGCTACTTTTATCATGTGTTTAGGATGAGCTTCTGTCATTGCAGGAAATCTCGGCCCTATTTCATCATCATTTTCCCCAATCAATGGATTAGAGCCCATAAAGTTAAGATGATCTGTAAGAATCATTAAGTCACCCGGTCTGAATGTTGTATTTAAGCCACCAGCAGCATTTGTTACTATTAATTTTTCAATACCTAGTTCTTTCATTACCCAAACTGGGAAGGCAATTTCTTTCATGCTATAACCTTCATAGTAATGAACTCGTCCGTTCATAGCGACTATTTTTTTGCCGTGTTTTTCCCCAAATACAAACTCACCAGCGTGACCTTCTACAGTAGATACCGGCATACCTGGAATATCATCATATTTTAATTTCTTTTGTTTTTCCAACTGCCCACTATATTCACCTAAACCTGAGCCTAAAATTAAGCCCACCTCTGGTTTAATATCAACCTTATCTTTAATAAATTCTTTTGCTTTTTTCCTTTTTTCTTTATACTCCAACATAAATAATACCCCCAAATTATTTTAGCTTCTTTTCAATTTCCTCTTTAGCTAATTTGTCTACTTTTTCGTTAAATTCATTTCCAGAATGAGCTGCAACTTTTTTTAATTTCACATTCTTTTTATCAAATAATTTATCTAATTTTTTCCACAGATCTAAGTTTTTAACTGGTTTATTACTAGCAGTTCTCCAGCCTCTTTTTTTCCAACTTTTTATCCATTCATTTATGCCTTTTACCACATAATTAGAATCAGAATAAAGAATAATTTTTTTATTTTTTTTAACTACCTGTAAGGCTTCAATAACTGCCCTTAATTCCATCCTATTATTAGTCGTATCTGGTTCATAACCGGTAATTTCTATTTCTTTATCTTCATCCAAAATAATTGCTGCATAGCCACCGGGACCAGGATTTTTATAGCAAGCTCCATCTGTATAGATTACAATTTCTTCTTTATTGTAGTTGTAATACTCATCTTTAGAATCTAATGATCTATAATATGGTTTAATATCTAAAATTGGCGTACCGTCAATAGCATCTATCCCTGTAATATAAATTTTATTATCTTCTATATACTTTAATCCAACTGTACTAAGTCCTATTTTATTGGGTCTATTTGGAGTGCGAGTAGCAAATAAACCTCTTTTTTTATTACTTGTTGAATAAGTAGGATTTATTATTAAGTGAGTTTCTTTATCAGCTATTTTATCAAGATAAAAAATTACTATCAAATAGTCATATTTTTCTAATCCCTTAATTCCTTCTTGTAAACTTTGATTTATTTCTAAAATGAATTCTCCCTCAGCATCCATATCAGGCTGACGGGGAATATTTTCACGTTTTTTATAGGGTGTATTAATTTTACCAATGGGTTCAAATTGAATCATCTAATTTCCTCCTCACCCTCAATTAATTCTTCTAATCTCTTCACAGCTCTTCTAAGATGAGGAATTACAATCGAACCACCTACAATTAAAGCAACACTAAATAATTCATAGAATTCGTCTTTAGTTACACCTTCCTCATAACAACGGTCAACATGGTATCTTATACAGTCATCACATCTTAATACCATCGAAGAAGCTAAACCTAACATTTCTTTATTTTTTGTACTTAAAGCACCATCTTTATAAACATTAGTATCTAGATTAAAAAATCTTTTTATTTCTAAATTATCTGCTTCATAGATTTTTTTATTAATCTCTTCTCTATTTTCCCAAAAATCTTTATTTTCCTCAGCCATAATATTTGCCTCCTCTACTCCAATATTTAATCTTATTTATATTATTTTAATATTATTTACATATTTTTTTAAGTATATAATGATTATTATTGATTTGCAAATATCAAATAATAAATACTTCTTACCTATGATTTTTCCTGTTTTTCTTTGTAAAAATCATCCAGTTTTTTACTAAGTTTTTCTTTTTGTTTGATTTTGCTTTCTTTTAATCTACCGGAAGGACCGGTCTCTTTACTATAATCATCTTTGAAAAAGGAACCAATCATTAAAAATAAAAGAGAAGGTATTAACCAGATAATAAAAATTACATAATAAATAAAACTTAAAGAAATCTCAAAACCCGCAAATTCAGTAATGAATATCTCATTACTTAAATAACCCATATTCTGAGGTAAAATCAGTAGTAACAGAATTACTAAGAATATATTTGTAGAATAAATTAATATGTAGTTTCTTATTATATTCCAGATTAAACCCCCTTTTCTTTCTTCACCTTTTTTTAAGTTACGGAAAGAAAAGTATAAGGGTAAGATCAATGGCCAGGATATTATAATTCCTAAAGACCATAAAAGCCATCTGTTTTTGCGTTTATATGCATCTATAGCTACAAATATTGTAATAGGAATAGCTAAAAAATATGTAAAAGTAATAATTGATACATATAACATAATTATCTCCTCAATTCTACATAAATAGTTATATAATTATTTTCTTAACCAGTTTTAACCAATATTATTATATTATAATTCAAATATTTATTCAATTTTTTAGATTGAATTTTGTAAATAACAAGTATGAAAGGTGCCTTTATATAGGCACCTTTGGTTTCTTTACGTATTGATCAAATCTTTTAAAAGCTTGACTTTTTCATTTAATATTTTTTTATTATTTGCTTCTACTACTAATCTTAAATATGGTTCTGTATTAGAAGGCCTAACATTAAACCACCAATCTTCAAACTCTATTCTATATCCATCAAAATCATAAATCTTTTGGGGTTTATCATTCTCCTTAAAGTAATCTACTACCTTTTCCATAGCTGCTTTTTTATTATCAATTTTAAAATTGATTTCACCTGATCCTTCATACTTATCAATTTTATCTATTACTTCTGATAATTTAATACCTTCTTCTTTTTTATATTTATTGAGTACATCTAATACAATAAAAGAGGTTAATAGACCTGAATCACAGTAATAAAAATCTCTAAAATAATAATGACCGGCTAATTCTCCACCTACTACTGCATCTAACTCTCTCATTTTTATTTTAGCAAAGGCATGACCAACTTTCCACATATAGGGTTTACCACCTAATTTCTTTATATGCTCACTAACCGAACGTGAAGTTCTAATATCAAAAATAACATGTTGGCCACTATTATCTTTTAAGAAATAATCTGCTAATATTGCAGTAATAAGGTCCGGAGAAATAAATCTACCATTTTCATCTAAAAATATAACTCGATCACCATCACCATCATAAACAACACCAACATCATAATCCTTATTATCAATTTTTTCTCTAATTTCAGTTAAGTTTTCTTCTTTCATTGGATTAGGATCATGGCCGGGGAAATCTCCATTCATTTCATAGTTAATATAATCTACCTTATCACCAAATATATCATTTAAAAATAGGGAAGACATCCCATTTGAAGCATCAATTACTATATCTAAGTTTTCAATGTTAGGCTGATGTTCCTTTAAGAACTTTAAATATTTATATTGCCCATGGTATTGCTTAACAGTATCTTCCATATTTTTAGCAGAAATTTTATCAATATCTAAATCAGATTCATTTACTAATTTTTCAATTTGGTCTAAGCCAGTCTCATAACCAACTGGTAAGGCCTTCTTTTTAGAAATTTTCATACCGTTATATTCTTTACTATTATGAGAAGCAGTGATTTGAATGGAAAGGTCAAAGTTACCATCAACTGTATTAAAATAAACTGATGGAGTAGTCGCTAACCCCATTGAAAAAACTTCTATCCCTCTATCAATTAAACCTCTTGTAAGATAATCAAAAACTTCTGGTGATGATTTTCTAATATCATAACCAACTAATGCATTCTCTGCTTCAACTACATCTGGCAGATAATAACCTATTTTATAAACTGTTTCTTTATCAAAATCCTTATTATAGATACCTCTGATATCATAAGCTTTAAAAATACTCATTAATATCACCTCTATTTAATATTATACAAACAGATGATTCTTTCTTACATTATTTTAATTAATTTGAAAAAATTGTTCTATTATACCTAGATATCTTACATCTTTTTCTCCACTATCTACAGTATATATACTAAAAATGACATAATTTTTTCTTGTAGTTTTCACTTTTAGAACTTGTTCTCCTACCACACCTTCTATTATTTTTTCTAAATCAGTTTCAGATTCAGCCTGCATTTCTTGTACACCCCAACTAATAAATTCATCTTTATTGGGATTAGTTATAGCCAAAAAGGTAGCAGCAACTAAAATTAATATTAAAAATATCAAGAAATTTTTCATTATTTGCTCTCCTCTCTTAATCATATTGTTTAATAAAATTGACTATTGTGTCTAAAATTTCATTTTCTACCTGATGTTTATCTTTAAACAATAAGTGGTTTACACCATTAATATATTTATATTTTTCAATATCATCATCAACAGCCTCTGCCAATCTTTCAGAATCTGCTTGGCTGACTTGCTGATCTTCTGATCCTTGTATTATACAAGTCGGTATTTTGAGATTGGAAAGTAGATTTGCAGGATCTGTTTTTAACCATTCTTTTGAAAATTCTCTTTGATTATTTAAACTAAGATATACATTTTTAAAATCATCAGGAATTTTATATTTTTCTATATTAAATTCATCATCATTCTCTATAGCAGAAATTAAGTCATCTAAAGCTTTCACTAAAATGTCTTTTTTATTTATCTTATTATTTTTATATAACCTTTGATTTTGTTTTTTAAGTTGTTGGCGTAGTAAAGTTTCTTGTTTAAAACCAGGTCCTGCTAAAAGTATCAAGCCGCCTATGTCATTTGCTTTTTGAGCAGTCATTATTGAGAGTGTTGAACCTTCACTATGACCAATTAAAAAAATTTGTTCTTCAGATCTACCTAAATTGTTTTTAATAAATTCAATTATATCTAATATATCTTGACTGTATTGATTAAATGTTGGTGTCTTTTTATCCACCAAAATTTTGCTCTCTCCAACCCCTCTTTTATCATATCTAATAGATAAAATTCCATTATTAGCTAAATAATAAGCTGTATCTTGTAAATTATTAATTTTTTGTGTAATTAAAGGAGTATTACCATTACGGTTCGTAGGTCCTGACCCCGCTATAATAATGGCAATCGGATCATTTATATCATGAACTTTCGGATATGTTAAACTACCATAAAGTTTTCCACCTTTAACTGGTATTTCTACTTCTCTTTCATTTCCCTTTAAAATAATTTCATCATCAATATTATTGTTTGAACTTTGGGTTCGGTTTAGTGAAAACTGAAGTTTATTATTATTTTGCTTAAAAGTCCCTTGTATATTATTATTATTTAATATACCTTCAAAGACTGGTTCACCTGGTATATTATTCATGGCAAAAATAATCTCGTTATCATTAATTCCCTTAATATCTAGAGGATAATCAATAAGATTTTGTTGAGGTATATCTATTGAACCTTTTAAATCTCCCCCAGCTTTTTCAAATGTTACTGTAATATTTAACTTTTGACCATCAACTGATATAAAACCTTCCCAATTGCCTACAAACAAATCATCATCTGCCTTTATATTTAATGAAAAAAATAAAATAAATAATAAAGTAAATGTAAATAGTATATGTAAATTAGTTTTTAACATTCTAAAATCACTCCACACTTATATTAGCCTCCGTAAATTCATGAGATAAAATATCCATGAAAACTTCATCATATTTTTGACCGGCAATTTCTCTGGCTTCTCTTCTTCTCCCGATTTCTTTAAAACCAATATTTTTATAACAGTTAATTGCTCTTTTATTAAAAGAAAATACTTCCAGCATAATATTATGTAAATTTAAAAGATTAAAACT
The DNA here is from genome assembly GCA_964430875.1 of uncultured Halanaerobiales bacterium. Taxonomy (GTDB): domain Bacteria; phylum Bacillota; class Halanaerobiia; order Halanaerobiales; family M55B127; genus M55B127. The sequence goes on from CAYSHP010000003.1 coordinate 102,379, forward strand.
ATAATCTAATAGTAATTTAATTGCCTCAGTTCCATACCCCTTATTCCAACAATCCTTTTCACCAATAAAAATACCTAATTCTGCTTTCCGGGTCACATGTTCTATATCAATCAAACCACAATTACCGATTAGTTTATCATTTTCTTTTAATATAATCGCAAAAGAATTTTCAGAAATATTTTCCAGGAATTCTTTTTCTTTTTGAAGGGTATATATCTGATGAGCAGTTCCTAAATTAAGAGAAATTTCTATGTCATTAATCCATTCAGTATATTTCTCATAATCTTCTTTATTTATAGGGGAAAGATAGATATTATCACCTTTTATTTTTTTAAAGTATTTCATTTTTTCACTCCTCATCTTCTATTTGCTCTTTTTCAATTATTTCTTGTCTTTTAAGTTTTTTATTCAATCT